>JAISIH010000075.1 GCA_031262105.1 Ruminococcus sp. | reverse complement strand
AGAGGGGGGAAACAAGAGGACAGTGGAGACTTTCAATCGTGCAGACAAGATTGTACTCAGGTTGCCCCCCTCTCCCCTTATCTCCCCCTACATTTTCAAAAAGATTTTAATAATTCACTGAAAAATGAATTAATCTTACATTCAAAAAAGATAAAACTATTTACAAAAAACAACTATTATAAAAAAACACAAAAAAAGTGATAAAGAAAAACCTATGAAAGTTATCGGTATAAAAAAGCCATTAGATAAAGAATTCCTCTCTCATATTGAGGATCTTGTTGACTCAGACGCAGTTAACGAGATGAAAAAGGTTATCCACCACGGAAAGACGACTACTTTTGAGCATTGCTTAAACGTTTCATATTATAATTATCTCATCTGCAAAAAGCTCGGCTTGGACGCGAGAGCGGCGGCGCGGGGCGGACTCTTACACGATTTGTTTTTGTACGATTGGCATACGGTGACGCTTGCCGACGGACACGCGCTGCAACACGCGAAAAGGGCGAGGGCGAATGCGGAGAAGTATTTCGACATAACGCCGCTTGAGCGGGATATTATAGAAAAGCATATGTTCCCGCTGACGTTTGCACTCCCAAAACATAGGGAGTCTTTCGTCACAACCCTCACCGATAAATATTGCGGTGCCCTCGAAGTAATAACGCACAGATGGGGGAAAATCCGAGGGAAAAAGGGTTGACATCGGCGGGGGAAACGGTGTATAATATAAGAGGGTGACGCCAGTGATTGATATAAATAATATTCCGGAAATCTTGCCGTTTAAGGACGACTACATTTTCAAGGCAATGCTTACAAGATATGACACGGGCTTAATCAGGAACTCGATGATCTCTGCATTTACGGGACTTAAGATTGTCTCGTCGGAGGTTGCGGAAAACGAGCCCGCGGCAGACGCTGTATTGCTTGAAAAAGAGGTGCGTTTTGACGTAAACTGCACCACCGACGACGGAACCAAGGTGCAGATTGAGATGCAGGCGCATCGCATGGCTAATGATACCGCCGACAACGAGCATATTAATCTTCGTGTGCGAAGCCTATATTACATGGGGAAACTCTTCGTCGGGCAGCGGACAAAGCATTATTCCGACATGGACAAGGCAATTCAGATAATGATTTGCGACTATGTCGTTTTCGACGACGATCGGTTTATACATAAGTTTTACTATAAAGACGGCGATTTGGTTTTATCCGACTATTGCAGTATAATTTACGTCGAATTGCCGAAAATAAAAAAGTCAATTTCAAAACCCGTTGACGAAATGACCGACGATGAACGTTGGGCGGTCTTTATCGAATATGTTAACGACAACAAATTTAAGGAAAAAGCCCACGAATTTGAAGCGCGAGAGGAGTTTAAGGAAGCTATGGAATCTTTATCAAGAGTAACTCAAAGCGACCGCGACTATAACCACTATATGTCACGCTTAAAATACGAGATGGACAAGGCAACGGAAATGCATTACGCTAAAGAGGAAGGCATACAAATAGGCACTACTAATACCCTTATCGAAACCGCAATAAATTTTCTAAGAAACGGATTTGCTCCGGCAGATGTAGCTAAAGGAGTAAAACTCCCCCTCGCCGACATTGAAGCCTTGCAAAAGAAGCTGTAATTTCTTTCACGAATTTGAAGCGCGAGAGGAGTTTAAGGAAGCTATGGAATCTTTATCAAGAGTAACACAAAGTGACCGCGACTATAACCACTATATGTCACGCTTAAAATACGAGATGGATAAGGCAACGGAAATGCATTATGCGAAAGAGGAAGGCAAAGCAGAAACCCTTATAAATACTGCGAGAAGTTTAATTTTGTATGGTATGCCTTCCGCAGATATCGCTAAAGTATTAAACCTTCCGATTTCAAAAATCGAGGCCCTTAGAGGTTAGCGCAGAAACTTTTTCAAGGCAACAAAAAAGCTGTACGAGGATTTTCGTACAGCTTTTCATAACGTTTACTTTATCTCGACAGAGCGTGCAGTTAACACTACTTTATCTCGTCAGGGCTGACAATAAACGTCCCGCCTTTGTCGATATTAAACCGCAGAACGCCGTCAGCATATGTATATGCAGGGGTGAATTCTGTCAGGGTTTCGTTTTCGCAGCGGTAAAAATGCGCCGGCTCTGCCGGGGTTTTTAACGATATTGTCGGGGAGAAGCCGAAATCGCCTTTTTGCGCTGTAACGATTGCGGTTGCCTCGGAAGCCCCGGAGTTTCGATATTCCTCGGTGATTTTCGCGGAACTTTCGCTGTCTATCCCGAAAAGGAAAGAGAGTTTCGCGGCATCATAAGCCTTCCTCATGTCAACATTCATCTTCATGCCGTTCCCCGACATAAAGCTGAACACAACCTGCTTACCCGTAAGGTCGGGGTCGTTTTTAACCCACAAAATCTGATTTATGTTAATCGGCTCGAAATCGTTTCTGAGGCGGTAGGTGAAGCGGTATGCATCAACATCTTCGCGGACCGTTCCCTCTCCGTCAACATAGCCGTATGCGTATTCCAAAACCTCGTCCGCCGCTGTCATCGGGTCGTCGATAACTTTGACATCGGGGGTTAAGCCCACACGATTATAGGTTTTTCCATCCGGCGTGTAATAAACGAGGGAGGTTATGTGGAGGGAGTTGCCGCTCGTGAGAGGTTCAAGCGATTGCCCGATGCCCTTCCCGAAGCTTCTTGTGCCGACGGTTCTCGCATAACCGGCGGTCGTGAGTGCGGTTGTAAACATCTCTGCGGCAGAGGCGGAATTTCCATTTGTAAGGATAACAATGTCCGGCCGCCAAGTCTTCGAGCCGGCGCCGGTCGCTGTCATGCAGTTAATCTCGTTGTTCTCGACATAGAAAGACAGCGGTAAAACGTCCGGCACAACCATATTAAGCATCCTGTAACACTCGTCAATAATTCCGCCGCCGTTGTCTCTCATGTCGATAATTACGCTCTTTACGCCCGCAGTTTCAGCCGCCTTCCACGCCTTCGCGAAGCGTTCGGAGGTGTCGGAATAAAAGCCGGTCGATTTAATATAACCCGTGTCGCCCTTTATTTCGCAAACCTCGATTGCCGCGTCGGAATCATAATCTGCGGGGACAAGGTGATAGGTCTTAACCTCGCCGGACGGCAGTTTCAGCGTAAGGTCAACGAATCCGTTTTCAGTTACGGACGCCCCATAAGCGGTTGCGTCGGTGATAACATCGCCGGTTATCGGAACGCCGCCTATCGCGACAATCTCCGAGCCTTTTATTACCCCCGCCGCTTTCGCAGGTGAATTTTCTGCCGTCGAAGATACAAACAGCGTGCCGTCTTTAACCCCCATAGCAAGCCCGGTGTTGTTAATCTTTTTGCTTGAGGTATATTCGTCGTCATAGCCCGGGTCAAACACGTTTGAATAAACGTCAACGCTGTCCTTCCAGATCCCCTTTAAGCGGTCGAAAAGCTCCGGGTCCTTTTCCATAGCCTCGGTGAGGTAATCAAGGAGTGCATACCAGTTTCCGCGGTTTTCTTCGGGGAAAATCTCCATCTTCGTCGAGATTTCAAAAATCTCGATTATTTCGCGGGCATTTTTTGCGGACTCACTTTCTTCTGCAAAAGCGGCAGGTGCAAGAGTCAGCGCAAGAAAAGCCGCGACAGCAACGGATAAGATCTTTTTCATTTTAATAACCCTTCAAAACTATATTCTTCTTTAGCCTGACTAAATACTTTAACCGCATCAACGGTGACTTTAGTCCCGTCCTCCGCCTTAAATGTATAGTAAACCGGCATACCCATCTCATCGGAAAGCCGCTTCGCCGCCGCGAAGTATGAAAGCGGAATCTTCTCGTCTTTTTTTGAAAGGTTAATTGTATAGTGCAGGTTTGAGGGTTGCTTCACCGGCGTTCCCGCGTTGTCAACGTAACTGTAGGCGAACTCCAAAACCTCGTCTGCCTCTGTCTCGGGGTCGTCTTTGATTTCCACATCGGGGGCTATCCCCTCGAGGTTATAGGTTGAGCCGTCCGGGAGATAGAACATCATCGCCGTAACTGCAAACATATATCCGTCTTTAAGCGAAGTATTGGCTTGCCCGACTGCCTTCCCGTACGTTTTTGCTCCGACACTTCTTGCATAGCCGTAATGTTTCAGGACTGCCGTTAAGGTTTCGGGGGCTGAGGCAGATGCTTCATTCGTGAGGATAACTATATCGGGGCGGAAAGTCTTGCTCCCTGTGCCTGATGTCGCGTAAAGGTCAATACCGTTTTGTGTTTGGAAATACTCGACCGGTAATTTTTCTGAAATTATAGTGTTTAATATATTCATGCAAATGTGTATATAGCCGCCGAGGTTATCCCTTACGTCAATTATAACGCTTCGCACACCCTGTTCTTCCGCCGATTTCCAAGCCGCGGCAAATTTTCTGTCCGCGTCTTCTGTAAAGGTATGAATCCTTATGTAGCCGGTGTTGCCGGTAACTTTGCACTCTGCGGCATCTGCTTCTAAGTCGTAATCGGCGGGGGTTAATGAGAATTCTTTAACCGTCCCGTCGGGGAGCTGCCCCTTAAAGGCATAAAGACCCGTCTCTGCCATCTTTTTGTCCATAAGGGCAAAACCGGTTTCAGCATCCATCGGCATGGGCGTTCCGTGAAATTCAAGCATCTTTGTGCCGACGACAACCCCCGCAATCTGTGCCGGGGAATTTTTCTCAGCTAAAATAACATACCAGCCGTCGTCTTCTTTAAATTCGACGCTAACCCCCACTTTTTTTGTCCGGCGGGGGTCGTAAGCCGCGTCGAAAGAAGCCTCAGGGGTAATGTACGAATACTTATCAACGCTGTCCATCCAGATAGCTAAAATCTCGTCATACGCCGCAGGATCGTTTTCGATAATCTCCGCGAAATAATCGGTCATCGCGAGCCATGTTCCCTGTTTCTCTCCCGGGAGGTATTCTCTCTCTGTCGAAGCGGTGAAGAGGTTTATTATCCTCTTTGCCTTAATTTCCGCGTCGGTTAAGGTTTCTTCTGCAAAAGCCGCCGGCGCAAGGGTTAGCGTTAAAATTAGGGCAACTATGCCCGAAAGCAGTTTTTTCACTTTATCTCCTCCGGTGAGATAATAATTATTCCGCCCTTTTCTATGTTAAAGCGAAGGTTCCCGTCTGCGTAGACAAAGGGCGGCGAAAACGCTGTGTAATTTCCGTCATCATAGTAATAAAAGTATAAACTCTCCGCCGCATAAAGTTTAAGCGAAAGTGTCTGCGAATAGCCGAAATCATCGGTCGGGTCATAATACGTTCTGTCAGTCTTGTCGGTTGCGGTTACTAAAACCCTTGCCTTTTCGTGGAGACCTCCCGCCTTAAGCTCTGCGGCGAGTTTATCCGACTCTGCCTTGTCAATCCCGAAATAATAATCGGCATTCGCGGCGTTGAAGGCTTTCACTACGTCAACTATTGTTTTTGTACCGTCGCTTGAAATAAATTGAAGATAGATGGGGATACCCAGTTTATCCGCCGTCTTCTTTGCGTCGGTTAAACCTGCAATAGGCATACGGTAATTGTCGTCCGGGAGGAAGAACGAATAGGTAAAATGCGCCGGCGATTCTATTTTTGTACCCTCTCCGTCAACGTACGAATAAGCGAAATCCAAAACTTCGTCAAGCTCTGTTTCCGGGTCGTCGGTAACTTCCGCGTCGGGGGTTACACCATTTATGTTATAGGAATAGCCGTTCGGGAGGAGGTTTACAAAGGCTGTTACAGCAAGTATATTCTCGCTCGCAAGGGTTTGGTTTATCTGCCCGATACCCTTGCCGAAGGTTTTTCCTCCGACACTCCGCGCAAGCCCGTTCTGCTTTAAAACTTCGGTGACAACTTCGGAAGCGGATGCGGAATTTTCGTTCGTGAGGATAACTATATCGGGATTAAAAGTTCCCTCGCCGGAGCTATAAAAAAGCATGATACTTTCTTTATATAAATCCGAGTATGTCGGTACCCTTGCCGGGATAATTGTATCGAGTATCTTGTTAAGGGTAGAAACATATCCGCCGCCGTTATCTCGCAGGTCGATTATAACCGAGGTTACGCCCGCTTCCTCCGCCGATTTCCAAGCTTTGGCGAATTTCTCGCCGGTGTCTTCGTTAAAACCGTTTGTGACGCGGATATAGCCGGTTTCTTTGTCGATAATCTCATCGGGTTTATCGGGGTTAACTCTCCCGACTTCACAGACTGCCGATGCCGTGTCCGAATCGTAATCTGCGCCGTCGATGTCGTATTCTGCCTCCGTTCCGTCCGGGAGCATTACCTTTAAGTGCAAAAATGTATCGTTGTCATAATAGCTGTTGCCGATTGCATTTAAGTCATCAGCCCTGTTCCCGACAGGCTTTATGCCGTTAAATTCAAGCACAACAGAGTCTTTCACAAGCCCTGCCGCCGCCGCGGGGGAATTGTCTTCGGCTCCATATACGGTAAGGACGTCCGACTCGTTGTAAAAGAGTATCCCGGGCTGGTTAACCCGCTCTGTCCCGTAGTTTTGTTCCAAAAAGGCGGAGTTATAAATGTTAGAATATCTGTCAACGGTATCTTTCCAGATATAGTAAAGATCATCATAAAGCTCCGGGTGTTCCATAAAAACGCCGGTGAGGTAATCGACGAGGGCTAACCAGTTCCCTGCGCCCTCTTCGGGGAAAATTTCATAATTGCTCGATATCTCATAAAGCTCAATCGTTTCGATAACCCGCTTGCGGGCTTCTTCCTCCGTGAGTTCTTCTTCTGCGCCGGAAATTGCAATTGCCGGCGCAAGGCTTAAACTTAACAGCAGGGCAACTATTCCCGATAAAATTCTTTTCATAAACGCACACCAATTATCCCAAAAATATACTTCGCCGAAGGATTATTCCTCCGGCGAAGGTAAATGAGTTTTACTTAATTTCCACCGGGGAAGCGATAATTATGCCGCCGACTTCGATGTTGAAGCGAAGCACGCCGTCTTCATAGACATAGGGAGGTTCAAACGCGGTGTAGGTGTCTTCGAGGGAATCGTAGTAGTAAAAATACTCGGGTTTATCAGCCATCTTTAGGGAAATTGTCGGCGCAAAGCCATACTCACCCGCAATTGCCGTCATGATAACCCTTGCCTTTTCGGGGAGACTGCCCTCTTTTTTAAGGATTTCTTCCGCAGTCTTAGACTGGTCGCCGTAGATGCCGAAATAATACTTAATATTTCCCGCCGCATATGCATCATCGGTGTTAACAATCATCTTCATGCCGCCGCTTGAAACGTAGGTAAAGCGGACAGGCTCCTTCACGCCGTCTCTCTTCATGCGCTGAAGATTAGCGAATGTGTCGATAAAGTCGGGTTCGTCGTCCTTTTTAAGGTAATAAACATAGCCGTAGTAGCCGGGTTCTTCGACAACTGTTCCCTCACCATCAACGTACGAATATGCGTAGGTTAAAACCTCGTCTGCTTCTGTCGCCGGGTCGTCCGTTATAACGTAATCGGGGGTAAGCCCCTTGCCTTCCCAAGACCGGCCGTTCGGGAGGTATGTATAAAAACTTGTAACGACTACATCGTTGCCGTTCGTGAGTTCAACCATGCTCTGCCCGCTGCCCTTGCCGTAGGTGCTTTCGCCGACAAGCCTTGCGTAACCGTGGTATTGCAGCACCCCTGCGAAAAGTTCTGCGGCGGAAGCGGTCGTTTTGCTTGTAAGGCAGACTATATCAGGACGCCAAGTCTTTGAGCCTAAGCCGTCGGTGGTCGCAATCGAAAGATTGCTGGAATGCTTTTCGTAATACATCGGCAGTTTTTCGGGGACAATCATATTTATCATATTATAGGCGGGCGTAAGATATCCGCCGGTGTTTGTGCGAAGGTCGATGATAATCGACTTAACGCCCGCTTCTTCCGCCTTTTTGTAGGCACTCGCGAAGTATTCGTCGGTTTTGTCGTTAAAGCTCGGGACAATTATATAGGCTGTGCCGTCTTCTATGAGGACGTCTTCGATAACGGCGTCTTCGCTAAAGTCCGCGCGGGTTATCGTAACCGCCTTGGTCTCCCCGGTCGGGAGCAGAACGGTAAGAGGCAGGGCATCGGCTTCACTCACAAAGTTTTGAAAAGCCAAGAGGTCTTCCTGTGTCGCGGCTTCCGGCACTGCCGTCTCGCCATATGAGACAAGCACTGCGCCGGGAACGATTCCGGCTTCCCTCGCGGGGGAACCATAGGAAGCAGCGAAAACGACAATCTTTTCGTTTTCAACAACAAAGCTTAAGCCGTACACACCCTTCTTTTCGGAAGCATATGCGGCTAAATTCTGAACGGCAGAGTCAACGTAAGAATAATCGTCTGTCGATTTTTCCCATATATCGTACCAATCCTCGTAGATAAAGGGGTTATTATAGATTTGGTCGGTTAGATATTCTTCGAGGGCGAACCAGTTTCCTCTGCCGTATTCTTCATAGACTTCAAGCTCTGTGCTGTTAGAAAAAATCTCGATGAGTTCACGCGCCTTGACCTTAGCCTGTTCTTTCGTCATAGCCTCTTCTGCCGAAACGCTTAACCCGACGGAAAGCATTAAGACAGCCGCAAGAATAACCGATAAAATCTTTTTCATAAATCCCTTTCAAAACCGCGAAATACGAAGCGGAAATAATACCGCTTCGTACCTCGTCAAAAATTTTACTGAAAACTATGCAGAGCCGTTAATTCCAAAGCTCGGGAACCGTCCCTGCGTATGTACCCTGCGGTGTGAAATAGTATGTGCCGTTCTGGATGTTTTGGAGCTTCGTTTCGTAGTCGGCGTCGGTTTTGTCAACTAATATGTATGCAAGCTTAGAACTGTTGCCGGACTGGATATACATTGAAACAACGTATTCGCGGGTCGAATCCGCAACCGTCGGGGAGGTTGTGTAGGTGTTGAAGTAGCAGTATACGCCCGTGTCTTTATAAACGGCGTCGTTTCTCTGTAAGAAGTCGCAGTTCGTTATCGGAACAACCATATAATGTGTCTTGTTGTCCTTCGTTCTCCAAGAGAAGACTTGGTTGCCGACGCCCGGATTTGTCGGGAATGTGTCGGTTACGGCGTAGAGCGAGAAGTCCTGATTTTCCTTGAGGTCGGCTGCTTTTATGTCGTCAACGCGGGCTTGGTCGAAATTATAAGGAAGGAGGATATAGCGGGTAAGCTGTACGCCTGTGTTGTCCACGATCCGCCAGCTCTGAACTTTATCTGAGCTTACTGTCGTTACGGGGCGGACATTATAGATAACATAGTATTCATATATGTTATTGTACTTCGCAATAGCTGTGTCGAGCTTTACGTTATCATAATCGCGCGGAACGAGAACGTAGCGCGGCGAATACTGCGGGGTTGTCGGAGCGTAGGGGTTATAAGGGTTATATGAGGTGTTTTGCTTTGTGAAATTGCGGATACTGTCGGTGTATGTTGTGAGTGTCGGGCTTTCGGAATAAACGGTGTAGTATTCATAAGTCTTGAAATACTTCGCAATTGCCGTGTTAACGTCTGCCTCGTCATAGCCGTACGGCACGAGCATATAATAGGTCAGGTTATTTTTTGCGAAGGTTACAACTTGGTCTGTTCCCGTTGCTGTCGGGCGGGTTGTGCCGACAACGTAATATGCTGTGCCGGTAACCGTTACAACTATATCGGAATAGACGGATTGATTTGTGCGGTCGTAGATGCGGACTGTCGTTGTTCCTGCCTTAACGCCGGTGATGTTATAGGTGCGGACGTTGCCGGAAACTGTTCCTGCGGCAACTGTGGCTATATCCGTGTCGGTGCTGTATGCGGAGAGGGTAGCCGCCGCCGACGGATAGACTTGTACGGCAGAACTTGCCCCCGCGTTAACGGAAACCTTGGTTGAAGAAACCGTGAGGGTAGAAGAAGGTGCTGTTGTTGCCGCCGTTGTAGTGGTTGCCGCACCCGGAACGGTTACTGTGAATGTTTTATAGTATGTAGATTTGAAGTTTTTGCGGTATACGGTTACGGTCGAAGAGCCGGGAGCTACGCCTGTGATACGCATTGTAATCTTGTTCCCGTCCCATTTCGCGCCTGCCCAACTTCCTTTAGCAATCGAAGAATCGCCGGAAGAGAGGGTTAAACCGCTCTTGTCGCCGGTTACGGTGAGGGTTACGGTTGTGTATTGCCCGCGCTCGACGGTTACGGCTGTCTTATCCGCCGCAATTTTTGTTGCGACAACATTTACGTTGCAGCGAAGTGTCTGACCGTCAACAACCGCGCTTATAACGGCGTTGCCGACTGACTTCCCGACAACCTTCCCTGCGCTGACGGTCGCGACAGAGGTGTCGGAAGACCCCCACTGCACCGAGCCGGAATTGCCGGTAACTTTCAGGGCAATCTGATAACCCTTCGTGAGGGTATAGGATGTGTAGCTGAGTTTCGGCGCGGCAGAAACGCTTACAGCCGCAAAACTAAGCATCAGCACTAATGTTATTATGACAGAAATAATTTTTTTCATAGCTTCCTCCGTTTTTTCATTAAGTTTATTTTAACACATATATTATAAAATGTCAATTACACTTCTGTTACAATATCTGCATATATTTAATACAATTTATACATAGAAAATTTTTCAGCGGGGACGCCCCCGCGGGCAAGCCGCCGCATATAATTTTCACGAACCCACAGTAAACAAGCGGCGGGGGCGGCGCGGATTACTCGATTTCTTTTATTACCGGCTTAACCGCTTCAATTGCAACCTCAATCATGCTGTCGTCCGGCTCGCGGGTTGTTATATGCTGTAGCCACAGCCCCGGCGCGGAGATTATTCTCGTGACGATATTCGAGAACTTCCCGGCAAAGCGGATAAGTTCATACGCGACCGCACTTTCGGGGATTAGAAGGAGAAGCTGTAAGCCGTATCTGTGCCAGATATTTTCCCACGGCAGGAAAAGCCCGATAACTATCGAGAGCATTATTACAATTAGAATAAAGCTTGTGCCGCAACGCGGGTGGAAGCGGGTTTTCGTGCGTATGTTCGCGACGGTTAGTTCCTCGCCCGCCTCAAAACAGGCGATGGTCTTGTGTTCTGCGCCATGGTAGGCAAAAAGCTCTTTCATTGCGGACGTCTTCGACACCGCGAACATATATCCGCAGATAAGCGCGAATTTTATTATCCCCTCCGCAATCGTCTTAACCATATCGGGAGCGTTAAGAAACCGCAGAAGCCCCGACAAAAACGTCGGCACGAACTTAAAGACAAGCACCGATAAAATTACGGTTACGATACAGACGAGGAGCATTATTGTGTTAAAATGCTTCTCGATTTTATCGCCGAATTTATCTTGAAGCTTTTGTTCAAACGGCGACAGCGGCTCTTCTTCCCCGCCCTCGCCCGCCGCCGCCTTTTCGGCGGATTTTATGGTACAGCGAATCCCGGTATAGAGCGAAAGCACGAAGTTAAAACAGCCGCGCAGAAGCGGTACTTTCGTGAAGAAAGGAGCTTTCCCGGATTTATAATTGTCCCACGTCTCGACGTCGATGCTCTTGTCGGCAAGCCTTACCGCCATCGCGGTTTTAACAGGACCGCGCATCATAATCCCGCCGATGAGTGCCTGACCGCCGATTTTTGATTTCTTTTGGTCCATCAGTTATTCCAAATTTTCCATTTTGCTTTTCCGTTATCCCAAAGGTCGTTTAACAGGTCGTGTTCGCGCTTTGTGTCCATACATTGCCAGAAACCGTCGTGGATATGGACGCCTAACTTGTTCTGCGCGGCGAGGGTTTCGATCGGTTTTCTCTCGAAGATACAGCTTTCGTCGTTCTCAACATAGTCGAAAACCTTGCGGTCACATTCCATGAAACCGGCGTTGATATAGCTTCCCGAGAGTTCGCTCTTTTCGGCAAAGGCGGTTATCTTCGTGCGGTTTTCGTTAAATTCAAGGACACCGTATCTTTCGGGCGGCTGGACAGACGTTAGGGTTACAATGCTGTCGGTTGCGTTGTGGGCGGCTTCAAGCGCGTTAAGGTCAACGTCCGAAACGCCGTCCCCATACGTTAAGAAGAACTTGTCGCCGGTAATGTATTCCTCAACCCTTTTAAGTCTGCAACCTGTCATTGCGTTTAAGCCGCTGTCGATAATTGTAACTTTCCAAGGCTCGGCAACGCTGTTGTGGACGATTAACTTGTTTTCATTCCGAAAATCGAAGGTTATGTTCGAGGTATGGAGGTAATAATCCGCGAAATATTCCTTTATCATATAGCTTTTATAGCCGGCGCAGATTATAAAATCAGTATGCCCGAAAGCGGCGTAATATTTCATAATGTGCCATAGAATGGGCTGTCCGCCGATGTCAACCATCGGTTTCGGACGAAGATGGGATTCCTCGGAAATGCGCGTGCCGAACCCTCCCGCAAAGATTACAGTTTCCATAATATTCCTCCCTTAAGATATAGATTTATAAAGATAACAATAACAGCTGATTGAAATCGGCATCACAAAGAGTGCCGGCAGGACAAGGAGTGAAAACATATACATAGGAAGCAGGCGAAGATAAAGCGCGGCAAGGAGGTTGCTCTTCCCCTTCGTCATGGCGCGGGCGCGGGCTATAATCTCATTCGCGGGGATATCGGGGTTTTCGACAAAGATATGACGCGCCGGGAAAAACCGCAGAGCATAAACCTTATAGAGCATGAAAAGCCCGAAGACGGACAGTGTACAGCCCGCCGCCGCAAAAACAGGCATAAGCCCAGCAGTAAAGTCAATTATATTTACCGTCAAAAAGATATTCATGACGGAGATAACGGCAATCGGGATAAATACCGGGAGCTTCCTTGCGGTAAGGGCGAATTCTAATTTTAAGACTTTTCTTATCCTGTCAAAATCGTTGTAACAGCCGAAAAGCACGTTGCTCGGGACAATTTTAACCTCCGCCGCGCTTGTCGAATACCAAATTCCGCCATAGATATAGGGCGTCATTATAAGGAACATCACACCGATAAGGATAGCGGAAAACGCGCAGAAGCCGATAAACTCTATGTTTGCCCCGATAACCATATCGGGGAAGGCAACCGTCTTCACTGTGAAAATTATCATAAAGCCGATCCCGAGATAACAGATTACCATTAAAAACTGCAAAAGGCTTGCGCCGAAAACAGTCATGTAATGCGTTACCGACTTTTTTATAATCTCGTTTGGAAGTTTCTGGTTGTCCATAAATTCACTCTATTCTCTGACTCCCGGGACCTGCCCGACGACTTCAAAGGTATGTGCGGACTGCCAAAGCCCGGCGGAGACGGAGATAAGATAGCCTGCGCCGAACCCGGGGACAATATCGCGCGGATAATATTTCGGGAGCCCGAATGAGCAGATTATGTTCGTTATAATCCCGGAATGGGTTATTAGAACGCTGTCGGAGATGTCCTTTTCCATCATGTCGTTTATGATAAGCTCTACGCCGGAGAGGCAGCGCGAAAGGACGTCCCTGCCCGATTCGCCGCCCGGAGGAGCGGCATCAATCCCCCCCGAGAGCCAGTTTTTGTAGGTGTCAAGCTCGGTAAGGTTTACGGCGGCAAGCCCCTCGAAAATGCCGAAATCCATCTCGCGAAGATCGGGAACAACGCTTATTTCTTCATGAGCATAATCGGGGAAAAGAAGCCTTGCACTCTCAATCGCACGTGTGAGCGGCGAGGAATAAATCTTTTCGGGAACGGGATAAAAAAACCTCTCCCGCATAAGCTCGAGACCCGCAACACCGCTCTCAGACAGCGGCATATCCGTCTTCCCGATATATAAGCCCTGTGCGTTAGCTTCTGTTTCACCGTGGCGCAAAAGCATTATGTTATAATTTTTCACTTCTAAGCCTTTCGTAACTTAGCATATGCCGCCATAAGCTTCTTTGTCCCGACTTCTTCAAAGGCAATTTCGAGCATGGAATCGTTCCCCATCTTTTCCGCCGTGATAACCATGCCTTTGCCGAATTTCGGGTGGATAACCGTTTCGCCTATGGTATAGTCTGTTGTGTCTGTTTTTGCGGCGGGTTTGGCAATTGTTGCAGTTGTTGACGACGAGGCAGGTAACGTAGGCGGCTTCGCCGGGTTATAACCGTCAGCGAAATATTCCGCAATCGTGTTTTTATCAATCTCGCGGATAAACCTTGAGGCGGCGTTGCGCTGGGTTGAGCCATAGAGAACGCGTTCTGCGGCGCGGGTAACGTATAGTTTTCGCTTCGCCCTTGTAACCGCGACATAGGCGAGGCGGCGATCTTCTTCCATGTCCTCCGAGCGTGCGGAGGGGAATATTCCCTCCTCCATGCCGACGAGGAAAACCGTGTCCCACTCAAGCCCTTTTGCGGAATGGATTGTTAAGAGGTTTACGGCGTTACCAATCGGCTCGTATCTGTCTACATCTGTATAGAGCGAGAGGCTTTCGAGGAAATTCGCTAAGATTGCGGCGTTCCCGATGCCCTCCTCCGACTCTTGCCGGAAGCGGAAAATGTCGGAGCGGAGTTCCCCCAAGTTTTCGAGGCGGGTTTGCCCCTCTTCTTCAAGCTTTTGGAGCATCGCCTTATAGCCGGTTTTATAAAGGAGGTTGTCGAGGAATTCTTCGAGGGGTTTTTCGGAGAAAAGGTCGGCGCGAAGCTTCCCCATCATCTCTTCAAAACGCCCGAGGACGGCTGCCTTCTTTTCAAGCTGCGGGAAGTTCGCCGCCTCTGCGCAAATCTGCTCCGGCGGGGCTTTCAGGTCGAAGGCAATCTGTTCAATCATCGAGACTGTGGCGTCGCCGATGCCGCGCTTAGGTTCGTTTACTGCCCGACGGAAATGCAGTACATCACGCGGGTTGTTAATAAGTTGCAGATATGCCAAGATATCCTTTATCTCTTTTCGGTCATAAAACCGAAGCCCGCCGATAATGCGATATGGGACACCTGCGGCGGATAAAGCCCGTTCAAAGCTGTTGGATTGGGCGTTCATGCGGTAAAGGATCGCAAAATCGGAATAGTTAAAATCGCCGGAATCCGCGCCGCCCTCTGCCGTCTGGTCTCGCGCTTCTGTAATCTGCCCGACAACAAATTTAGCTTCCGTAATGCCGTCCGGGGCTTTATAGAGCGTAACCGGGTCGCCATCGGCGTTTTCTGTCCAGAGTTCTTTTTTATAGACGTGGGTGTTGTTTTCGATGATTGAGTTCGCCGCCGCAAGGATTGTTTTTGTGCTTCGGTAGTTCTGTTCAAGCTTTATAACAATCGTCTTCGGGTCGAAATTTTCCTTGAAATTAAGGATATTTTCGACGACTGCGCCGCGGAATTTGTAGATTGATTGGTCGTCGTCGCCGACAACGCAAAGGTTCTTATGTTCACCGCAGATAAGCTCCGCAAGGCGATATTGAGCCGCATTTGTGTCCTGAAATTCGTCAACCATCATGTGGGTAAACCGACGGTTATAATATTCCCGCAAATCCGGGAAGTCCTCAAGGAGCTTCACGGCAAGCATTATAATATCGTCAAAATCGACAGCATCCGCCGCCTGACACTTCGCCTGATATAGCTTATAAACACGCGTTGTAATCTTGACTTGGTATTGGTCGGGGCTTTTTTTGTTTTCCTCGGCGTAATCGTCCGGCGTAAGAAGCTTGTCCTTAGCGCGGGAAATCCTATTTTGGAGCGACTTCGCAGGAAAAAATTTCTCGTCAATGTTAAGTTCATTGAGGCAATTTTTAATAAGCCTTACACTGTCGTCCGAATCGTAGACGGCAAAACGCGCCGAGTACCCGAGACGGCTGATATCCCGCCTTAAAATTCTCATGCAAAAGCTGTGGAAGGTGCAGGCAACAACGCCGTCGCCCATGCTCCCGAGGGTTCGCGAGAGACGCTCCTTGAGTTCGCCCGCCGCCTTGTTGGTAAATGTTACCGCCGCAATCCGCCAAGGGGGGATAGGATCACGAGCAATCAGTGAACAAAGCCTGTCAACAGTATCGGGAGACTTGTCACCATCATAATTTTCCAGAAATTCGCGGTCTTCGGAAGATAACCCCGCCGGAAACCCCGCCGCGGTTCTGTCCTCTGTCCTCTCGCCTCTGTCTTCTGTGTCGCCGAATAGTATCATCGCCACAATGCGATTAATGAGGGCGGTTGTTTTTCCGCTGCCGGCACCGGCGAGAATTAAAACAGGACCGGTTATGGTGAAAACCGCTTCACGCTGCATTTCGTTAAGGTTGTCGAAAAATTTAGTTAAAACATCCCTTAAATTTTTATTCATACGGTAGTTAATAAACGCTCCTTGACAAGCGGCGCAAGAATGGTCGGATACGGGAAGTCGAGGGTGTCGCGCCGGATTATCGCAAAATTT
>JAISIH010000041.1 GCA_031262105.1 Ruminococcus sp. | reverse complement strand
GCTTTTTCAAAATCGCTTAAGGTTATGCGCTTCGGCGATAATATGCGCGAAGTTGCCGTTACAGAGGGCGACAAGATTGAAGCGCAGATTAAGCTCGGCTGGCAGGTTAACACTTGGGGCGTCGGTGCGATGGTTGAAGCCATGGACGCAGTTTTAGACATTGAAGTTGACGCAAAAATGCTTGAATACAAGGAAAAATACGATTTTTCGCTTATCTCGTCAGATACAGATATTGAAACCATTCGTTATCAGGCGCGTGAAGAGATTGCGATAAAGTACCTGCTCGACAGGGAGGATTGCTCGGTTTTCTCGAACACTTTCCAAGACTTATACGGCTTAAAACAGCTCCCCGGGCTTGCTTCTCAGAATCTCCTTGCTGCCGGCTATGGTTACGCGGGTGAGGGCGACTGGAAAACTTCTGCACTCTGCGCGATTATGAAGCGGATGGGGAAGACGGTTACAAATTATTCGGACGGGCTTTCCGTTTTCATGGAAGACTATAACTACGACCTCAAAAACGGCATCTGCCTCGGGGCTCATATGCTCGAAGTTGACCCGACAATTGCGGAAGATAAGCCTCGGGTTGAAATTCACCCGCTCGGAATCGGCGACAGAGAAGCTCCCGCAAGGCTTGTTTTTGAGAATAAGCCCGGGAAAGGGATTGTCGCAAGCATTATCGACATAGGCGGACGTTTCCGCCTTATCGTTCAGGAAATCGAGTGCGTTAAGCCGACACAAACTATGCCGAACCTCCCCGTTGCCCGCGTTATGTGGAAGCCCGAACCTTCCCTCACCGTCGGCGCGGAATGTTGGATAATTGCGGGCGGCGCACATCACACCGTTCTTTCCCTCGATGTAACTGTCGATATGATGAGGGATTTTGCGCGGATTATGGACATTGAATTTATCCTTATCGACAAAGACTCCACCCCCGCGAAGATTGAACAGGAACTCCTCGTTAACGACCTTGTTTGGAAGCTGAAAGGTTAATATGATTGATAAACTTAAACAGGCGGTTTATGAAGCGAATTTAGCCCTACCTAAAAACAACCTCGTAACCCTCACTTGGGGGAACGTCAGCGGCGTTGACCGTGAAAACGACGTTATGGTTATAAAACCGTCCGGCGTTTCGTATGATGAGATGAAGCCGGAAGATATGGTAATCGTGCGGCTATCCGACGGCGAAGTTATAGACAGCCGCCTAAAGCCCTCCTCCGATACTCCGACACACCTTGTTTTATACCGCAATTTCCCTGAAATCGGCGGTGTATGCCATACCCACAGTAGATTTGCGACGGTTTTCGCGCAGATGGGCAGAGCAATTCCTCCCCTCGGCACAACCCACGCGGACTATTTTTACGGCGAGATCCCTTGCACGCCGCCGATGAAAAAGGCTGAAATTGAAAATGACTATGAAGCAAATACCGGCGAAATTATCGTTCGTGAATTTAGAAAAAAAGACTATAACGTTGTTCCTGCCGTTTTGGTTCACGAACACGGACCCTTCACGTGGGGCAATTCTCCCGAAAAGGCGGCGGAAAACGCGGTTGTGCTTGAAGAGGTTGCATTCATGGCTTGGCATACCTTGATGCTTGCTCAGAATTCCAGACATTTATTGATGTCGATGGACGACAATCTATTGAATAAACACTTTTTACGCAAGCACGGCAAAGACGCCTATTACGGGCAATAAAATATTACAAAAATATTAACAAAATTCCCCGAAAAAGTGCTTGCAATTTTTCGGGGATTATGTTATAATGTAATGTATAATTTTCAAAAAAGCTAAGGAAGTAACCAATATATGGATTTACAAACCTTCAATCAGATTGCCGAACTCGGTAAGCTGACCTTTTCGGACACCGAACGGGACGAGCTTTTAACCGATATGACCGAAATAATCGACATTATGGACACCGTCAAGAACGCGGATTTGGTTTATGATCCGCTTAAAGACAACAAAAATGTGTTCATTAACGAACTGCGCAAAGATAGAGACGAACCCTCCTTTGCTACAGCGAAAATCTTACAAAATGCCCGAAATATGAATAACTGTTTTGTTGTGCCTAAAGTGGTTGAATAAAGGAAGTGAAAAACTTGAATCTAACCGAATTAAGTTTGCGGCAGATGCGTTCTGCGCTTGATAAAAAGGAAATTTCGTCGGCGGAACTCACGCAAAGTTACCTTGATAATATTAAAAAAACCGACGCCAAAATAGAAAGCTATGTTACTGTTTGCGAAGAAGCCGCAATGGAACAGGCGAACGCCGCGCAGGAAAGAATAAACGCGAACGAAGTCTCCCCTCTTACCGGGATTCCCCTCGCGATAAAGGACAACATCTGTACGGAGGGCGTTCGGACAACCTGTGCGTCGCGTATGCTCGAGGATTTTATACCGCCCTATAATGCAACCGTCATGGAGAAGCTTAACAATGAAAACGCCGTAATGCTCGGGAAAACTTCGATGGACGAATTCGCCATGGGTTCGACGACGCAGACGGCTTATGAAAAGAAAACGAAAAACCCCTACGACCTCGAAAAAGTCCCGGGAGGTTCTTCCGGCGGTTCGGCGGCGGCGGTTTCGGCAATGCTCGCGCCTGCCGCTCTCGGCTCGGATACCGGCGGTTCAATCCGCCAGCCCTCCTCTTTTTGCGGCGTAACCGGGCTTAAACCGACCTATGCGCGGGTTTCGCGCTATGGGCTTATTGCGTTCGCCTCTTCCCTCGACCAGATCGGTCCAATTGCCCGCTCCGCCGAGGATTGCGGTTATCTTCTTAACAGGGTTTCGGGCTTTGACCCTCATGACGGTACTTCAATGCATATGGCTGTACCCGATTTTACCGCGAAATGCGGACAGGGCGTAAAGGGCTTAAAAATTGCTCTGCCGAAAGAATTTTTTGAAGACGGCGCAACGGAATTTGTCCGCAAAACCGTTCTTTCGGCGGCTGAAAAATTAAAGGCAATGGGTGCGGAACTTGTCGAATGTTCGATGCCCGCGCTTAAATACGCTGTTCCCGCATATTTTCTCATCTCCTCGGCAGAGGCGGCTTCTAACCTTGCGCGGTTCGACGGTATAAAATACGGTCATCGTTCCGAAAAGGGTTCGACCTATGGCGAACTTATTATGAATTCGCGTTCCGAGGGCTTCGGGCGTGAGGTTAAGAGACGTATTATGCTCGGGAACTATGCGCTGTCAAGCGGTTATTACGACGCATATTACGGCAAGGCCTGCGCGTTACGTCAGGAAATCCGCGAAGAATATAACAAAATTTTCGAGACTGCTGATGTAATTTTAACCCCGACCGCTCCCCGCACAGCGTTCGGAATTAACGAGAATATAACCGATCCGAAGATGATTTACTATTCGGATATCTGCACCGTTACCGTTAATATTGCCTCGCTCCCCGCGATTTCCACAACCTGCGGTTATGACGAAAGCGGTATGCCTGTCGGTATGTCGATTATCGGGAAGATGTGGGACGAAGAAACGATTATCGGGGCGGCTGATGCGTTTGAAAAAACCTTCACAAGAATTCCCGCAAAGGGGGTATGCTAAGATGGCTGGATATGTACCCGTAATCGGTCTTGAAATTCATGCGGAACTCCTCACACATTCAAAGGTTTTTTGCACCTGTTCGGCAGAATTCGGCGGCGATACAAATTCGCGCTGTTGCCCTGTATGCTCGGGGCTTCCCGGAACGCTACCGGTTATAAACGAGACTGCTGTTGAATACGCGGTTAAGGCGGGGTTCGCACTCGGTTGTGACATAAACAAGTTCTCGGTTTTTGACCGCAAGAATTATTTTTACCCCGACCTTCCGAAAGCTTATCAAATTTCACAGCTTAACCTCCCGCTTTGCATAAACGGTCTTGTTCCTGTTGAATACGAAAAAGATGGCGTTAAGACAACCCACGACATTCGCATTAACCGGATTCACCTTGAAGAAGATGCCGGGAAGCTCACCCACAATGACCTTGAGGGCGTTTCCCTCGCCGACTATAACCGCTGCGGGATTCCGCTAATTGAGATTGTAACCGAGCCTGACATAGGCTCTGCGGAGGAAGCTAAGGCTTTTGTTGAAAAAATCGCGCTGCTCCTTAAATACGCGGGCGTTTGTGACTGTAAGATGGAGCAAGGCTCACTTCGGTGCGATGTTAACATTTCGCTTAAAAAGCCGACCGATACAGTCCTCGGGACACGCGCCGAGATTAAAAACCTCAACTCGATTAAGGCAATCGGCAGGGCGATTGAGTTTGAAATTTATCGTCAGGCGAAGGCTCTCGACATGGGGCAGCGGATAGTGCAGGAGACCCGCCGCTTCGACGACAACCGCGGTGAGACACGCTCGATGCGTTCAAAAGAGAACGCGAACGACTATCGCTATTTCCCCGAGCCGGACATTTTGCAGGTTAATATGACGGACGAACAGCTCATGAGTATCCGTTCCGATATGCCGGAGATGCCGGACAAGCGGCTTATCCGTTATACCGAAAATTTCGCGCTTTCAGAAACCGACGCGAAGATAATCATCAATGAAAAGACTATTTCAGACTTTTTCGACGATTCTGTTGCGGCTTATAATAACCCGAAAGCGATTGCGAATTTTATAATTTCGGAGATGTTAAGACGGATTAATTTAGGCGAAATAAGCCTTGACGACATAAAATTTTCACCCGTTAATTTCGCGAAAATTATCGAGATGGCGGAGACGGAAAAGATTAATAAATCGAACGCGAAGGACGTTTTCCGCGCCCTTATCGACAAGCCCGAAATCGATTCGGAAAAGCTTGCGAAGGACCTCGGCTTTATAATCGAAACCGACATGGCGAAGGTTATTGACGTTATAGCCGGCGTTATAAGCGCGAATGAGACTGCTGTAACCCAATACAGAAACGGCGAAGTTAAAGTTTTCGGCTTCCTTATGGGGCAGTGCAGCAAAGCACTCAAGGGCGTTGCGACATCTAAGCAGATAAAAGAAGAACTCGAAAAAATGTTAAAAAACTAAAACGGATTGGCGGCAGAGGCGGCAGATATGGAAAAGATAACAGGCAAAAACCTTATAAAAGAATTTGAACTTTCGGACGCGAAAATCGGTGAGATTTTGACGCTCCGGGCGACCGTTCACAAATATAAACCGATGGGCGGTTTTGCGTTTATAACGCTTCGGACGGGGCGGTATGTTTTGCAGGCGGTGTATTCGCCCGAAACTTGCGCAGACAGCGTTGATGACATAAAAGAGGGTGTTTTTGCGGAGGTTACGGCGGAAGTCCGCGAAGAACCCCGCGCAAACTTCGGATTTGAACTTACGATAAAGGCGATAAAAGTTATTTACGCGCCGAAGGAGCTGTATCCTCTGCACGTTTCAAAACGCAGGCTCGGTTGTTCGCTCGACATTAATCTTGACAACAGAAGCGTTGCGCTTCGTAACCCTTATGAACGCGCAGTTTTCAAGTTCCAAGAGGGTGTAACCGTCGCCTTTGCGAAATTCATGCTTGCGAACGGTTTTACCGAAATTCGCTCGCCTAAAATTGTTGCTCAGGGTGCAGAGGGCGGCGCGAACATCTTCTCCCTCGATTATTTTCAAAAGCACGCATTTTTAAATCAGTCCCCGCAATTTTATAAGCAAGCGGCGGTAGCATTTTTCGACCGCGTTTTTGAGATTGCACCGGTTTATCGCGCCGAAAAACACGCGACTTCGCGCCATCTTAACGAATATATCGGGCTTGATTTCGAGATGGGTTTTATCGACAGCATGGCGGACGTTATGAATATGGAAACCGCGATGTTGCAGTTCATGATGCCATTTCTTCGTGAAAATTACGCCGCCGAAATAAAAATTATCGGAGCGGAAATTCCCGATGTTACCGAAATTCCCGTTATGCGTTTTGAAGATGCCTTAAAACTAAGTCGGGGCGAAAAGGCGCGGAATAAATTCGACCTCGACCCCGAGGATGAAATTTTCCTTTGCAACTACGCGAAAGAAAATTTCGGAACTGAATTTATCTTTATAACGCATTTCCCCTCTTCAAAACCGCCGTTTTACGCGATGGACGACCGCGACGATCCGCGCTGTGCGTTGAAATTCGACCTGCTTTTCAGAGGGCTTGAAATAACAACCGGCGGGCAGCGTATCCACGATTATGACGAACAGGTTGCGAAGATTATCCGTCACGGACTTAACCCCGACGACTTCACCGATTATCTTGAATCACACAAATACGGTCTCCCTCCGCACGGCGGCTTAGGTGTTGGTTTAGAGCGGCTTGTGATGAAACTTTGCGGGCTGCAAAACGTCCGTCAGGCGTCGATGTTCCCGAGGGATATTAACAGATTGCTTCCTTAACGCGCATTATTTTATCATATATTTTTTGGAGGTATTTTATGGACTACACACCGTTTTTCCTTTCGGAGTATGGGGACACTTACTCGATTTGCCTCAACTGTGACGGCGAATATCGGACAGAATTCTTTGACGAATTTGAGGACAAGGGTTTTTGCGGCGGGAACGGTTCTGATTTTGAAGCCGTTGCAATTGTTTTTGTCGAAGAACAGATGCCCGATCTTGAAATTGACTACGACTCGGAAGCCGGGATGTTCTGCGCTATGTTTGGAAGCAAAGAAGATGCCGAAAAATTCGCTGTTGCATATAAAGCGGCAATCGAAAATGATGACGTTTTCCGTGCGTTGCTTAAAAAAGCGGAAGTATATTAATTATGACCTATAAAAATCCGATAATAAGCGGTTTTTACCCCGACCCGAGCATCTGCAAAGCGAGCGGTAGATACTATCTTGTATGCTCAAGCTTTGAATATTTCCCGGGAGTTCCCCTCTTTGAATCGACGGATCTTGTTAACTGGCGGCAGATCGGGAATGTTTTAACCAATGATAGCCAACTTCCGCTTGGAAGTGCATATTCAAGCGGCGGAATTTACGCGCCGACAATCCGCGAAAATAACGGGCGTTTTTACATGGTTACAACGAACGTAAGCGCGGGCGGGAATTTTTACGTTTATACCGACGACATCTACGGCGAATGGTCGGAGCCTGTTTATGTTAACCAAAGCGGCATCGACCCGACAATTTATTTTGAAGACGGCAAGGCGTTTTTTATCAGTAACGGCAACGATGAATCGCGAGGCGGTCTTGCGGGAATTCAGATGTCCGAAATTGATATAAAAACAGGCGGAAATTTAACTCCCCCGCAATACATTTGGTATGGTTCGGGCGGTCGGTATGTTGAAGCTCCGCATATCTATAAGATTAACGGCAGATACTATCTCATGACGGCGGAGGGCGGGACTGAATACGGACACATGGTTACATACGCCGTTTCGGACAGCCTTTGGGGTGAATATAAAACCGCTCCGAATAACCCCGTTTTAACCAACCGCAACTTAGGCGGCTACTCGCTTCAAGCTGTCGGACACGGCGACTTAACGCATGACGATAACGGGAACTACTGGATGGTTCACCTCGGTTTCAGAACGCCGGGCGGTTACGTTAACTATCACCATCTCGGGCGAGAGACGTTTTTAACCCCGGTTACATTTAACGCTGACGGAACATTCACCGCCGGGGAAAACGGCACTGCTTCACTCGAAGTTACCACCGACAGGCTGCCCGAAAAGCTTGTTCAAAAACCTGTTTATGCTGACAAAAATTTTATCTATCTTCGCAATCCCATCTCCGCAAATTACATAATTACAGATGAAAAAATTACGCTCCACGGAACAAATGTTACCCTTGATGATGTGGGTTCGCCGACATTTATCGGGCTTAGGCAGAAGGAATTCGACGCGAAAATTTCCGCAAATGTTAAGCTTTTATCGGACGGAAATGCCGGCATAACCCTTTACATGAACGAGAATCATCACTATGATCTTGAGCTTGAAAAAACCGCGAACGGTATCTGTGTTTGTACGCTTTTAAACATCGGCGATGTGAAGGATTATTACAAAAAATGTGTTGAAATAGATGCCGACAACGCTAATTTGCGGATTGAAGCTACCGACCATTTATACAGGTTTTTCGTGAATGATGAGTGCATTGCCAAGGCGCAGACACGGTATCTTTCAACCGAGGTTGCGGGCGGCTTCACCGGCGTAATTATCGGGCTTTATGCCGAAAATGGTGACGCGGAGTTTACGGAATTTACGATTTCTTATTAACAAAAAATGCGGTGATAAAATTCGCCGCATTTTTATTATCAGCCGCGCATATAATTAATACAGTCTATATAGATATGGAGATATTTTTATGTGCGGATTAGCCGGATGGATTGATAAAAAAACCGATATGACAGAAAAAATAAAGATTCTTGAAAAGATGGGCGAAACGCTTTCAAGGCGCGGACCTGACGAAAACGGAATTTACCTTAACGGGAATAAAACCTGCGCTTTAATTCACAGGCGGCTTACGGTTATTGACCCTGTCGGCGGAAAACAGCCGATGACTTTTGAAAATACGCACACGCAGTACACCCTTGTTTATAACGGCGAGCTTTATAATACCGAAGATATACGAAAAGACCTTTTGGCTCTCGGGCATGAATTCGAGGGACATTCCGACACCGAAGTTCTCCTCCATGCTTATGTCGAATGGGAGGAAAAATGCACCGAAAGACTCAACGGAATTTTCGCCTTCGCTGTTTTAATCGAAACCGGCGGGAATGAATGTGTGTTCATGGCACGCGACAGACTTGGGGTTAAGCCGTTTTTTTACTACCTTTATGACGGCGGAATAGTTTTCGGCTCGGAAATTAAAACGCTTCTTGCTAATCCCCTTATACCCGCAGTCTGCGACAGTGACGGTCTCCGCGAAATTTTCATGCTCGGTCCTGCGCGGACCCCCGGCAGAACGCCTTTTCGCGGGATAAATGAGCTTCTCCCGGCAGAGCAAGCGTGTTTTCAAGATGGCAAACTAACGAAAAATTTTTATTGGCAGTTAAAAGCCGCACCCCACACCGATAACTATGAACAGACGGTTGAACACACACGTTTTCTGCTCGAAGATGCGATAACAAGACAGCTTGTTTCGGACGTTCCGCTCTGCACATTTTTATCCGGCGGGCTTGATTCATCAATTATCAGTAAAATTGCGTCGGATAAATATCGCGCCGAGGGGCGTGTGCTTAATACGTGGTCGGTTGATTATATCGACAACGAAAAGTATTTTAAACCCGATCTTTATCAACCGAATTCCGACAACTATTACATTAACATTATGTCTGAAGCAATCGGCTCGAAGCATAATTTTGTAACCCTCCACAACCACAATCTTGAACCCGCGTTAACTGAGGCAACATATGCCCGCGACCTTCCGGGAATGGCGGACGTTGACTCGTCGCTGCTGCTTTTTTGCCGTGAGGTTAAAAACGATTTTACCGTCGCCGTTTCGGGCGAATGTGCGGACGAACTTTTCGGCGGTTACCCATGGTATCACAACGAGGA
>JAISIH010000056.1 GCA_031262105.1 Ruminococcus sp. | reverse complement strand
GACGTTCTTCGGTATGGAAGCTTGATGCTCCCGCGCTTACTTCATGTTCTAACTGCGGTTCGTTAATTCCCCCTCATAAAGTGTGCAGGAATTGCGGATTCTACAAAAGCGTTAAGGTTATTGACCTTGACGACTGATGATCTGAACATAACGTTACAGAGCCGGGAATGTCTCGGCTCTGTTTACTTTTTCATCTGTAGACTTTCCATGTAATCGTTTTCATGAAAACGTAAAAAATCCGGGTGTTCATAATGATACTTTCGATGAATAACATCTCAAAGATATATAATGGGAAAACCATCCTCGATAATATATCAATGACAATTGAGGATACCGACAGAATCGGTCTCGTCGGGATAAACGGTTCCGGGAAAACAACCCTTTTAAATATAATAACCGGAGCAGAGGAATACGAAACGCAATCGTACCCCATCGAGCCGGTGTTTTCGTTATCTTCTGATGTTAATATTGGTATATTAAGACAAAACGCCGGTCTCGACACCGAAAGCACAATAATTGATGAGGTAAAGAAGGCGTTTGAAAAGCTCTTTAAGGTAAAAGAAGAGCTTAGGCGGATTGAAAAAGAGCTGCAAAAGCCGGAAACGATAGAAAACGAGAAATATTTTAGCGATATTTCACATAATTTTTCCACTTTAGAAAACTATTTTCGGCTTAATGACGGATATATAATGGATGTTAACATTAATATCGTCCTGTCGGGAATGGGTTTCCCTCAAGAAACATACAAGCGAAGGATAAAAACCCTCTCCGGCGGCGAAAAAACAAGACTTGCTCTTGCGAAGCTTCTTCTTGAAAAGCCCGATCTTCTCATTCTTGATGAACCGACCAACCACCTTGATTTTGAGACAATAGTTTGGCTTGAAAACTACTTGACCGGCTATAAAAAAGCCCTGCTAATCGTTTCGCACGACCGTTATTTTTTAGACAGACTTACTGAAACTACCTATGAGATTGAAAGGTGCAAACTTAACCGTTATAAGGGTAATTACACCAGATTTACGGAACTAAAGAAAGAGCGAAACGAGCGGCAGCTTAAGGAATACAACGACCAGCAACGCGAAATCGCAGATCTCGAGGATTTTGTCGCACGGAATTTAGTCCGCGCCTCAACCACGAAACGAGCACAAAGCAGACAGAAAAAACTTGAATCTCTGGAAATAATAGAAAAGCCGATAATGCAAGAGAAATCTTCGAAAATCGACTTCACATATAAAATAGAGCCGCCCTTCGATATTTTGAAAGTAAAGAATATTGACATAGCTGTCGGTGAAGGAGAAAAGCGAAAATTGCTTTCGAGCGGCGTTTCGTTTGAGATAAAGCGCGGCGAACACCTTGCAATTGTCGGCGCGAATGGTTCCGGAAAAACGACACTGCTAAAGCTTCTTACAAAAAAGCTACCCTGCTTTAAAGGTACAATCGAATGGGGGCGAAACGTTCGCATATCCTACTTCGATCAAGAAAATTCCCAGCTTCACCGCTCATTAACGGTGATAGATGAAATTCATTCGCGCTATCCGACCATGACCGATCTCGAAATCAGATCGCTTTTGGGTAAGGTTCGGCTAACCGGCGAAAATGTTTTCAAGCCTGTGTCGGTAATAAGCGGCGGCGAGCGAGCAAAACTTTGTTTCGCGCTGATGATGCTTGAACACGCGAACGTTTTGGTCCTTGACGAGCCGACAAACCATCTTGACATAAGCACTCGAGAGGTTTTAGAGGATGCTTTGAAAACCTATTCGGGTACGATAATTTTCGTATCTCACGATCGTTATCTCCTTGATAAATTAGCGACGAAGGTGTGTGAAATAACCCCGGATGGTGTTAGGTTTTTCGCCGGTGGTTTTGCAGATTATCAAACTTACGTTGCAGAAAATGCAGCTGCGGCCTCGATTCAAAAAGAAAACACGGACAGCACCGTTTCCGAAGAAAAGCAAAATAAGCAAACCGCCTACCGCAGTAAAGAACAACGTGCAAAGGATGCGCAAAACCGACTGACGATAAAATCGCTCGAAGCAAAAATTTCCGTACTTCACGAGCGTTTAGACGCGTTACAACATGAAATATCCCATGATAATCTTGACTATGAAACGTTAACCGAAAAATGCGCCGAGATCGACAGTGTTAAGATAATGATTGACGAAAAGACAGAAGAATGGTTATCAATTTCGGAAGAATTAGAGTGAATTGTAGATAATTCATAGTTTATTTCCTATATTTCCGTCATTTTTCACAGTTTATTTCCGCAATTTTAAACTTGGTTTCAATTTAGAACTATATTAATGCAATTCTACGAAAAAATAGTTGACAAAAGTTATTATATGCGTTATAATTATAGTGATTAGATTTAGTACGCTCGTAAATATATATAGGATTGTGGAATTTATATGAAGAGAGAAGATTCCGTGAAGATTATAATTAAGATTGCGGCTTTTTTGAGTGCGGCTGTTTTGTGTTTTTCCGCCTGTAATTCTGACGAAACCGCCGACCCTGCGGCTTCTGATACCACCGTCGCAGAAGTCGCTTATAAGGGCGTTTTAACGAGAATTCGCCTCGGGATGACCGAGAGTAAAATTATCAGTATGCTCCCGGATACCGTTCCGCTCTATTATCAGGACGATTTCGAGATGTGGTCTGTTGACCCGGACACTAACATGGAAGCCATTAACGACTATCTCCCCGAGGGCAACCTTAATTATTACGCCGACGATTCGATTATCACCTACTATTTTAAAAATCAAAGCGGCAGTCCCGAGAAGATTCTGACCGGATACATGGAAGAGATCCACGGCGTTTTCTCGCAGGACGCCTCCATTAAATTTTACAACGACACCATCGACAGGCTTTCGGAAGAATACGGTGTAACCCCTGTCGGAACGCAGACCGGGGAGCAGGGCATTGATAACGAGCTTCAGTTAAAGCAAGTGTACGACTGCCCCAGCGCGACGATCACCTTCTATTGCACCTACACTTGGCAGAATGTCAATGACGTTGAAGATTATTACGGCTCGTATTTCGCCGTGAAGCTGATGGGCAAGACGATTAAGGAGGAGGTTCCTCTCGACAACGAATTTACGCCTGCCGCAACCGCCACAACCGGATCCGGCTCTGAAACCTCCGCCGAAGAAAACAAAGAAACCGAGACAGAAGAAACTCAAGCTTCCGAATAAATTTCCTGACGGCTTGACTTACATAAATGAAAATTTGCGGCGGGAGTTCGTTGTCATGAAATCGTTTACACCGTACACCCATAAGGTTCGTTACTACGAAACCGACAAGATGGGCATTGTCCACCACTCGAATTACATCAAATGGTTTGAGGATGCAAGGCTTCACTTTCTGGAGTGTGCAGGTTACCCGTATACGCAGATGGAGGCAGACGGAATAATGATTCCGGTTCACAGTGTAACCTGTAGTTATAAAACAGCCGTACACTTTGGCGAAACTGTTAAAATAGCCCTTAAAATAGTTTCTTTCAACGGTTTCAGGTTCAAGATTGAATATCTTGTTGAAACCGAAGACGGAATAGTCAATGCCACAGGCGTTTCGGAGCATTTCTTCACCGACGTGAATTTGAAGCCGATAAGAACAGAAAAAAAATAACCCAAAATATTTGAGGTATTTGCCGAAAGAGTCGGCAAAGATTTAGAAAAAGAAATGGGGTAAGTTTCCTGTAATTGGGATAATAAGTAAGGTTACAAAGGGTTAAACTACGGCTTCAATCGGAGTAAGAACGCTTTCGTCAGAACCGCTGTTGATGAATTTGAATCTGAGACGAAGATTGTCGGTAATCAGCGCGATAAATTCGCTGTTTGTCGGCTTGCCCTTCGCGATATTAATTGTGTAGCCGAAAAGATTGTTAAGCACGTCGATGTCTCCCCTGTCCCACGCGATTTCGATTGCGTGACGAATTGCACGCTCAACCCTGCTTGAAGTTGTATTGAAGTGCGAAGCGATCGACGGGTACAATTTTTTGGTAATGCTGTCAAGCATATCCACGTCATCAAGGCTTAAAATAATCGCGTAGCGCAGATAATGATAGCCCTTAATATGCGCGGGAATCCCGACCTGATGGATAATATCGGTAACCACAACCTCACGCGGAACTTCATTATATTGGTAATTATACTCGCTGTCGGAAATTGAATGAACACGCGTCATGATGCTGATTAACGCCTTCACATCAAAGGGAACAAGCACAAGATACGCATTCGCAAACCGCATTATCTGCCGCTCGATAACCGCATTTTTACTCGCGGTAGTTACCAAAAAATAGGGCTTTTTAACACGCGCAGCGTTATTCACACGGTCAATCAGTTCAACTGCATCAAAACCCGTGAGCATCGTTTCGCAAACGACGATGTCCGGCGCAGTTTCGCTGACGAATCTCGCGATTTCCGGTCCGTCGTTCCCGCAATGAACCACTTCAAACCCGGCTGACTTCGCCTCGTCATCGAACGACGAACCGCCGTCAAAACATCCCTTAGACACTAAAACCTTTTTTATAGCTGACATAACAGCAACCTCCTGTTTAATTTCTTTCCTTATTATACCATATTATTATCCCATATTTTGTCGAATTATGGAATCAACAATAATTTTTTTACTATATTTGTTAATTTCTCTTAGTTTATACCATATTAGAAATTTACACCAATTTTAAGTGAATTATTTACCGATAATACTATAAATAAGTATATCACACAATTTCTTTTAAAGCAATAGGAAATGAGATTTTTTCGGTAAAGTAATTATTTAACACAAATTTTAATTTTTATTATTAAATTTGATATAATTTATTAGTAATTGTAATATAAAAAGAATGTGAGGCATCTATGGACGCAGAACTTGCGATGAATACCTTGCGTAACTGGATAGACGAGTCCGAAAATATCGTTTTTTTCGGCGGTGCAGGGGTTTCAACAGAAAGCGGTATTCCTGATTTTCGTGGGACCGGCGGTCTTTATAATCAACAATATAAATATCCTCCGGAAACGATTGTCAGTCGGAAATTTTACGTCAATAACCTTGACGAATTTTATGATTTTTACCGCAACAAGATGCTCTTTTTGTCGGCAAAACCGAATTCTGCACATATTGAATTAGCGCGTCTTGAAAAAATAGGAAAACTTAAAGCGGTGATTACGCAAAATATCGACGGGCTTCATTACGAAGCGGGCAGCAAAAATGTTCTTGAAATTCACGGCTCAATCCACAGGAATTACTGTCTTCGCTGTCACAAATGTTTTGACGCAAGTTACATTATGTCATTCGACGGACCGCCGTGCTGTGATGAATGCGGCGGGCTTGTGAAGCCCGATGTGGTTTTGTACGGCGAGTCGCTGGATCAAAACGTCATAGACGCTTCAATTGACGCGATCGAAGCCTGCGACCTCTTAATTGTCGGCGGAACGTCGCTCACAGTATATCCCGCGAACGGTTTCATAAACTATTATAAAGGGAATAAATTGGTGTTGATTAACAAAACGCCGACCGATTTTGATAACAAAGCTGATTTGCTCATCCACGACAGTATAGGAAAGGCTTTGACGTATAAATCAGATCCCATGTAAACGATTACATGACCGTGGAGGAAAAGTGAAACTACTAAATTCTTACATTGACGATCTTATAAACCGAGCTTTACTTGAAGACATAATTTACATTGATATTGCGACCGATTACCTTATTCCGGAAACTCACGAATCAACCGCATTTATGGTTGCAAAGGACAACGGCGTTTTAGCCGGTATTGATGTTGCCATGCGGGTTTTCGGCATTTTAGACCCGAAAGTGCAGGTTACAAAACTAAAAAACGACGGAGACAATGTTTCTTTCGGCGAAAAATTGGTAAATATTCACGGTAACACAGCTGCTTTGCTTAAGGGCGAACGCACTGCTCTCAATATTTTACAACATATGTCGGGTATTGCCACAGCTGTTGCAAAGTTACAAAGTCAATGTGAAGGGACAAATTGCCATATCTGCGAGACACGAAAAACGCTTCCCGGGCTTCGCACTCTCGAAAAATACGCAGTCTTATGCGGCGGCGGGCGGAATCATCGTTTTAATCTCTCCGACGCCGCGATGATTAAGGACAACCACATTGACGCATACGGCGGTTTACGACCGGCGGTTGAGACTCTGCGTAAAAAAATCGGGCATATGAATCGGATTGAAGTCGAAGTGAGAAACCTCAAGGAACTCAATGAGGCACTCGATTGCGGATGTGAAGTGATTATGCTTGACAATATGACGCCCGCGCTGATGAAAGAATGCGTCGAAATTGTCAACAAACGAGCTATTTTGGAAGCATCCGGCAATATTACCATCGAGAATGTAAGAGAAGTCGCAAAAACCGGTGTTGATGTTATTTCAATCGGCGCAATTACCCATTCTGTCAAAGCCTTTGACATTTCTATGAAGATTGGTGAGAAAAATGACGATACTTTACCCGGTTAAAGGCAATCTGTATGTAAATCTTACCAATCGTTGCCCCTGTAACTGCACATTTTGTATAAGAAACGAAGCTCCCGGCGTGTATGGTTCAGACAGCCTTTGGCTCGAACGCGAACCGACGGTTGACGAAGTTAAATCGGAGTTCGAAAAATTCCCGCCCGAAAGTTACAATGAGGTTGTTTTTTGCGGCTACGGTGAACCATTCGAGCGGTTCGATGACATGGTTTCAATTGCCATATTTGCCAAACAGAAATATAACAAGCAGGTTAGGGTTAACACAAACGGCTTGGGAAACCTTATCTGCGAAAAGCCCTGTGAATCAGCACTCGAAGGCGCAATTGATACCGTTTCTATTTCGCTAAACGCGCCGGATCGCGATGAATATAATAGTATAACCCGTCCGAAATGGAAAAACGCTTATGACGAAATGCTCCAATTCGCGGTCAACGTTAAGCCGTATGTGAAGAAGGTAATGTTTACCATAGTTGATCTTCTCTCAGAAGAAGATACACAAAAATGTGTTGAACTTGCCGAACGGTTAGGAATAGAACTCCGTATTCGCAAGTTTGAATAATTCGTAAATTTTTCGGAACGAATGTTTTAACATTTTGCAGATATTTTAATTAAATTACAATAACTTTTTATGAAATTGAGGTAGATAAAAATGAGCAGTACAAGCGTCGAATTAACCGAATTCAAAGGGCTTCAAGCAATACAGCTAAACACCACAAACGCTTTTGCAGTATTCGTTCCGAGCCTTGGCGCAAACGTTGTGAGATTTCGCGACAACGAGCGTAAAATTGACGTTTTTCGTTATTCCGAAACCGCCGACATAAAAGACATTGATTCGCAAAGATTCCTTTGGGGTTGTCAGTGCCTATACCTCGCAAACCGTTTCAGAGACGGCGTTTTGAGGACTTCCGATGCAGTTTATCAGCTCCCGATAAATGAGCCGCAGATGAATAATTTTATTCACGGTTTCGTTCATGCGCGTTCACATAAAATTAAATCTTACGGCATAATTAAAGAAACTGACAGAGCTTTTGCTGAGACAGAGTATATATATGACAAATCTGACGAATTTTATAAATATTTCCCTGTTGATTTTATCTTCAATGTGCGGATTGAACTCGGCGACAGAAAAGGTTCTCCTCGTCTTAAGTACACCATGAAGATTACCAATATTTCTGCAAAAAAACTACCGATTTCGCTCTGCACACATACAGCGATTTCTGCGCCTTTCGTTGACGGAAGCAAGGGCGAAGACGTTCGCCTGCTTGTACCGATTGCCGAACATCTCCAGCTTGACGAGTCACGCTGGCTGCCGGACGGCCGCCCGAATATCCCACTGAATGAGCATGACAAGCTCTATAGCACAGGAAAATGCTGCCCTGTTTTGCATTATATTAACAATAATATGTATAAACTTGCAAAGCCGGAAGTTGACGTAAACCGTGTAATCGTTACCGACATTTCGACAGGGCGGAAAATCATAAATTCCCTCGGCAACGAGTATAAATTCTCCATTATTTGGAACGACGGCGGCTTTAAGGGTTACTTCTGTCCGGAACCGATGACTGCGCAGATTGACGCCCCGAACCTCGACATACCCGCGTCGGAGTCGGGTTACAAAGAAATTTCGCCGAACGAGGAATTTTCGGTTTCGCAGTGGTTTTACACCGAATAGGCTATCTACGGATATACGTTAATCTTTTCGCTAAATTTTATTAATATTAATGTAATATCTCTATGATATAATCTTTGACGTGGTTGCTTTTTACACAATATATGTTATTTTTTAGGAGTTTTTATGTACGCTGATATAATTGATACAATCGGTTTTGTAACAAAATCCGACACCGACGTGGGCTCGGCAATGGCGAAAGAACTTTCGCGCCAGAAGCGTAATCTTGAGCTTATCGCAAGCGAAAACCTTGTCTCACCCGCAGTTATGGCGGCGATGGGAAGCGTTCTGACTAACAAATACGCCGAGGGTTACCCCGGGAAACGCTACTACGGCGGTTGCGAATGCGTTGATATTGTGGAAAGCATTGCCATAGAGCGCGCGAAAAAACTTTTCGGCGCGGAATTTGCGAATGTTCAAACCCATTCCGGCGCGCAGGCTAACGAATCGGTTTATTTTGCGCTGATAAATCCCGGCGATACCGTGTTGGGGATGAGTTTGGCGCATGGCGGACACTTGACTCACGGCTCAAAAGTTAACATTTCAGGTAAATATTATAATTTCGTTTCGTACGGACTCGGCGAAGACGAACGAATTGATTACGATGAAGTACGTCGTTTAGCTGTCGAAAACAACCCGAAAATAATCGTCGCAGGAGCCTCGGCATACCCTCGCGTGATTGATTTCATAAGGCTTCGCGCAATTGCCGATGAAGTCGGCGCGTACCTCATGGTCGATATGGCACACATCGCCGGACTCGTTGCCGCGGGGGTTCATCCCTCGCCGATGCCCTATTCACATGTGGTAACTTCTACCACGCACAAGACCCTTCGCGGTCCTCGCGGCGGTCTCATACTTACTAACGACGAGGAGCTTGCGAAGAAAATCGACAAAGCTGTCTTCCCGGGCATTCAGGGCGGTCCGCTCATGCACGTGATTGCATCGAAGGCTGTTTGTTTCGGCGAGGCTTTGAAGCCCGAATTTGCAGATTATGGCAAACGCGTCGTTGAAAATGCCTCCGTTTTAGCAAAAACGCTCGTTGAAAAGGGCTTCCGGCTCGTTTCAGGCGGGACTGACAATCACCTCATGCTCGTTGATCTTCGCCCGTTTGATATAACCGGCAAAGAGCTTGAACACCGTCTGGACGAAGTTTACATCACCGTGAACAAAAACGCAATCCCGAACGACCCGCAAAAACCTGCTTTCACGAGCGGTGTACGGATCGGCACACCGGCAGTTACCAGCCGTGGTCTCGGAACTGCAGAAATGGTTACAATCGGCGAATGTATCTACCTTGCCGCAAAAGATTTTGAAAATTCCGCAGATAAAATTCGCGGAATGGTTACTGAAATTACCGGTAAATTCCCACTTTATGAATAATACTCCTCTTGCCGACCTTATCCGTCCAAAATCCTTAGATGATTTTGTCGGTCAAACGCATCTTTTAGGCACAGGCAAACCGCTCAGACGCATAATTGAACAGAAGAAAATACCGAACATGATTTTCTACGGACCCTCCGGCGTTGGAAAAACCACGCTTGCGCGGTATATTTCGGATAACTGCAATATGACGCTCCGAAAACTCAACGGAACGTCGGCAGGGACTGCGAATATCAAAGAAATCATAAACGAAGCCGGGACGTTCGGAAGTTTCGGAAGTATTTTACTTTATCTTGATGAAATACAATATCTTAACAAAAAGCAACAACAATCCTTGCTCGAGTTTATAGAAAACGGGCAGATTACGCTTATCGCGTCAACTACCGAAAACCCTTATTTCTACGTTTACGGTGCGATAATAAGCCGCTGTACAATTTTCGAGTTTAAGCCGGTTTCACCTGAAAAACTTAAGCCGGCGATAAAAAGGGCATTCAGAATCGCCGGGGAATATAACTCCAGAACGCTTCAAATAGAAGATGGTGTAATCGATTACATTGCGTCAGGTTGCGGCGGAGACGTTCGGAAAAGTATAAACTGCGCAGAACTTTGTGTACTATCGGCAGAAGCCATAACGAAAGAAGAAACAGACACCTTAGAAGTTCCTGTCAGTCACATGAAATCGTTTTCACAAAGCGATGAATCAGAAAGCATTAAGGATACTGATGACAAGAATTTCACTTATCTTATAACGTTCGAATCCGCGAAGCTTTTAACCCAACGAAGCAATATGCGCTACGACAGAGACGGAGACGAGCATTACGACATACTTTCAGCATTTCAAAAATCCATTCGCGGGTCTGACGAAAATGCCGCTCTGCACTACGCTGCGAGGCTTTTTGCGTCGGGCGATATGTTGTCACTTTGCAGGAGGCTCATGGTCATTGCCTGTGAGGATATCGGGCTCGCCTACCCGTCGGCAATATCTATCGTCCGCGCCTGTGTCGAGTCGGCTAAAGAATTGGGGTTGCCGGAAGCGCGAATTCCGCTTGCGGAAGCGATAATTCTGCTCTGTACTGCGCCGAAATCGAACAGCGGGGTTTGCGCAATTGACGCGGCGGCGGCGGATGTCGAAAATGGTTTTACGGGGGATATCCCGGCTGACCTTCGCGATTCACATTACGGCGGTGCCGCTAAGCTCGGGCGTGGTAGCGGCTATAAATACCCGCACGATTATCCTAACCATTATACTCCACAGCAGTACCTCCCCGACCCCCTAAAGGACAGGGTTTACTATAGTTTCGGCGAAAACAAGACCGAACAGGCGGCAAAACAATATCGAGATAAAATTAAAGGGAACCGAGAATAACTTGATCTGCCCCCAAAAAGTTAGACAAACTTTTAAGAAATAGTTTTATCTGAACTCTGAAACTTTTTCGCCGTACGGCGGGAAAGTTTCAGAGTTCGCCGTTTTTCGAGGTTATGCTGCCTGACGGCGATAATCAAGCGGCGCAACATACCCAAATTTCACTTTTATCCGCTTGTTATTGTACCAGTCTATGTAGGAGGTGAGTTCTGATTTGAAATGTTCAATTGAATCGAATTTTTGTATGTATAGAAGTTCAGATTTAAGATGTCCGAAGAAATTTTCCATAACGGCGTTGTCAAGACAGTTGCCCTTGCGGCTCATGCTTTGAGTGATACCGTTTTCTTCAAGAAGACGCTGATACGCGAAGTGTTGATAATGCCAACCTTGATCTGAATGTAAAATCAGGTCGTTTTTAATGCTTTCTTTCTTAACCGCCGACTTTACCATATCTGTTACCATACTCAAAACAGGATGCTCATAAAGTGTGTATGTGATGATTGAACGATCATAGAGGTCAAGAATCGGTGACAGATAGAGTTTCTGTCCGAAAAGGCTGAACTCGGTGACATCCGTTACCCACTTCTCATTGGGACGGCTTGCTTTGAAGTTCCTCTCCAACAGGTTTGGAGCGATTTTGCCGACTTCACCCTTGTATGAACGATATTTCTTCATCCGCACTTGACATTTGATTCCAAGTCCCTTCATCAACCGCTCTACCGTTTTGTGGTTAAGCTTAATGCCTGCTTTTAACAGTTCGCCCGTTATTCTGCGATAACCGTCTCGACCCTTATTGTCATGGAATATTTCAGTTATCTTTACCTTTGCTGTCGCGTATTTATCAGGTTTACTAAAGCGTTTCACATGATAATAGTATGGATTGAGTCCGGCTATGTCGAGCAGCATGGAGAGTTTGTATTTCGCCTTGAGCTCAAAAACTACTTTAGACCTTTCTCTCGCAGTTTCCTCTCCTGAACCAAGGCGTCTAATTTTTTTAGGTATTCTACCTCTGTTCTAAGCCGTTGAACCTCCGCGATTAGGTCTTCTTCCACTTCCGGCTTAAGCTTCTTCGGTCTGCCTGTGCTTTTCCTGCCCCGCTTCTCCTCCATCAAGCCTTCTTCTCCCTCTTCGAGGTATATTCGCTCCCATCTCCTGATTGCTGTATCTCCGTGATGCGGACTTCTTGCGATTTCAAACATTCGCCCAACTTCTGTGTATCCTAAATGTTGTTCTCGCATTGCCTTTACTACTGCAATCTTGAACTCCGCCGAATATACCTTGTTTTTACTTCCTTTTTTGCGCATAAAAACTGCACCCTTTCAGTATACCATCTTTTTTATCAGATGTCTATACTTTTGGGTGCAGGTCAGAATAACTCGGCTCCTTTTTACTTTATGTCATTTTTTTCAAAACATTTAAGTCCCAATACCGTAAATATTATTCCGAAAAGCAGATATAGCAAGAAGGTAACTGCGTAATTTTCTGTATAATCCGAAGAGGCTAATAAATTTGAGAGTGCCAATGTTGTGAAATAATTCGCAAGATAACCGTTGTGGATTATATTTACAGAAAGCAATGATAAGAGACTCATTAAATTTATGCTTAAGAATGATATGACAAGCGAAATAATGGGCGATTTTGTTATTGATGTTATAAGCATACAAAAGCTGCCGTTTGTGTATATGATTAAACAAGCTAAGATAATGCGCAGAAACTCGAAATTTGAGATGAATGAAGTGTAAATTATTGCTAATGCGATATAATATACTCCGAACAATATTTCAGATGCAATTATACAAACAAAATTTAGCGCAAACCAAATCTTTTTTCGCGAAAATCCTGATGAAATGCAGAGTTCAATAGCCTTTTTCTTAAACAAATTCCCGGAAAAGCAAGAACAAATCAGCAAAATACACGGAAAAAGCCCGAAAATATAGGCTGTGTTCAGTGCGTCAATCATACCTGCTTCCGACTTTTCGATTGGGGAAACAACGAAAAAAACCGCAACTACCAGAAGTATTATGTATACGACAAGTCCCCAAAATAGTTTCGACCCAAAAAGCAGCTTTGAAAAATATCGTGATAACGTTTTTATGTCATTATTGCCCATTACTATCACCTCTGATTATACTTTGAAAATAATCTTCATAGGTATTGTGAAAATGTTCCATATTGTAAATCCGCACCGCATTTTCGTTGAGAATCTGCTTTATTTTTTCCTCGCTAGTTACCAACGGAGCAACGAGGTAGCCGTCCTCGACGTCGGCTTCAATGTTTAGCTTTACGCGAAGGATCTGCAGAGCCGCATCGGGATTTGAAACCGACATCCTCACGGCTTTTCGCACACGTTTATCAAGTGCGGCTTTCGTAATCTGCGCGACAAGCCTGCCTTCGTGAATGAAGAAAAATTCATCGGCAATATTCCCCGGCAGACTATCGCATGTGAATAAGACCGCCGCGCCGGTGTCATCGTGAAATTGCTTTATTATGGGAAATAATGTGTCGCTTTTCCCATCAATTACGAGAAAATCCGGGTTTGAAAGCATTGCCAATGCCAAACCGAGTCGTTGGGATATGTCCTGGGGAAGATTTTTAACCGGCTTTCTATTAGAATCGGTAATTCCAACAGTCTTTAGCATTGGCTCTATACGCGAAAAAGGTGTATTATGCAAAATACACCTTATCGCCATATTTTCAAAAACAGATTTTTCCGGAAAGATCGCGGCGCGTTCGATGATAAAAGACGGTTTTATCTCGGGATTTTTTGTAATTTTTCCGCTTGAGGGGTTAATAAGACCGGCAAAAAGTCGGATTAATGATGTTTTTCCCGCGCCTTTTTTACCGATGAGACCATAAATTTTCCCACGCTTAAGGGTTAAATTTATGTCATTAAGAACAGTTTTCGACTTGTATATTTTGGATATATGCTCCAAAGCGAGTAATTTTTCCATAAATGCCACCGAAAAGCGGTTAAATAATAAAGCAGCTGCGGCAAAAACCACAACTGCTAACCACGCCGCAAGGGATTTGAACCCATGACCTACCGGTTCGTAGCCGGTTACTCTATCCGCTGAGCTAGCGGCGCGAATGTTGTCGTGCGAAAACGGCAACCTTGGACAGACTTGACTATACTATTATAAAGTATATGAAAACGATTGTCAATACTTTGTGCGTTAAATTAACAAAAAATTAATTTGTTTAAAGGCGATTAATTTTCATGGTAGATAAAATTTAGCAGTTTTAACCTTAACATATCCTTATATTCTGGTTTTACCATATAATGCATTAATATGTCAGTGCATTCAATCATCGAAACATTGCGCCCTTCGATCTTGAAATGCTTGAAGCCCATCGGCACGTATGTGTCGTAGAGAGCGTCAGGGAGGATTCGCGTTTCGTAATCGACGGTGTCGTAGATTGTGTTGTCCATGTATGGACAAGGGAATTCTTGACATTTTGCGGGCTTATAAACATGGTTTTTCTGATCTTGCCAGATGCGGTTTTGCTCCTCGCCGATCTGTCGGTAATGCTCGCCGCGGCGGGGACAATGCGGGATGCAACACGCGTTAACAAGAAGCTCACATTTTTCCTTTTGCTTTATGTTCGTCAACAGGTCAAGATCGTGGTTTAAGTTGTAATCAAGGACAACGAGGTTGTAATCCTTTTCCAGTTCGGCGTTGAGGTCGTCGGCGTTTTCAATCTGTTTGCAGGTCGAAGATGTAATTTTATACTTCGGGTAATTTTCGCGGATATATTTTTCGAGAAGCGGCGAATTTACGATTACCTCGTTCATGCCATTATTTGCTATTTCAAGCGTTTTGTTGCAGAATTTGTCATAAAGTTCTTCTTCGGTTACAACGGGATTAGTGTAGGTGAACCTTACAGGAATTCCCTTTTCGTTGAGAATATCAACGCTTAAACGAACGGTACGCTCGTCCGTCTGCCCGTTAATGAACCTCCCGCCGTTCCACACGCTAATCGGATATGTCCCGTAAACAGAGGCTATGTAGACGCCGTCGCGGAAATATTCGGGATATTTTTCCATGTGATAATGAAGCGCAACGTAAAGCGAGTGTTGCTTTAGTATTCCGGGGAGGTGAAAGCCTATTTTCTTTTCCATTTTTTATAACTCCTGCGAATTAGAATTGCCAATATATTATACCATATATAAATGCTCGTGTCAAGAACACACGGGTTAAAATTTGTTACTACTTGGCGTCAGAAAGGGTTATGCCGTCTTTTCCGAGAGGAATTTTATGGTCAAGCCCGACGAATTTTCCGTCCTGCTGCCATAAAACTTCCTTAACGAACTCGTATTTTTCCTCGTCCCAAGTGGTAAAATCGTGGGTTACAAGACCGCCGGTGTCACCCGAATTCGCGTTGAAGCACCAGAACGTGTGGTTTAACCGGTTCTCTTTAATGAGACGGCGCATTAAAGTCATCCACTTAAGGTTCGGTTCGGTCATGAAGCCGCCCCACTCGCCGATAAGGAGCGGTGCGATATTATCCTTTTGGATGTAAAACCAGCTGTCGTGCCAGTAGTCGTCCATCACGCTTTTATAGGTGTAATCGCCCTGAAACCACGTCTGAGCGTAGACTGCCGGACCGTAATCGTGCGGCGAATAGACAAGCTTGTTGTTATATTTACCCAAATCAACCGGGTTATCGGCAACGCCGCGAAGGTTCCCTCCCCACCACGCACCGTAGTAATCGTCGGGGTTTGTCGAGGAAAAGTTGCCGTTTTTGTCCGTGTTTTTCGGATAAATTTCGATCCCCTCAACCATTATGAGGACATTCGGGTTGTTTTTCAGCACGGCATTTGCGGCTTTTTCTGCAATGTATCTCCAGTTATCGGCATCGGACGAATCGTCCCACTTTACGCGAGGGGTTTCGTTAGCCTTACCGTGCGGTTCATTTTTCAGGTCATACGCGATAATCGTGTCGTCATTTTTGTAACGCTTCGCCATCCAAGAAAGCGCGTTAAGAAAATCCTTCTCGGTTATATTCGCAGAAATCCAATCCGCGTCCATATGCCCCATGGCGTCGGTTGAGGCACTGTGAATATCAATCATGATTTTAATGCCGTTCGCTCTGCATTGCGATACAACATAATCGAATATTTCAAGGCTGTTCATCCCGACAAGGTAACTGTTCGTCGCCTGATTGAAATTCGCCTGCGGATATTCGCTCTCAGACCAATTCTTAATCAGCTCGACGGAAAAAGGAATACGGAGGAGGTTAAAACCGCGATCGGCAATGGAAGCAACGGAACTGTTGAGGTCCGCCGTCCAAAGCCCGTCGAAGGTGTTCGTGCCGGTGTTGTAGCCAAACCAGTTAACCCCTGTGAGCCAGACTTCCTTGCCGTTTTTATCGACAATTTTATTCCCCTTCGTAAAAAGCCAGTCGTCGGTTGTTGGGGGCGGCACGTCCGTGTTCAGGGCAGGAGGCGGTGCGGGGGTGTTGTTTCCGGAGTTGCTGTTCGTGTTGCCGTTGCCGGAATTGTTGTTTGTATTGCCGTTGCCGGAATTTCCGCTTGTTGCCGTTATTTTCCCGGGTTCGGCAGTTGATTCGCTGATTTCACCGGGATTTGTAATAATCATACCGAAAGAAATCTCTTTCCCCGGTTCAATTGTCATATTATAGTCCATCGGATCCGCCGCTAAAACGCCGTTTTTAATCGTCATTTTTGCGTTCCAGCTATCTTTCAGCGACGCTTTTGTCCCCATCTTAAGCGTTACTTCCCATCCGTTTATCGTGTTTTTGCTGTTGTTATGTATTATAACTTCAAACTGCGAAATCGGCTTTCCGCCCTCTTCCCAGCTGTTCGCGCTGTTAACGCTGACGGTTAATATATCCGATTTCGGTGTTTCGGTTTTTGCCGCAGATACACTGTTTGCGGATATTAAATCAGCCGCAGTTGATACACTGTTTACGGATATTGTTCCCGTTTCGGTAACAGCACTGCTTACACCAAAAGCGGATATATCCGTAATCGGTGTTTTTTCCGTACAGCTTAACATAACCATACAGAGCATGAAAACAAGGGTTGTGCTTAGCATCTTCTTCATCATATTACCTCGCTTTTTTTGTGAGAGGGAGCGTTGCAAGCGCGTTTAGGTATTCGTCCGCCGTGTTCCCCGAAAGGTATTCATAATATGCCTGTGCAGCAATCATTGCGGCGTTATCTCCGCAAAGGTTTACGGGCGGAATATAAAGCTTGCAGCCGTTGTCAATGCACATTTTCGAGAGGGCGGCGCGTACTCCGCTGTTCGCCGCGACACCTCCGCAAAGACTGACTTTCGTGTATGAAAACTCCTTCGCGGCGCGTTCGGTCTTTTCCGCTAAAATCTCGCAAACCTTGCTCTGAAAAGATGCCGCAAGGTCTTCCGCATTGATTTTTTCACCCTTCATTGAAGCGGTATGCGCGATGTTCACCACCGCCGTCTTAAGCCCCGAGAAGGAGAAATCGTAGCCCTCAACCTGCGGCTTCGGGAGGCGGTATGCCTTTGGGTTGCCGGTTTTCGCGGCGTTGTCGATATAAACGCCGCCCGGATACGGGAAGCCCAAAACCCTCGCCGCCTTATCGAAAGCTTCGCCCGCCGCATCGTCGGTTGTTCGCCCGATAAGCTCAAACTCCGTGTAGTCCGTCACCCTCACAAGGCTCGTATGCCCGCCGCTCACGACAAGCGCAAGGTATGGCGGTGCAAGGTCGCTTGAGAGATAATTCGCCGCAATATGCCCGGCAATGTGATGTACCGGGATAAGGGGTTTCCCCGCCGTGAACGCAAGCGCCTTCGCAAAGCTTACCCCGACAAGGAGTGCTCCCACAAGCCCCGGCGCGAATGTAACCGCAACCGCATCAATCTCCGAAAGGGTTACACCTGCGTCAGACAGGGCGTTCGCGGTCACATCGTAAATCCCCTCCGCGTGCATACGAGAGGCAATCTCCGGGACAACTCCGCCGAATTTCCCGTGGGTGAGTGCCTGTGAAAGAACAACGTTTGAACATATCCGCTTTCCGTCTTCGACGACAGCCGCCGCCGTTTCGTCACAGGATGATTCAATGCTTAAAATCTTCATTTATACTCCGAGATTAAACTGTAACTTGAGACACGATTTTCGCGTATTTAGCATCGCCGATACCCTTTATATTCATGAGTTCTTCAACCGATCTGAAACCGTATGTTTCGCGGTATTCGATTATACGTTCTGCGATAATTTCGCCGATTCCGTCAAGGGTAATAAGTTCTTCTGCCGTTGCGGTGTTTAGGTTAATTAACCCGGACACGGTTTCGGTGTATGATTCTGATGTGTTATCGTACGCGGTTTCAGTGTGCGATTCTGTTACATTTTCGTACGCGGTTTCGGTGTATGATTCTGTTGTGCTTTCGTACGCGGTTTCAGTGTACGATTCTGTTATATTTTCGTACGCGGTTTCGGTGTATTCTGTCTGCGGTTCGACATTTCCGCCGGCTTCTATATATTCTGCTTCGTAGTAGGCGGTGTTAACTGCCGGCAACGCCTTTTCCGGCGCGGTATTAATGAAATTAAACACCAATATGTAGCAGACGGCGATACCGATAACCGCCGCGATCGCCAATCCTTTGTTTTTCATAGATTCTCTCGGCAAATTAAAGTTTTCTCTAAAAAAATCACGTCAATTTGCACACATTTTAAATCCGATAATATAATATACGGAAGCTATTTTTGGAGGTAAACATATATGAAAATCGTTGTTATAAAGAGTCCGAAATTTTTATCAAATCTTCTCAGGATGCTGTTCGGGATTAAGAAAGAAGCGTATATTGAATAGTGGGAATAATCCTGTCAAACCGTGAATTTTTGCACCTTCGAGAGCAACCTTATATCGACGAATGCATCAATTACCGTGCCGCTTTCGGCGTAATCCTCGGAATAGACCGTGCCGCTTTCGCGGATTTGGTTTAATAAACCGCTTTCGGTATAGGGGATTTCGAGGTTAAGCCTTGCCCCGGTTACAGGCAGATTGTTCGCTATCGTCAAAAGAAGATTGTCGATTCCAAAACCCGTTTTCGCGGAAATCAGGGCGGTTTTTCCATCAGCTTTTATAGTGGAAACGTCAACCTTATCGCATTTGTTCAGCACGTCAATCCGGGGTATATCGCCGCAACCTAACTCCGACAGGAGCTTTGCGGTTACTTCGGATTGCTCATAACCCTCAGGGTTTGAAAGGTCAATGAGGTTAATTATCAGATCGGCGCTTGCGGCTTCTTCAAGCGTACTCTTAAACGCTTCCACAAGATTATGCGGAAGCCGCCGGAGAAGCCCTACCGTGTCGATTATCGTTACACTTCGCCCGTCCGGGAGCTTAATTGCCCGCGACGTTGTGTCAAGCGTTGCGAAAAGCTTATTCTCGGCTAAAACCCCGGCGGCTGAGAGGGTATTCATCAGCGTGGATTTCCCGACATTTGTGTAACCGACAATTGCGGCGGTTATGATATTGTCCTTTTTCCGCCGTGCACGATGCCTGCCGCGCCGCTTCTCAAGCTCTTCAAGCTCGGTTTCAAGCGTTTCAATCCGCCGCCTTATATGCCTCTTGTCCGTTTCAAGCTTTGTCTCGCCCGCGCCTCTCGCGTGAAGCCCGCCGCTTGAAGACCCGCCGAGCCTCGACATCTCCGCCCCCTTGCCGTGAAGCCTCGGGAGCATATATTTGTATTGGGCAAGCTCAACCTGAAGTCTGCCCTCTGCTGTGCGGGCATTAGCCGCGAAAATATCCAAGATTAACGTTGTTCTGTCGATAACTTTACAGGGCAGCACCTTTTCAATATTCCTCATCTGAACGGCTGAAAGGTCGGTGTCGAAGATGACAAAATCCGCTTCAAGTGCGGTTGCCTCTTCCGCTAATTGTTCAAGCCGCCCGGAGCCGATATAGGTCGCGTTGTCGAGGGAATCCCGCTTTTGGATAACCTTCCCGACAGTCACAGCACCCGCCGTCTTCGCAAGTTCCTCAAGCTCCTTTAGCGAACTTTCCGCGTCATAATCGCCGTTGTCGGCGCATACCAATATTACTTTTTCTAAAATTTCTTTTTCCGGGTTCATTAATTCTCCTAAATAAATTCGCTGACAAAAACCTCGTAGATGAATAGCAAAAAGCATATAATCCACGGGATCGACGTTAACAAAATCGGCAGACCGCGCGACTTATTCCATGTTGTAACCGGGATAAAAAACTCGCGGAAGCGTTTTCTGTTTTTGATAACAATTACGATTGCGGTTATCATGAACGCGATAATCACCGCATATGCGGCAAGCAATGCAATTATCATTCCGGGGGTTATAAGCTTAATCATTTCAAAGGGATCCGTCATTGTAAGTATCTTTTCGGCGGTTTCAAACAAGCCTGACTCTTTCATCAAAAAGCTCATTAGCATTCCGAAAATATTGACGAAAGAATGTGTAATTATCGACGGAATTATCGAGTTATAACGCAGGTCAATCGCCGCGAAAACTATCCCCGCAATCACCGAATAACAGGCTTGCTGAATATTCCCGTGGGTGAAACCGAAGGCTAATGCCGAAATAATTATCGCGAAAGTCCGGTTATAACGTGCGAGCGAGCCTAAAATTACCCCGCGAAAGAGCAATTCTTCAAGTACAGGCGCGAAAATTATCGCGTAAATTGCCGTTATAGCCGGGACAAGCCCGCTGTCGGTCATTCGATCAATGAGACCCGGCGTAAAATTTTCGAGAGAAACTTTTGTGATAAGCGTGATAATCACGATTATTAGGTTGATGACAAGCGCCGTAACATAGCCTAGACCCTGCGCGGTGAAATAAGATTTCGCAATCGTTTTCCCCGAAAAGCCGCCTACATTAAAGAGCGAACGCAGGTTAATCCCGGTGATTTTGCTCCCGAGGAGGATTGCGGAAATTTCGGCAATTATTATAAAAACAAGCCCGCCGATTGATATAAATGTGTGATAAGCGGAGCTGCCTTCGGTTAGAAATAACCCTGCCAAGCCCCTGACAATCGGCGCGGCAAGGAAGAAGTAGCATACCAAAAATAAAAGCAATGTAAGCCCGGACAAGCTGTATCTTGTTCGGATTAATTTTTTTTCGTCCTTCGCTAAAATTTCGTCGGGCATCTTATGCTCACTTTCGTTTTGACTATTATACCATATTTTACAAATTTATATACTGAATATTCAAAAGTACATCTGTCAATAATTATACTACAATTTCCCTGAAAATGCAATACATATATCCCCAATATGGAAAATTATCGGAAAGCAGTCAGGGGTTAAAGTATGCATTACAACAAGGTTGATATAAGCGGCGTTGATACATCAAAGCTCAAGGTTTTGTCCGAAGAGGAGAAGACCACGCTTTTGCACCGCTACAAAAACGGCGACAGGCACGCCCGCGATCTCCTTATTTCGGGGAATCTGCGGCTTGTTTTATCGGTTATACAAAAATTCATGGGGCGGGGCGAAAATGCCGACGATCTCTTTCAGGTAGGCTGTATTGGGCTTATGAAGTCGATTGACAATTTCAACACCGATCTTGACGTGCGGTTTTCGACATACGCTGTGCCGATGATTGCCGGGGAGGTTCGCCGCTATATGCGGGACAACAACCCCATCCGTGTAAGCCGCTCCCTGCGGGATCTTGCCTATCGCGCTATGCAGGCGAAGGAGATTTTACAGAGTAAAACTCAAAAAGAGCCGTCAATAGCACAGATTGCGAAGATGATTGAATCGCCGGAAAGCGCGGTGGTTATCGCCCTTGAAAGCGTAACAGAGCCTGTCTCGCTTTTTGAACCGGTATATTCCGATGCGGGCGACACCCTCTATGTTATGGACCAAGTCGGGGACAAAAATGACGACAACAACTGGCTTGATGAAATTCTGCTCAAAGAAGCAATCGGCGATCTTTCCGAACGCGAAAAGAATATTCTTTATCTGCGGTTTTTTCTCGGGAAAACGCAGGTCGAAGTCGCAAACGAAATAGGAATCAGTCAAGCTCAAGTCTCCCGCCTCGAGAAGAACACGCTTGATAAGATTAAGGGCAATATTTAATATTTCTTAAGGTCAACCGACACAACAATCATTCGCCCGGCGTGGTCGTAAAACTTCGATGAAATTGTCTTACAGCGTTTGCCGGTCGCCGCGCTTGTGTACCAGCCGGAGATGAATGGATCTTCGATCCTCTCGCGGACGGCGTAAAAATAATTCTTGATGCCGTGGTTTTCCCCCAAGAGACCGGGCGTAAACCCGGGAAGGCTCTCCGCGCCGACACCCATAACGGTTGAGGTAATCTGAAAGCCGTTCTGGTCCATCATGAAGGCACATTCAAGCTCGTTGTGTCCGTCAAGATACAGGCGCAGGGTTTCCTCATAATCTTCCTCGGGAATACCCGTGAGGGTCGCGACAAGGTCATAGATAATACGTTTGTAGGTTTCGATCCGCACACTTTCTGCTGTCGGGTTATTTTTTATATTAACGTTAAGGCGGTGGGCGGCTTCCTCAAGCTTTAACCGCACATCGTTTGAAAAGATGCGGTTAATCTTATCCGGCTTTGAAAAATAAAACCCTTGGAAATAGTCCGCGCCGAGCAGTATACATTCGATAACCTCTTCAACCGTCTCCGTTCCGACAGCTATCGTTAACGCGCCGATCTTCCCTGCCGCAGCTGTTACAGCCTTGAACGCGTCTTTCTTCTCTTCATCGCGGTCAATCCCCGAGATAATAGTTCTGTCAATCTTAATTATATCGGGGTTTATCATTGCGATTGCCGAGACCGATTCGGGAGAACCGTCGATATTGTCGGTTGCGATTAAAAAGCCGTTCTTGCGGCAATAATCCACAAAGAGCATTACGCTGTAGTTATCGCGGATTCTTTTTGTCGCGAGTTCAAGAACGATATTTTCCGCGGCGATGCCGTACTCTGCGGTCTTCTTAACAAGTTCGGAGGCGTAACGCTTATCGGGGGTTAAAAGCGCGGTGTCGATGTTGATGTAAAGGCTCTCGGATTGTTGCTGATACCTGAAACTCTCGAGAGCTTTCGTAACACATATGCCGAAAATTTCGACCTGTTCTGCCGGGTTTTCAAAGCATGAAAACAGCTCGTTCGGCATTATTACATTGTCGGCGTCCCCTGCCCTCGCAAGTTCCTCGATACCGATAACCTTCTTGGTGTTGAGAGAATATATCGGCTGAAATTCTATGTAGATTTTTCCGTCCCGGACCATTTCGCGAATAGAATTTTCTGTCTGTACCATAACGATTACCCACCTAATAAGTTTACGATTTGCTTAAATTTTTAAGCTTATCCCATAATTTATATAATTTTTGTACGCCGTTTTCTAAGAAATAATAATGGTGAACATACGGCACAACAAGTATCAAAAACAGCAAGAATAGCAGTGCAGATTGAAGTCCAGGCGTCTGCATCAAGATCCCGAGCGACATAACGGTTAATATCGCGAAGAGAACGGTTACCAAAAGATGACATATCCTCTCGTGCTTCATGCGCGAAAGCATTGTTTCAAACCGCGCATAAAAAGCATCGTCGAGGGGTTCCGAAAGTGTCCCCGCTTCCGCAGTTTGCAGTATCGCCGCAATATAGTTTATGTAATCCGAAAAATATTTACGCATAAAAATTCACCTGAAAGAAGTTTTGCCCCTCCCACACACACGCTTTGTTCCTCCCGCACCGTTAATTCGCCGACAGGAAGAAGCCGATGTAGTCGAGTTCTGACTCGAAAACGTCCTTAACGGTGTCGTCCGCGTCGTCTATGAAAACGCTGAGGTTATAGACGCGGTTGTTGCCGTCTTCGTCGGGGGCGTTGTAGCGGTAGATACATTCGGTTGTGTTGTTGTCGAGCGTCGCAATCATAGCGTAGGGCGACATTTTAAGCATCTTATTCACGTCTTGAAGTTTCTGCCCGTAGGTTATGTCGGTTATCGCTATCTTCGTATCGTGTTTTGTGCCTTTCCACGAAGAACTGAGCGCGGCGAATTCGTAATAGGAGACTCTGCTTATGTTATTTTGGGCATTTTTTGTAAGAAGCACCGCCCACTCGGGAAGCGCAATCCCCTCGACCGTAACAGAAGCGTCAGACTCGCAGATGTAACTATATGCGCTGATTTTCGCTAAAACTTCGTACTCCGAATAAACCTCGAAGGATACGCCGGTTTCCTTATCGGCAATCTCAACATTCCGCCCGAGAGGGACTCCGGCGAAGATTCGCTCGCCCTCGGAACGCTTAAGCGATGATATTATTAAAACAGCAACAACCACGACCGCGATTACGGCAAGGATTCCCCCTGCAAGCTTAATGCGCGACATAAGCTTTTTCCTTAAAGCTTTACGCCGTTCCTGCTTGATCTGGCGGTTGCTTTTTGAGTGATTGTCGAGAAAATCCGCCTCGTCAAAATCCGCAAGCTTCGCGCCGCAGATTCCGCAAAAATCGGTATCTTCCGTTATTTCTGAGTTACATTTGGGACATATCATCAGAGGCTGCCCTCCCGCGAATTTTAATCAGCACAAATTACCATATTATATTATATCACGTGTGGAACGGTTTGTCAATAATTTTTGACGAAAAAGATTGAAAAATGTTAGGATTTATGGTATAATAATAAAATGGAAAAAATATATGTTTTTTTAGGGTGAATTATGTTAATCTTAAAACGCTTCGTTATCGGAATTTTGATGGGCATTGCCACATGGGTAAGCGTCGGCGGCGGAACGATTGCCATCATACTGAAAATATACGACGACCTCCTCAACGCCGTTACACTCAATATTAAAAAGCTCATAAAAAATATGCCGCTTCTGCTCCCTGTTGTCGGGGGGATGGTCGTCGGGATCGTTATCGCGGCGGTTTTAATCAGCAATTTCCTTGACATACACTTCCCAATTCAAACGAAGATGTTCTTTTTCGGTATCGTCGTCGGGAGTATTCCCATATTTTACAAAGAGGGTACTAAGACGGAGAAACTTAAGCCTCTCGATATAATCCCGTTCTTAATCGGCGCGGCAGTAATAGTTCTGCTGTGGCTGTATCAGCTTAAAACGCCGGAGAACAGCGGGGCGGCAACACTCTCCGCCGTAAACATAATAAAACTTGCCGCGGGCGGGATTATAACCGCCGCCGCAATGGTTCTTCCCGGGCTTTCAGGCTCGGCAATGATGCTCGTTCTCGGGATTTACTATATGCTCACCGATGCAATAGCACACCCGTTTGAGAACATTCCGACTCTTGCAATCTTCGTCATATTCTGCCTTGCGGGAATATTCATCTCCGCAAAGCCGATCGCATGGCTCCTTAAAAACAAGCGGAAGGTCACGTATTGCGTTATCGGGGGATTTGTTGCCGGGTCGCTTCCGTCGCTTTTCCCGTATGAGACGTTTGCAATAACTGCCGCGAACATAACCGGGCTTGTGATTCTGCTAATCGCGCTGCCGCTCCCGACGCTTCTTGAAAAATTCGCGGACTGATAAAAAAATCGTACCCGTTTTCACAGGTACGATTTTTGGGGTTTATTGCGGAGGCTTTTTATAGCCGGGATTATTTGTATTATCGGTCGAATTTTGCTGATAACTGCGCGTTGCCTGATAGTTTCTCGCCGCATTAATCCGCTCTTTCGCAAGCTTTCGCTCTTCGACACGCTCGGGGTGCTTCTTGTCGAGGAATTTTCTGCGGAGGAAGATGATTGCGAGTATCACTGCGACAACAAGTATTACCGGCAGAAGCGTAACTATAATGATAATCAGCCACTGGAACAGCGTAATTATAACGTCCGCGCATTTTTTAATGCCGTTTGACATTATCTTGCCCATGTTTTCGGCGGAAAGTGTCGAGAATTCTACGTCTTCAATCTCAATCTCGTTCGGGTCCTGAAGCTGACGGATTGAAATATTCACCTGCGATTCTGCAACGCTTCTGCTCCAATAGTTAAGCTGCCCTTGGTAGCTCTCGATATCGGAGGTAATCTGGTCGATCTCACGCTGAATTCTTATGACGTCTTCGGAATTATACGCTTCGTCGAGGTATTGATAAAATTTCTCGAGGTTGCGCCGCTTATTTTCAAGGCGGATTTCGGTGTCGATATATTGGGCTGTAATATCTTCGGAAGAAATGCTCTTGTTAGTAACCCTTCCGCACTCGTCTGCGTATGCAACAAACGCATCTAAATTTCGCGGCGGAAGCTTAAAAACAGCGTTTGCGTGGGCGGAAAAATCGGTTTTTTCGGTCTGCTCGGTATGTATTGTTCCGCCGAGTTCGTAAAGCTTCGCGGTGAGTTTGCCGTAAGTTTCATCAAGATTGAGGGTTTGGATTGTAATATCGGCGTTGCGGATAATCATCTTTTCGGATTCTTCCGCGTCGGGCAGTTCCGCGCCTGCGCTTTCGTTATAACCGGCGCCATTAGCAGACATTGCATCGCTATAATTCACGGCGGCAGTTTCCGCAGCAGCCGAAGCACCGTCATAACTGCTCGATGCGCTTCCGCTTGAACAAGCGTTAAGCGCAAGCACAAATACGGCAATAAGCGGAATTAATCTTTTCTTCATTCATAACCTCCTGAAAGTCAAAATCTTCGGGCTGATACAATAATACCACACCCGAAGATTTTTTGCAACAATATAATCAAACTGTAAAAGTTTTGTGATTAATTTTAACCGATTGCTTTGAGGGGGCGAAGCTTCTTTTCGGTTGAGATTTTCCATGCCCTTATGAGGAAGAAGCTTATTGCACAAAGGATCATCGGCATGAAGTAGAGCAGGAATATCTCCGCTTTCTGCACGGCAACCCCCTGTGCTGGAAGTCTTGCGTTATAGCCGCCGTACGCGAGCGACCAGCCCAGTGCCGCCGCTCCGAAACCTGTTCCGACTTTATTCCCGAAGGAAGTCGCCGTCGTCGCAAGCCCCTCAATCCGCGTACCCAAGCGCGGTTCAAGATAATCGACAATCTCCGAAGCAAGCGTCCAAGCCCCGGCAGTATACATTGACATACCGATTGCGGTTATGAACGTCCCGACGAGGGTTAATGCAAGGCTATAGGGGTTAAAAATTCCGGCAATTCGCCCGAGGATTGCGACAACGCACCCCATATACATAACCCGCCGCTTCCCGGCGATTTCATAAAGTTTCGGCGCAACCCACAGCGCAGCGACCGTTGTAACGCTGTAGACAAGCGCAAGGTAGGGGTAGTAGTTCGAGTTGCCGAGTACGTCCCGACAGAAATAGAGCGGCGCACCGAGGACAATTGCCCCGATCATAGAGGTACAAACCGCGAAGCCGACTGCGATATAGAAATATTTTGTGTGAAGAAGCTCCCTTACGCTTGTTTTAATTCTAACGGGCTTAGTCTTAGCCGCCGTTTGCTTCTTCCTCTCTTTCGTGCAGACAACGCACGCAACGGAAAGCACAAGCGCAAATAATGAAAACACAACCGCAACGACTCTCCAAGCCATCTGTGACCCCGACCCGCCCAGCGCGTTAAGGATCGGAACGGTTATAACCGAGATGAGCGTTCCCGAAACAAATCCGCAGATATTCGCCGCGGCAGACAGTCCCGCCCGCTCCTTCTCGTCATTCGCGACAAGCGGAAGCATCGCCCAATATCCAAGCGAAAACATTGTATAAAAAACCGTCGCCATAAGGAAGTAGGTTACGCAAATATAGATGCTCTTTCCAGTCCCCGAAAGGCTTTGCGGTACATTAAAGACAAGCACCGTCGTCAAAAGAAGCGGTATAATCGAGATAATGAGCCAAGGTCTCGCCTTCCCAAACCGCGTATGCGTCTTCTCAATGAGTATCCCCTGCAAAATATCGGTAATCCCGTCCGCAAGCCGCATAACAAGCATCATAGTCCCTATAAACGCCGCCGACACAAATACGCTGTCGGTATAATACTGCGTCAAAAATGACCCCGTAAATGTCCAGATAAACTGCGCCCCCGCATTGCCTATGCCATACATCCATTTACTTCTTGTGTTCAATACTTCACCCCCTTACGTTTGTTTCGTCTTCGATTTGAAAATTAACGCCACAAGAAGCCCGAACAGCAGTGCTGCCGAAATGCCTCCTGATGCGGCTGTTAAACCGCCTGTCAATGCGCCGATAAGCCCCCGTTCGTCAACCGCCTCGCGTATGCCTCGTGCAAGGTTCGCGCCGAATCCCGTCAGCGGAACTGTTGCCCCCGCCCCCGCAAACTCAATGAGCGGCTCGTATACGCCGAAAGCCCCGAGTACAACCCCCGCTACAACAAACGCAACAAGAATTCTCGCCGGAGTTAATTTTGTGTAAGAAATGAGAAGCTGCCCTGCGGCGCAGAAAAGTCCGCCGACTATAAAGCATTTTATAAAGTCAAATATCATAATAAACACCATTCCGCTTTGATCGCGGCACAAAAAGGTTTGAAAGGTTGTACTTTCATGTTATTCCCAAAATTAAAGTTACACTGCCGAAATATGCACGGCATGGCAGATACAGGGAATTGAGCTTCCCTGCTGACTTACCGTTGTTGACATTAACGCGCCTGTTGCGCAAAAGAGGATATTTTTAAGCTCCCGCTTTTTAAGTTTCGGGAGAAAATACGCGCAAAGCACCGATGCCGAACAGCCCGCACCCGAACCGCCCGCGTGTACGTCCTGAACGTTGTCGTCAAAGATAAGACTGCCGCAGTCCTCATGTACCGCCGAAATGTCAATATTATCTGCTTCAAGCAGTTTGTGCAGAAGTTTTGTTCCGACTCTGCCCAGATCACCGGTAACAATTGCGTCAAAATCCGTCGGCTTCATCTTCGTATCGGAAAAAAACGTTTTTATCGTATCCGCCGCCGCAGGAGCCATCGCCGCCCCCATATTAGACGCGTCAACAACCCCGTAGTCAACAATCTTCCCGGTTGTAACCGCCTTTATAACCGGCGCATCCGCGCAGTCGAGGGGCGAATCTTCCGCCGAGATTATTACCGCGCCGGAAGCAGTGCAAGTCCACTGGGCTGTCGGCGTTCTGACACCGCCGTAATGAAGCGGAAATCGAAATTGACGTTCAGCCGCCGCAAAATGCGATGATGTTGAAACTATCAAATTTTGGGATAAACCGCTGTCGGTGAGCATTGCACCGAGCATAAGCCCCTCCGCAACGGTCGAACACGCGCTGTAAATTCCAATATAAGGAACATCAAGCCCGTTTATGCCGTAAGTCGAACTCACACATTGGTTAAGAAGGTCGCCGGCGACGACGTAGTCAAGGTCCCGCTCAGAAATTCCGGCTTTTTTTACCGCAAGCTTAACCGTCTTATGAAGTAGTTCCGCCTCGCCCTGCTCCCAAGTATCCCGCCCGAAATACGCATCATCCGACGATTCGTCGAAATACCTCCCGAGAGGACCTTCCGACTCTTCCTTCCCGACAATTGAGGCATATGCGGTTATCGGAACGCGGTGTTCCATCAAACAACTGGCGCGTGAAATTTTTCTGCTCATGAAAATTACCTTCAATAAATTATACGATTATTTTAATCCCTAAAATTATTTTTATACAATTAAGATTTTTTTTACGATTTTACTTGACAAATTACTTTCTTTTTGATAATATGAATATAGAAAACGATTAAATCTGTAAATTCGCCATCCTTATATATCATTTTCTGTTATTTTTTATGAATTTTACCTATAAATCACGGTATAATATTGACGATCTAATTGAAATCGTAAAGCTTCTTCGTTCGCCCGACGGCTGCCCATGGGACAAGGTTCAGACGCACAAAACGATTCGCAACGACCTTATCGAAGAATGTTACGAAGCAGTCGAGGCAATCGACACCGACAATCCCGCGCTTTTACGCGAAGAACTCGGCGATGTGTTACTCCAAGTGGTCTTCCACTCCGACATTGAGGCTGACAAGGCGGCGAGGCAGACAAACGAGGCGACAGGAGCGGCAGACAATGGGGAAGAAAAAGCGGCTGACGAAGGTTTCACCTTTGATGACGTTGCAAACGACATTTGTGTTAAGTTAATCACCCGCCACCCTCACGTTTTCGGCGATGTTCTTGCAAAAACGCCGGAAGAGGTTCTCAAAAACTGGGACAGCATAAAAAAACTTGAGAAAAATCAAGAAACGGCTGTCGATACGCTTAACGCAGTTTCAAAATCGCTACCGGCGTTAATGCGTGCAGAGAAGGTTATAAAGCGGGCTTATCGCGCCGGATATTCGCATACGACGGACGAAATTCTTGACAAAATACGGCAGATTCTCGATAATGTCAATAACAGTGACAATATTGATAAAGATATGGGCGACATTTTGTTAAATATTTGTGAAACTTGCTTTTTATCAAAAATTTTTCCTGAACAGGTATTGACAGAAGCGACAGAAAGATATATAATAGATTTCGGGCTAAAATTTCCCGAATAATTCCCGCAGGTTTTCCCAAAGGTTTTTGAGGACATGGGTTGTCCTTTAAACATATATAGAAAATATCGGAGGTATAAAACACATGACTAAATCGGATTTCATTGCTGCTGTAGCGGCAAAGGCTAATTTCTCCAAGAAAGACGCAGAGAAGGCTGTTAACGCATTCACAGGCGCAGTAAGCGACGCACTCGTTTCCGGCGAAACTGTTCAGCTTATCGGCTTCGGAACTTTTGAAGTTAGGGAAAAACAAGCTACAACAGCTATCAACCCGAAAACCAAGGAAAAGATCAATGTTCCCGCAAAGAAAGTTGCAAAATTCAAGGCAGGCAAAAACCTTTCCGACTCGGTGAATAACTGATTTAACAGAAACATAATAAAACGTGCAACCGTAAAAGTTTGCACGTTTTTTATTGCCTCAAATTAAGTTCAGCATTGATGTAATCGTTTACACGGCGAATGCATTCTTAACGCATTTTCGCCTCTTATACCCCCGAATTTCGATGTAAATTACACACCAAACGTAGGTTTCATGAAAACGATTACATCACTCGATAACCCTATAATTATCGCCGGCGGTTTCTTTAGTTACAATCTCGGAAAGGGCAGTAACCTCACAGGCAAAGGGTTTGTTGCCCATTGTTATTTCGATTCTGTCGCCGAGCTTTACTTCAAGCGAAGCACGTGCGACTTTTCCGTTAACGGTAACTTTTCCGGCATCACAAGCTTCATTCGCAATCGTTCGCCGCTTAATTATCCTTGAAACCTTAAGAAATTTATCGAGTCTCATCAATTATCAGTCCTTTTTATATAGTATAGTTTCGCCGACAGCGTTATCAGACTCCAAGCGTACTCCGCCACGCACTCCCTCGCACCCCGCCGGATTCAGATCATCAGCTCTTTGTTGATTATTTGGCGGAGTTTATCGGCGTCGATTGGTTTTGGGATATGCCCGTTCATTCCGGCGTGGAAACATTTTTCCTCGTCTTCGCGGAAAGCGTTCGCGGTCATGGCATATATTGGTATTCGCTCCGCCGTGATAAATCCGGAATTGCGGATTCGCTGCGCGGCGGTTATGCCGTCCATAACCGGCATTTGTATATCCATCAGTATAATATTATATGCCTCGGGGTTTTCCGAATACATATCAACCGCGATTTTTCCGTTTTCGGCGTAATCAATTGTTACGCCCGTTTCTTGAAGCAGCCCGAAAACAATTTCGCGGTTTATTTCGATGTCTTCGACGAGCAAAATCCTTTTACCGGTCCAGTTGTACTGTTCGGTGATGTTTTTCTTGTCAGTATTATTCGCGATAACATTGCCCCACGTGAACGGGAGAACGATCTTGAAAATCGAGCCCTCGCCCTTTTCGCTCACCGCGCTAATTTCGCCGCCCATGAGGTCGATAAGCTTCTTCGATATGGTAAGCCCAAGCCCTGTACCGCCGAATTTTCGGGTTAATCCGCCGTCTGCCTGTTCAAAAGCATTAAAAAGCGAGGCAATATCTTCCTTTTTTATCCCGATTCCGTTATCCATTATTTCGCAAATAAGTATTGAATTGCTGTAAATCTGCCGCTCTACTTTCGCCTCAATATTTACGAAGCCGTTTTCGGGGGTGAATTTAACGGCATTTGAGAGAATATTCGTCAAAACCTGCGCCAGCCTTAAGCCGTCGGTAATGATATAGCGTTCGGTTTTTTCACAATAAACTGTGATTATAACATTTTTTTGTAATATTTTTGCAGAATTCAGATCAACTACATACTTTATTAATCTTTCAAGGTTAACTTCGCCCGGGATAATCTCCATCTTGTTTGAGTCAATTTTTGACATATCCAAAACGTCATTAACAATTGCCAAAAGCTGGGTAGCAGACGAAGAAATCCGCTCTAAACAAGTGTCCTTCTTGCCCTTGTCGTCAGTTTCAGCGGCAATCTTCGTCATGCCGATAACTGCATTCAGAGGGGTTCTCATTTCGTGACTCATTCTCGAGAGAAAATCCGTCTTCGCCTTAGTGCTTGCGAGAGCGGCTTCCTTCGCCTCATAAAGCGAGCGGATAAGTTCTTTTCGGGCAATTGCGGAAGCGAAAAGCAGACCCGCCGAATTCAGCACGCTTTTTTCACTGTCGTTGAAACTGTGATATTCAACAGCATAGGCATAGGTTATAACGCCCCAAAACTCCGAATTGTAGTTAATCGGAACAATATGTAGGGTGCCGAACGGTGTAGGAGAAAAAAACTTCCGAATATCTTCTTGAAGCATCATTCCCGAAAAGTTCATTTCGTGCGGTTGAACGTCTCTGTTGGTCCAGAGAGGGTTTAAATCGGTTAAGTTGAGGTTATCACATTCGGGAATTCTGAAAAGAGGGGTGTTCGTCGTCCATGACGATTCCCTGTGTGAATATAAAGTGTCATCAGCAGTATAATTTTTCCATATGGAAACGGTCGAAGCACCGACAGCAGATCCGAGAATTTTCAAAGAATTCCAAAAAATCAGTCTCGACTCCGACTGGTCAAGCCCCATCAGCAAAATTGAAACATTATTCATTGCGCTGAGAATTACATTTGTAGTATCCATAATATACACCTAAAGAAAATTTATACAGAGAGTATTAATTATCAGCCCATTTTACAACCGCGTCGTCACCGATTGAAATGACATCCATGAAGCTTACATTGCCGCCGTTAAGGGTTATAACCATATTTTTAGACGGCGGCGGGTTTTCGAGGTCAAGGTCAGCATAGCTCATAAGCTCGACGAATTCATGAGGCGAATTATCGGATTTCGGCTCAAGAACAATATGCCGCCCGTTAAGCGTTACCCAAAATTCATCGGTTGCGTTTTTTTCGGAAATGCTGTTTTCAGCCGGTATATTGTCGGGAATAAGGATAACCTCCGGCGGCACTTCGTCTGTTTTTATTTCGTCGTTAATCGCGGATTTTGCGATTTCAATTAGTGCGTCTAAAGCGAAAGAATTCTGTGCAATATTACCTGAATTTTTCCGAATTTCGACTTCACTTTCGTCAATATCTACAGTTTTTTTCTCTTTTTCCGGTATTATCGGCTTTACGTTTTCGATTTTGTCAGGCTTCGGAGTGTGGCGAAGCATCTTTGAAGTCGTGACAATTTTATCCCCTGCGCGAAGTTCATAATCGAAGGTTAGCTTTTTTCCGCCTATGTAAAAATCAAGCGCATAGGTATCAAACGGGAGGGTTTCGGTTAAGTCGTAGAGGGTTCTGACCTCTATCATCGTTATTGTATCGAAATTTTTGATGGAATAGTCGGGCATAACGTATTTGCCGTTAACATTGCATATTTTCCCAAACGGATAGGTTGCATCATCAACCGTTATAACATCAATGTCAACGCCGTCGGTAACCTCATAAATCTTTGCCGAAGCCGAGATTCCGTCTGTCGCGGGGGTAAAGACAACCTCGTCGCCCTGTTTCAGGGTTGTGTTTATACTCGCCGGAACGCCGTTAACCTCAAGCTCGGAAGGCTTCCCGGGATTGCCGGAAAGCGACATCTTCTCGCCGTTTAGGGTGAAATTGAGGGTTCTGCCTGTTTTGCCCAAAATTTGCGAAGACTTATAACCGCTGATCATCAGCAGGTCAAGCACTGTAAGGATTTTCGTATCAAAAATCCGCTTTTTCTTCCCGTTAAGGGTTATCACAGCGAAGTCGTAGCCGCCGGTAGTATACGCTGCAAGCCCAATGCCAATCGGGGTTACGAATTCCGGCCCGTCGATACTTATCGAACCCTTCGCCATCTTCGAGAGCGAAATATTCCTGTAATTCATCCGCCCGCCGACAGCCACACGGTCGGAAGGCATATTAAGCCGCTCCGCAACCATGTCGGTTAAGCCCGGAAGCTGTGAGCCGCCGCCGATAAGGAAAACCGCTGCCGGCGGGCTTCCGTTAGCTTCGACAACCGCCTTTGAGATTGTATCCGCGAGGTAGCCTGCCGCAGGAAAGATGCTTTCAAAGAATTCGGGCGATTCGAGGGTGTGTTCATACCCGAGGATGTCGCGGTATTTTAACTGTTTACCGGAGTTTAATTTCATCTCCTCTGCAACGTCGAAACTTACTAAATATTTCCTTATAATCTCTTCCGTAATCTCGTCGCCGGCAATTGTTGCCATTGCATAAGCAACGATACTGCCGTTTCTCGACACGGCAATGTCGGAAGTTCCCGCGCCGATGTCCACGAGGGCAATGTTGATGAGCCTTACTTCCGGGGGGATAATCACGTGCATGGCGGCGATTGGTTCAAGCGTGAGACTGATTACTTCAAGCCCGCAATCGTCCGTCACCGCGTAAAGACTTTCGACAACGCCGGACGGCAAAAACGCCGCCAACAGATCGATTGAGGCACGTTTACCTCTGTGTCCCGCCAAAACCTTGATTTTGTAGCCGTCAAGTTCATACGCGACGACCGTATGTCCGACGCAATAAAAGGATGCGTCGCCGATGTCAAGCTCGTTCTGAGCCTTGACTACAGCCTCAATCTCAAAAGATTTTACGTTGTCTTCGGACAAAATATCTAAGTTTTCGATGGAAAATTCAGCCGAGGTACGCACGGTTTTAAGGGCACGCCCCGCCGCCGCAATGGCAACCTTCGTGAGTTTTATCCCAGAAAGCTCTTCAAGACGTGATTTCACTATCGAAACAATCTTCGCAACCTGTTTTATATCCTCAATCTGCCCGTCCATCATTGCGCGTACGGTGTGCGGAACGCTGCAAGAAGCCAAAACCTCGAAAACGCCGTCCTCGTCAACCTTCGCAAGAATCCCGACAACAGTCCTCGTCCCGATGTCAAGCGAAAAAATCGTATCCCTGCCCTGCTCTTTTAACGGACGTTTTTTAACGCGCTTGTTATCGGCAGTTTTATTCCGCTTAACATCCTTAGCACCGGTAATAATGTTCCGGTTATCATCATTTTCAACAGTAACTAACTTCTTGTTATTAACAGGAAGTTTTTTAGAGTGATTATCGGAGGTTTTATTCCGAATTTCACCATTTTCAGACTTGGATTTCGACTTACTTTTCGCCCTGCTCTGTTCGGCAAGAATCTGTGCAGGGGATTTGTGCGAAGAATTAACATTATTTTCCGCCATAGTAATACCTAATCATTCTTTATCTTCAAAATGTTTTTTAACGACTTTACCGAATCGGCTTCTGAAATTACGAGGAGTCTGTCTCCGCCCTTGAGTTCCGTCTCGCCTCGCGGTATCATGAGGGTTTCACCGCGGGTTATTGATACTATATTGAAAAGAATATTGCTCCGTATGTCCTTAAGACGTTTCCCTTCCCACGAGTAATTCTCGGGCAGAACAATCTCCGATATTGCGACTTCGCCTTGATTTAGGGTTATGAGCTGTTTAATTTTAGAGGTATCAACCTCCCGCTCGATAAGCATTGCTATACTATCTGTAGAATTTATGACGTTATCTATACCGAGGCGTTGCATTATATCTACATTTTTGGGATTATTAGACTTCGCTATCGTCTTTTTTATCCCGAATTTATTCCGCGCAAGCTGACAGGTTACAAGGTTCACTTCATCAAGACCGGTTACGCTTATAAACGCGCCGGAGTCTTTGATCTCGGCGGATTCGAGCGTGTCAACACTCGTCGCGTCACCGCATACAACAGGAATTTCCAGTTCATTCGCTAAGTTTTCGCAAACTCTTTTGTTTATCTCGATAACAGTTGGTTGATGCTTGTGTTCAAGAAGCGTTCTAACGAGGTAGTACCCGACTTTACCGCCCCCGACAATTGTAACTTTCATCCGTTTACCTGTGTGGTTTTATTATTAAATATACTATTTGTATATTTTGTGTAGCTAAATTTCGATGCTATTATTTTGAAAGCTTCGCTAAAATAAGTTTATCGCCCTTTTTAAGCTCCGGGTTCGAGAATGCCGCCATCTGCGCGGTTCCGTCACCATGTTCAATTGCGATAATTGTTTCGTTTCGTTCTAAAAGCTCGCTCATTTCGGTGAGACGTCTTCCAATATGTTCCTTTTCTATGTCGATTGTTGTAATAGAAATGAGGTGCCCGTTGTGGACTGCGTTCGTGACAGTCACGCTTTCGCTGTTGTTCGCAGTAAGCATCGGAAGGAGTGCCGCGACGGTCAAGTTCGTGGGGCAGACGGTATCGACGCCGAACGAGCGATATACCTCATTCTTGTCAGTGTCATTTACCCTTGCGTAAACACGCGGAACATTATAGATATTTTTGGCAATTTGCGCACACATTAAATTCGTATTGTCATCGGCACCGACCGCCGCGAAAGAGTCGCAGGATTCAATGCCTGCCCGGCGCAGCACGTCCTGATCTATAGGCACGCCGAGGGTTGTGAAGCCGTCGAAGCCGGGGGGGAGGTTGCCGAAATCGTCGATGTTGCTTGAAATCACCGAGACGTCGTGACCTTGGTCGTGAAGGCTCTCAATCAGACTTTGCCCGACCTTCCCGCAGCCGACAATAATGATATTCATATATTTTGCTCCGATTCTTGCCGGGATCATTTCGATAAATTTTTATACTATCTATATAATTATACACCGAAGTCGTTGTAAAATCAAGTACATTTTATTAAGATATTAAAAAAATAATATACATTCTGTATAAAAAGAGCCTTTTACGGCTCTTTTTTCTTAATATAAAGTTTTCAGAATGTTTTTCTTCTCCGCGTTAAACTCTTCTAAGGTAATAACGCCCGATTCATACATTATCTTCAATTTTTTCATAGATTCTTCAAATGATTCAAGGGAAGATAATTTCGCTCCCGGTTTTTCGGAGCTTTTGGTAACTTTCGGGGCTTCGAGAACTTCGCGGGTTTTTGCAGCTTCGGAGGGTTTACGAGTTACGATAGCTTCGGCAACTGCGCTTGCTTCCTCGATTTCGGCAACTTCGCTTTCATCCTCGATTTCGGCAACTTCGCTGTTATCGGCAACTTCGTCGGCTTCGTTGTCCACGACAACCTCGTCGGCTTCGCCCTCATCAGAAATCTCGCTGTCCTCGATTACCTCGCTGTCCTCGGCTACATCAGCAACCTCGTCAGCTTCTGTGTCCTCGATAACTTCGGTAACTTCTTCGGCTTCGGCTAAACCACTGTCTTCTGTAACTTCGCTATCCTCGGCAACCGTGCTGTCGTCGGCAGTTTCCGGGGTTTCGTATATCAAGATTTCCGATTCGTACTTAACATCGTCGGACTCCTCATCGCCGCGATAGAGGATAGTTTCGGGCTGCGGTGCCTCGTATACAGGCTTTTCGGACCTTTTAGCCGTTCTGACCGTCTCAAACAGAACTTCCTCTGCACGAACGGACTCCTCTTTTGCCTCGAATAGAGTTTCGCTTAAGAATTCCGGCGGCGCAGGGGCAATCGGAGGGGTGCGGAACTGCTGTTCTTCTTCGTCGATAAATCCGTCTTCAGCCTCGGTGAAATTAACTTCCGATTCGATTTCTGCACTTCCGATCTGCTCTTCGGTTATCTTTTCGACAATAACTTCCGATTCTGCCGTAACTTCAACAGTTTCTTCCGATTCCGGCTGTACATTGTCCCAGATGTCGATTATATCGTCTATGCCGGATTTTTTCGTCGGTTGAGCAGTTTCGGTGTAATCCTCAACGTAGCGTTCTTCCGCCGGGTTCGTTTTCTTCTTTTTACCGGGCTTTAGTTTTTCTTTCGTTTCGATAATCTGAGCAACAATATTTTCAGGATTTTCAAAAGACGGCAGAATTATCCTCCTACGATCCTTTGCGTATTTATTATCCTTACTCGGTTTCTCAAACGAAATATAGATCGGATATTCCTTAATATATGTATTTATGGTAATGTTTGATATATCCATAATACTTGCGGAAAATTTCGAGTAGAAGATATCCTCTTCCTTCGTCGCAACCTGTTCGCATACAAATGCTTTTCCGTACAGATGCCCGGAAGTTATGGTGAGGACAATCTCCTGCGGCTTTGAAAGAGGGTTATCACGGTACTTTGTCTCGTAGGTTGCTATAGTTTTCTCCGAGTAGATTTCTGTATCGATCTTTTGTTTCAAAACAAACACCGCTTTCAGATTATTTATGGTAATTATTTACATAATAAATTAGTCGTGAGCCTTTGCGATAATCCTTGCAACGTCCAAAAGTTCGTCGCCGGGATAATCCTCAATAGTTCCGTTGTCGCAAGCCTTCGCGATTTCGGGGGCTATAGGCACCTTCCCCAAAAGCTCCAAGTCGTTTTCAACGCAATATGCGTCAATGTGACTGTCGCCGTAAAGGTAAATTTTCTCTTCACAATGCGGGCATTTAACGTAACTCATGTTTTCGACAACGCCCAAAACCGGGATATTCATCATCTTAGCCATCGTAACGGCTTTTCCGACGATCATTGTAACCAGATCCTGCGGTGACGCAACAATTACAAGCCCGTCAACCGGCACACTCTGGAACACGGTCAGCGGCACATCGCCCGTTCCCGGCGGCATATCTATGAACATATAATCAATGTCGCCCCATATTACGTCGGTCCAAAACTGCTTTACAACGCCCGCTATAACGGGTCCGCGCCATATTACGGGGTCGGATGGGTTTTCGAGGAGAAGATTAACAGAAATTAACTTTATTCCAGTTTTTGTAACGGCAGGGAGAATTCCGTCTTCGTTCCCGACAGCACGTCCTGAAATCCCGAACATCTTCGGAATTGAAGGTCCGGTCACGTCCGCGTCCATTATCGCAGTGGAATATCCCTTTTTCGCGTAAAGTGCCGCCAAAAGCCCGGTGACAAGCGATTTCCCGACACCGCCCTTGCCGCTGACAACACCGATTATACGTTTAACATTCGATTTAGCGTGAGGTGCTTCGAGTAAACTTTGCCCTGCACTTGCCTCTTCGCCGCGTTCTGCACACTCTTCACCGCACGAACTGCAATTTTTGTTACAATCTGCCATGTGATTCCACCTCGAATATATATCTATACTATAAATATACAACAAATTCTGAAAAAAGTCAATACTTTTTGGATAATTTATTTTCTTAAATGCTTGTAATTACCGAAATCAATAGTTTACTGAATAAAGTGCCGGATTTATTCGCGATTTCTAAAACCTCTTCTTCCGAGGGGGGCGTGTCGGAAAGGCCGCAAGCCATGTTTGAGATGCAGGAAATTCCGATTACCTTAAAGCCGCAATGAACGGCGGCGATTGCTTCAACGGCGGTTGACATTCCGACAGCACCCGCGCCGAACGCTTTGTACATCTGAATTTCAGCCGGAGTTTCGTACTGCGGACCGGTCGTCTGGATATAAACGCCCTCGAAAAGCGGGATTTCGGAAGCGGCATTTTTAACAATTTTTCGCAAATCGCGGTCGTAGATGTTGTCCATACTCGGAAAGCGCGTACCAATCTCAGACAGGTTTTCGCCGATAAGCGGAGACGGCGCAAGGCAGATATGGTCGGTGATCAGCATGAAGCATCCGGGATAAGATTTTTCGGAGATTCCGCCCGCCGCATTCGTTAAAATGAGGGTTGAAGCACCCATGAGCCGCATTAATCTTATCGGCAGAACGACTTCGCGGGTATCATATCCCTCATAATAATGCACACGCCCTTGCATGGCAACAACACGCTTCCCGGCAAGGTTTCCGAAGATGAAGCGTCCTGCGTGACCGGGGGCGGTTGAGACGGGGAAACCTTCAATTTCGCTGTAGGGTATTATCGCTTTAACGTCTATTTTTTCGGCGAAACTTCCAAGCCCCGAACCCAAGACTATGGCAATTTCAGGAACAAAATCGGTTTTTTCCTTGATTTGTTTTAGGCATTTTTGTAATTTATCGTAAGCTTTTGACATATTAATTAATCCTTTTTAAGTAAAATGCGGATAGCAAAAATTTGCCATCCGCTTACTGACGTATTAATACTTTTTACGCTTTCTTGCAGCCTCGGACTTTTTCTTCCTGCGTACGGAAGGCTTTTCGTAATGTTCTCTCTTGCGGACTTCGGAAATTATACCGTCTCTCGCGCAGTTTCTCTTGAAAATTTTGAGCGCTTTATCAAGTGAATCCTTGCCGACAACAACTTCTGCCATTTTTTTCCCTCCCTTTGGCGGGAAAACCCGCAGCAGGATTTATGTCAATTATCCTTAATTTAGTGATTGGATATAGATGTAACTATCTTATTATAGCGTATATTAGGAAAAATGTCAAGCGATTTTCAGAAAAAATTCCACAAAAATCAGCCGCTTGTTTTGTGCAAAACAACTATTTCGCGACAATATTAACGAGCCTGCCCTTGACGTAAAGTTCTTTCACGATGGTTTTGCCGGAAAGCTGGTCGGATAAGGCTTCCTTCGCGCGGGCGATTATCTCGTCGGAGCTGTCGTTGATGTTGATGTTGAGCTTCGCCCTGACCTTGCCGGAGAGCTGTACTGCGATTTCGACGGTTTCGTCCTCGCAGAGCTTCTCGTCGTATTTCGGCCATCTTTCATCGCGGATAAAACCGCCGAAGACGTTGTGGTAAATCTCCTCGGTGATGTGTGGCGCGACGGGGTTCACGAGGGTTAAGAGCGTCCTGTACTCGACTCTGTTAAGCCCGCCGTTTTCGTCGGCGGTGTTAAGGAACGCCATCATCGCGGCAATCGCTGTGTTGAACTTAAGTTCCTCGATGTCGAGCGACACCTTTTTAATCATTCTGTGAACGGAAGTTTCAAGCGATTTGCTGTAACTTTCGCCGTCTTTTAACTTGAACTGTAAGCCCCAAACCCTGTCGAGAAAACGCTTGCAGCCCTTTATTGAACTCGAATTCCACGGTGCAGTTTTCTCAAAATCTCCCATGAACATTTCGTATGTGCGGAGGGTGTCTGCGCCGTAATCGCGGACAACGTCGTCGGGGTTAATGACATTGCCGCGGGATTTTGACATTTTCTGTCCGTCCTCGCCGAGTATCATTCCCTGTGCTGTACGCTTTTTGTAAGGCTCGGGAGTGTTAACAACGCCGATGTCGAAAAGGAATTTATGCCAAAATCTTGAATAAAGCAGATGCAGCGTCGTATGCTCCATGCCGCCGTTGTACCAGTCAACCGGCATGAAATAGTCAATCGCTTCCTTTGAGGCAAGCGCGTTTTCATTGTCGGGGTCGAGATAACGCAGAAAATACCAGCTCGAGCCTGCCCATTGCGGCATTGTATCGGTCTCGCGCTTCGCGGGTTTCCCACAGTTCGGGCAGGTTGTATTGACAAATTCAGGGATATTCGCAAGAGGGCTTTCGCCGTTGTCGGTGGGGAGATAGCTGTCAACATTTGGGAGCTTCAGCGGCAGCTCCGTCTCGGGAATAGCGACATAACCGCAGTCTTCGCAGCGTACTATCGGAATAGGCTCGCCCCAGTAACGCTGACGTGCAAAGACCCAGTCGCGAAGCTTGAAGTTAACCTTCGCGTGACCTTTGCCGTTATTTTCAAGCCACTCGCGGATCTTAACCTTCGCTTCGTCAACCGTCAAGCCGTCCAAAAATTCGGAGTTAACCATTACGCCGGTTTCGCAATCGGTGAAGGCTTCTTTTGTAACGTCGCCGCCCTTTACGACTTCGATAATCGGAAGTTTAAAAAGTGTCGCGAATTCGTAATCGCGTGTGTCATGCCCCGGGACAGCCATAATCGCGCCGGTGCCGTAACTTGTTAAAACGTAATCGGAAGTAAATATAGGGATGCGCTTCCCGTTCACGGGGTTAACCGCCTCGACTCCGAGGAGCTTCACGCCGGTTTTATCCTTCGCAAGGGAGGTACGCTCCATCTCGGACTTTTTCGCCGCATTTTTTGCATAAGCCCTGACCTCATCAAGGTTTGTGAGCTTATCCGCCCATTTGTCAATGTATGGATGTTCGGGGGAAATTACCATATATGTCGCGCCGAAAAGTGTGTCCGGGCGTGTTGTATACACGGTTAGAACGTCATCGGCGGTTGTCGCAAAATCAACCTCCGCGCCGATTGACTTCCCAATCCAGTTTTTCTGCGTAATCCTAATTCTGTCAATATAATCCACCGTGTCAAGATCGTCAAGAAGCCGCTCGGCATATTCGGTAATTTTTAACATCCACTGGTCCTTGACCTTATGGACAACCTCCGAATGGCACCGCTCGCAGCATCCGTCAACGACTTCCTCATTAGCAAGCACAACCTTACAGCCGGTGCACCAATTGACATTCATTTCCTTTTTATACGCCAAACCCTTTTTGAAAAGCTGTATAAAAATCCACTGGGTCCATTTGTAATATTTCGGGTCTGTTGTGTCGATTTCGCGATCCCAGTCGAAAGAAAATCCCATCATTTGGCATTGTTTCTTGAACCGCTGTATGTTTTTTTGCGTAAATTCCGCCGGGTGAACCTTGTTTTTTATCGCAAAATTCTCGGCAGGCAGACCGAAAGCATCCCATCCGATCGGATAGAGGACGTTGTAGCCTTGGAATCTGCGCTTTCTTGAAAGAATATCCATCGCCGTATACGAGCGGGGATGCCCGACGTGCAAGCCGTCGCCGGAGGGGTAAGGAAATTCGATAAGCGTGTACCATTTCGGTTTCGTTTTATCAAGTTTTACCGAAAAAGTCTTGTTTTCAAGCCAGTATTTCTGCCACTTTTTTTCAATTTCGGTAAAGTTATAGTATTCAGCCATTGCTTTCTTCCTTTGTTATTTTTCTATCTCGTAATCTTTTTTACGGCGTAACGATTTCGCTTATATCAACGTCCAGTCCGTCTCTCCAAAGCCGTTCAAGCGAATAAAATTCGCGTGTTTCCTTGTGAAAAACGTGGACAATAAAATCGTAATAATCCATGATAATCCACGTTCTGCCGGTGTCGGATTGGATATTTTTCGGCGTTATTCCCGCTTCTTTAAGCTTGATTTCGACCTCATCGGCAAGGGCGCGGGTTTGTGTTTCCGAATTACCCGAGACAATTACGAAATAGTCCGCAAGGCTCGATAATTTCCCGATTTCGATAACCCTTATGTCGATACCTTTTTTGCTGTCGAGTGCCTTTACAGCCGTTTTTAATCCTTCATTCATAATAGTGTATCCTTTTTTCGTGTATGTAATGGTACACGTTTTCCGTGTACGAATTTCGTACGCGTATTCCGTGTATATCCTATTTTGGTGTGCGAAATTTCCGAGAATTTTATCCCGTTTTGGTGTGCGGGATTTCTAAAATTTTATCCCTTTTTCGTGTGCGGGTTTTCGAGGATCTTATCCCTTTTTCGTGTGCATAATCTGCGAGTTGTACGCGTTTATCGAATGTGTCGAGAGGCAGATTTTCTTCCCCAAGACATCCTCGATTGAGAACGCAAGATATTCCAAAACCGTTTGTTCAAGATCGTTTTTCGCAAGCTCTCTATAGTGCGAAACGTCGGAAAAATCGCGGTCGGCGGAGATTATATCAGCAGTAAAGATGATCTTATCGAGGAGTGTCATGTTCGCCCTTCCCTCGGTGTGATAACGTATCGCGTCCAAAATCTCGTCGTCGCGTATTCCGAGCTTGTTTTCAACATACCACGCACCCGCAATCGCATGATAGAGCGGCGGCGTGATAAGGTCGATGCTGTTCACGGCGCGTGACGATTTTCTGACCATTTCAAGCTGGCTCTGTTCACTGTCGTTTTTGCAAATATCGTGGAGAAGTCCCGTTACATACGCTTTTTCCGTGTTTTCATAACCCCAGCGTTCCGACAGTTCCTTTGCCGATTCGGCAACGTTCAGGCTGTGGTTAAAGCGTTTCGAGTTGAGCCTTTCTTCGAGAATTGCCCTGTACATCTTTACATCATAACTCATTCGTATAAAGCCCGTTTTTTTCTATATATTCGTACACGTTTTCCGTAAGAAATTTTCTGTAGGTCTGCGGATTTTCCCGTATCTGTGAAGACGAAATGGGAATAGGGGTAACTTTCACGACATTAACCTCGGCATTGCCTTTGAAAAACCGCTCTTTTTCCGCAATCTTTTCAGTGTCTTCCGCACTCCGCGCAACCACCGCAAGGTTAACAAGCGACAAAATCTCGCGGTATTTATACCACTTATCAAATCCCAAAAACGCGTCTGTACCCAGAATAAGTGTATACGCGGAATTGGGATAAAGCCCCGCAAAGTGCCTTATTGTGTCAATTGTATAGCTTACGCCGCCCTTTGATACCTCATAATCGGATATATCCGAAAACGGTTTATCGAAAGCAAGCTTCGCCATCTCGAGGCGATGTTCGGGGGCGGTGACTTCCCGGTTAATCTTAAAGGGCGAAACATACGCCGGGACGACAATTACCCTGTCGAGGGAAAGCATTCTTTTTGCAGAGGAAACGGCGTTAATGTGTCCTATGTGGGGCGGGTCGAATGTGCCGCCGAAAATCCCGATTTTCATAGCAGCGGCAGCACCATATTAAACGTCGAATACAGATAAAGAACCGCGAAGGGCAGAATTAACAGGCATATAAAGAGGGTTAGCCAAAAAATCGATGTGCCGCCTTTTTTGTGAAGAACTGCTGAAAGTCCGTCTCCGCCGTAAATCGGCGCGTCTATCGTAAAGAATGATTTTTCGTGCTTAATGTCGCGAATTACCTTTTTATAGTACATACTGTTTGCATTTGTCGAAAATATCCACATTCTGGCGTAATCGGCAATCATGAAGATAAAAGCGAAGATTGAAAACGCGCTGCTTTCGGTGTTGAAAGTCTTCGCGAACTCCGACAATTCCCCGGCGTTAACCTGCGAATACGCGAGAATAAGCGACGGGATGACTAAAATCAGCCGTATTAAAAGCGCGGCAAATGCCGGCAAAACCATCTTCCGATACGCAAAATAAAGCTCCGGGAAGACGAGTGCAGACAGATTCCACGAGATATTCTTCCCATGCGTCTTGAAATTCTTGAAAATCGGGATGTAATAATGGGTATTTTTGTCAACATAGTCCGCAATCTCCGAGAGCTTTACGCCGTCGAATTCTTCGTTCGGATTAAGTCCGCAGCACGGATCGGAGTAATTAATAAGGTGCGGATACATTATGAAGCTGTCTTGCGGTTCTGTCGGTTCGCCTTCTTCGTCAACGTCCATGATTATCGAGTTAAGCGGATAGCCGCAGGATTCGCAGAACAGGGCGTCCTGCGGATTCTGTTTCCCGCATCTGGAGCAGAAAGTGTCGGGGGCGGTTACTTCTTCCGGCTGTAAGTCCGGCTTCCACGAGCCGCGGGTTTCGTGAAGCGCATGGTTAATACAGCTTCCGACAGATTTATAGCAGGCTCTGTGGTAGGGTGTGCCGCAATCCGGGCAGACTACAATGTCGTCTTTGTCGGTGAAAACATTCCCGCAGACTATGCATCTGCTGCCCTTAAATTCATCCATATTTATCTCCGAACGGTGTCAGAATAATTATACAATTTATTATACTATAAAATCACGTAAAAAGTCAAGCAAAATGCAAAAAACTTTGTGGGGGGTATCGATCAAAGGGTGCGGCGTTGCCTTAACCTACCATAATCCTGCCCTCGGGGATAATCTCGTTCTTCGTTGTCTTCGCGTTTTTAATGGATAACGAAGCGGCGAACGTAACCGGTCCGACACGTCCGATAATCATAGAAAAACATAGCGCGACGATTGACGGAAGCGTTAAAGAAGCAGTTAAACCGCTCGGAACGCCGGCTGTGCCGAACGCCGACGCCGATTCAAAAGCACATTCAAGCGCGGAAAAACGATATGTCGGGTTTGTGTTAATAAGCACAAGCGACGTTATTGCGACAACGAGGGTTGACATTACCATAATTGTCAATGACTTGTAGACAGCATCCTTTTCAATCCGCCGCCCGAAAACAACCGTTTCGGACTTGCCGCGGATAACGCAAACCATGGTCATTACAATCACGGCGAAGGTGTTCGTCTTAATTCCGCCGCCGGTCGAGCCGGAAGCGCAGCCGATAAACATATAAAGCACGGAAAGCATCTTCGACGTATTCGTGAGTTCGTGCGGGTCGATATTAATGAAGCCCGCCGTCCGCATTGTCACCGAGAGGAAACCGCCGTTTATTATCTTGTCAAAACCGTTCATGTTGCCGATTGTGTTCGGGTTATCCCATTCGCCGATTATATAAAATACCGCGCCGAAAACGAGGAGTATAAGTTCGGTTATGGCAACAATTTTTGTCATAAATGAGAACTTTTTCTTCTCTTTATAATTAACAATATCAGTCCAAACGTAATATCCCAGACCGCCGATTATTATCATTAACGATATAACAATCATAACATAGGGGTCGTCGGTATAGGGGCGAAGGCTCACCCCGCCCGGGATAACCCGCGAAGTTATATCAAATCCGGCGTTGCAAAAGCCCGAAATTGCCAAAAATATTGATTGGTATATTCCGGCAAGCCCATATCGCGGGACAAATGCTATTGCCAAGAGCAAAGCGCCGATAATTTCCGCAATAAGCGAGAATTTCACGATGCCCAAGACTATTCCGCGAACGTCCGAAAAGCCTGTGCTGTTCACCGATTCGGTCGCGATTTTCATTGTGTGAAGTTCAAGTTTTCGCCGCAGGGCAAAGTTAACGAACGAGGCGAAGGTTACAAGCCCCAAGCCGCCGATCTGTATCATGAGAAGGATTGCAATCTGCCCGAAAAGGTTATAATGAACCCCGGTGTCAACGAGTGTAAGCCCTGTAACACAGGTCGCGGAAACGGCGGTGAAGACAGCGGTGACAGGCTCGGTGAATTCGCCCGAAACGCTCGAAAACGGCATCATAAGGATTATCGCGCCGATTGCTATAACCACCAAAAAGCTCATGACGATTATTGATGTCGGTTTAATTGAACTGCTGACTTTTTTCTTTGGCTGTTTCACATTTTTCACCCGAGGTTTTAAGCGATAACAAAATCAATCCGCGCAAGCGGCACATCAACCGCCGCAACCTGAACGCTGATCTTATCCCCGACAGTATACGCTCGTTTTCCGTTTTTTGTAAACGAGATGTAACCATCATAGTCGTATGGCGGTTTAGGGAGACTGTCAAGCCTTACAAACCCCTCGATGGTATTATCAAGCTGTACGAAAAATCCTGTTTTAAGGACCGTCATAATTATTCCGTCGTAAATTTCGCCGAGATGTTCTTTTAAGAACTCTGCGGCAAATAAATCTTCTGTCTTCCGTTCAATGTCAACCGCCCTGATTTCGGTCTTTGTCGCCTGTTCGGAAGCGGTTTTTACAAAGTCTTTGTATTTTTTTACGAGTTTTTCTATCGGCTTCTTTTTATAACAGATGTCGGTTAAGATGCGGTGGATTGCGAGGTCGGGATAACGCCTTATCGGCGAGGTAAAATGCGCGTAATCGTCAAGCGCAAGCCCATAATGCCCGAGCGGTTCCTCCGAATACTTCGCCTTCGCAAGGGTTCTAAGCACCATCATGTTAACCGCCGGTTTCATCGGCTCATCTTCCGTCTGCGCGAGAATTTTAGCCATATCTTTCGGCTCGGGAGCGGAGGGCGGCGGGGTTAAACCGATATGGAGGAGGAACGCTGTCAGGTCTTTCACCTTCTGCTCGGGAGGCTTTTCGTGAACTCTATAAACGAAGGGCGCAGAATGTTCCTTCGCAAGCTTCGCCGCCGCCTTGTTCGCAATAAGCATGAATTCTTCGATAATCCGCTCTGACTTCCCTCTCGTCCGCTTTTTAACATCAATACAAACGCCGTCGCGGTCGAGGGTTATCTTCGCTTCTTCCGTCTCAATCTCCGGCGCACCGCGCTTTACGCGACGGCGGATTAAGATGTCCGAAAGCTCGTTCATCCTATGGATTGTTTCGTATAAGCCGTCGTATTTTTTTGAAAGCTCGGTGTCGGCGAGAAACTGCTCCGGGGTTTGGGATAATATCCTGTTAACCTCGCTGTAGACGCCCTTGACTCGGGAATTTATAACGGTTTTGCTGAATTTGAAAAGCCCTAATTTCCCCTTTTCGTCAAGCCGCATGAGGCATGAAAACGCCAATCTATCTTCATTTGGATTGAGGGAACAGATGCCGTTTGAGAGTGCCTTCGGGAGCATCGGGATAACCTTATCCGCGTAGTAGATGCTTGTGCCTCGCTCGAGTGCAGTTATATCAAGGAGCAAATTCCCCTTAACGTAGTGGCTAACGTCCGCGATATGAACGCCAAGTTCCCAGCCGCCGTCAACCTTTTTAAGCGAAACTGCGTCGTCGATATCCTTAGTATCTGCACCGTCAATCGTAAATATAAGCCGTCCGCGAAGGTCAAGCCGCTTTTCATATTCTTCCTCGGGGATTCCCGCAAGGTTAATTCTCTCCGCTTCGGACAAAACCTCCTCCGAAAAAACGGTCGGAACGCCCGCAGATGCAATAACAGCCGCCGCGCATACGGATGCCTTTTCGGAGTCACCGAAAACCATCGTTACATCGGCTTTGTGGTCGGAATGTCGTCTCCCGCGTGAGGCAATCGTGAACTGAACTTTGTCGCCCTCGAAAAGCTCCGTAACGGTCGAAAAAACGGTTATAACCTCTCGCGGCATAATGTCCGGGCGGATATAGGCGTAGCCGTCGAAGCTTTCGATAACCCCCGTAAATGTTCTGTCCGACTCGGTTATAATCTCGGTTATCTCTGCCTCGTCGGAAGTTCCCCTGCTCTCGGGGAGAACGTTTATGGTTACGGTATCGCCGGGCATTGCGCCGCAAAGACACCGCCCCGGAATGAAGAAACGTTTCCCGTCGGTGTTCTCACAAAAACCGTATGTACCGTTTATTTCGAGCAGCACAGCACGCTGTCCGGCTGATTTTTTAACGGTGTTCCCGGAGTTACCCGCGTGTTTTCCGAAATTGCCCGAAGTTTTCCCGGGGTTGCCTGTCGGTTTTGATGCTTTCGGAAAATTCGATTTTATATCTTTTTTATGCTTTTTGGTCATAGTTATCCTTTAATAAAAACGCGGAAAATCCCCGTGACTGCACGGGGACTGTTGCGTACGCCGAGATTTAGCCCGCAATCCTAAAGACTTCCTCTTAACCTACCGGTGTGTCTTTAAGAATAAGTGCAATGATGTTTACCGCTAAGATTGTTAGGAAAAAGATTACCCCTAAAACAGCGGTAAGGCGTTTTAATGCGTCGTCTTTTGAAGAGCCGCCGCCGCCTTTTCCGTAGAGGTTATCGGACTCGCCGCCGCCGAAAGCAGAGCCGAGATCCTGTTGCTTTGAGTCTTGGGCGATTGTTAAGACAATGATAAGAATCGCCATAAGGAGCAACAATGCGCCTGTTATAATTTGTAACGTGTCGAATACCATAGATTTCTCCTAAAAGACTACTCTTCGATTTCAACCATGATTTTTTGGCTGTTTTTGCCTGCCGCCGCACGCATAACGCTGCGGATAGCTTTTGCGATTTTGCCCTGTTTTCCGATAACCCTGCCCATATCGTCGGGAGCAACGCGAAGTCTGTAAACGGTTACGCCGTTTTCGTTAGGTTCATCGGCTGTAACCTGCACCGACGCCGGGTCGTTAACAAGCCCTTGTGCTATTGAAGTTAATAATTCAATCATTTTTTATATACCGCCTATTCTAAATGTTAAAATAATCTGTTTATACTTTTCTCTGATTAAATGCTTTGCATTTAATCGCCGGCGATTTCGCCGGCTGCTCGCCTGTGGCGAGCGGGAATCGTCATGACTAATCCAAAACGGCTACGCCGTTTCACGAAGCAAAGCTTCGTGAAGATAAAAAACATTTTCAATGTTTTTTATCTGGGATTAGTATTACTATTCCGCCTTAGCCTTTGCCAAAAGTTTTTTAACGGTGTCTGTGGGTTGTGCGCCGTTTTTAAGCCATTTGTCAGCCGCTTCAACGTCGATTTTTACGCCTGTTTCGGGCTTCTTCGGGTCATAATAACCGATCTGTTCGATAAATCTGCCGTCGCGGGGGTAGCGCGAATCCGCAACAACTATGCGGTAAAAAGGCTCTTTCTTTGCACCCATTCTTCTTAATCTGATCTTTACGGACATATTTGTTTCTCCTTTTAATAGCTTAACGCTAAGAATATATAGTATACGCCATAACCCGCAAGCAATATTGCAGAAATAATTAATATCGGTTTCGGTATTTTTAAGCGTATCTTAGTTAACTTGGTAAATTTGGGGATAAGCGTTAAAATTAACGCAATTGCAGTCAGTATGAATATCGCGGAGAGGAAGAAATAGTATATTTTCATTGCGAATTATCTGCCCTTACTACTCATTCCGTCTTAGCCGCCCATGCCGCCGAATCCGCCGCCGGGGAGGTTCATTTTGCGCATCTGATGCGCCATCTTTGCCATGTTCCCCATGCCGCCCTTGCCGCCCTTACCGCCTTTACCCCCCTTGCCGCCCTTGTTCCCCCCTGCGCCGATGCCGAATTGTTTCATCATCTTCTGCATACCCTCAAACTGCTTTATCAGACGGTTTACGTCGGCAACAGTATTGCCGGAGCCGGCTGCTATGCGGCGTTTGCGGGAGGGGTTTATAATCGAGGGCTTTGCGCGTTCGGTCGGGGTCATTGACTGGATCAGTGCCGTGACACGCTCCATCTTGACCGATTCGAGGGCTTCATCGTCGATTTTCCCGGCAACACCGGGGATCATGCCGATAATCTGTTTTAGGGGACCCATCTTTTTAATCTGTTGCATTTGGGAAAGCAGGTCGTTCATGTCGAAGCCTTCGGAGGTTATCTTTTTCGCAAGCTTTTTCGCATCCGCTTCGGATACGGTCTGTTCCGCACGTTCGATAAGGGTTAAGACATCGCCCATTCCGAGGATACGCGAAGCCATGCGGGAGGGGTGGAAAGGCTCGAGGTCTTCAAGCTTTTCGCCGGTACCGATAAACTTAACCGGCTTCCCGATAACCGCCAAAACCGAGAGTGCTGCGCCGCCGCGGGTGTCGGAGTCGAGCTTGCTCATCAGCACGCTGTCGATACCGAGGGCTTCATCGAAAGCCTTTGCGACATTTACGGCATCCTGCCCGGTCATTGCATCAACGACAAGCATTATCTCATTCGGGTTTGTCTCCGCCTTGATGTCCTTAAGCTCCGTCATGAGGGTTTCGTCAATATGAAGTCTGCCCGCCGTGTCGAGGATAATTACATCGTTGCCGTAATCCTTCGCGTGGCGGAGAGCGTTTTTCGCGATTGCAACAGGGCTGATCTGCCCCATCTCAAAAACCTTAACCCCTGCCTTTTCGCCGACAACCTGAAGCTGTCCGATAGCTGCCGGACGGTAAACGTCACAGGCGACGAGGAGCGGGCGTTTTCCGATAGAGACAAGGTATTTCGCAAGTTTTGCCGCATGGGTTGTCTTACCCGACCCTTGCAAGCCGCACATCATTATAACGCAGGGCGGCTTCGAGGGGAAATTTATCTTGCTGTTTTCACTGCCCATGAGGGTGATGAGTTCGTCATTGACTATCTTTATAACCTGCTGTCCGGGGGTGAGGCTTGTTAAAACGTCGTCGCCGACGGCTTTTTCGGAAACTTTCGCTACGAAGTCTTTTACCACTTTGTAGTTAACGTCCGCTTCAAGAAGGGCAAGACGCACCTCGCGCATTGCTTCTTTAACGTCCGCTTCGGAAAGTCTGCCGCGCCCTTTAAGACGCTTAAATACGTTCCCTAATTTTTCAGAAAGGCTTTCAAACGCCAAAGGTAATCACCGCCTGTTGTTAAAATAGCTCGCCCGCGCCGTCGAGAAGCCCTAAGGCGTATTTTGCTCTTGAATGTAGGGCGTTTATGTTGCAGCCGGGTTTCAGGTCGTTTTCTAAGACTGTCAGGTGCTTTTTTAATTCGTCGAAAAGTTTATAGTAATTGTCGGCGTGTTCTAAGATGTGAAGTTTCTCTTCAAGCCCCTGCATAACCGCTTCGGCACGCTTTATGTTATCGCGGACAGCCTGTCTTGATATGCCGGAATTTTCGGCAATCTCGCCGAGGGATAGGTCGTCATTATAGAAATTCCGCGCGGCTTCGGCTTGCTTTTCCGTGAGACAGCCGGAATAATAATCAAGCAGCCTTGAAAACCGAAGGCTTTTTATTTCATCTGTTTCCAAATTCCGCCTCCCGATTCAATATTTAGCCCGCGTGTAAAGGTTTTTAACTTAACAGTAATCATTATAGAGGAAAAAATTTGTTGTGTCAATAGATAAAATGAAAAATTAATAGTATATTCATAATTAAATTTTATAAATAACCCTTGTTTTTTTTATAATTTTATGATACAATATATTGGTGAAGTAAATAGCAAAATTTATACAGAGGTAATTTTTAATAATGGATATATTCCATGAACAAATTGTAAAAAAGCAGTTGCGCGGACTGAGACTCCTTGCGATGATTGCGATAATAATCGGATTTGTGCTTGCTCTTGCTGCGACATTTATATTTTTATCGTTCATTGGTCTGATGGCGTTCCTTATTATGGCGGGGCTTGCCTATCTCGGCTGGTATATTGTGACAGGGTTTAACATTGAATATGAATATATCCTCACAAATGATGAGCTTGACATTGACAAGATTATTGCGAAGAGGAAGCGCAAGAGGCTTATTTCGATTAAGATGCCGGCTGTGACGGAATTCGCGAAGCTTACTGAAAAAAACGCCGACGCCGGAAACCGCACCCTCGTTGACTGCGCCGGGAATGAGCTTCCTGCCTTTGCGATGGACTTTAAGCATGAACGTATGGGGGATTGCAGACTTTTATTCACCCCGACCGACGAGATGAAAGACCAGATGGTTAAGGTACTTCCCAGACAGCTTCGCATAAAATATAAAGACTCAAATATAATATAAAATTAACAGAAAGTCTTACATTATGAATATAGGTATCCATTCAATTGACTATGCGCATTTTAAGAAACTTGCGGTTAACCCGAAATTCCGCTCGAAGCTTTTAACCTCCCGCGAGATGAAATTCTTGATGGGGAAGGGTTTTTCGACACGGATTATCGCCGAGATGTACTGCGCGAAGATTGCTTTTATTAAGGCGATGGGCGGGACCGTTTCGGGATGCAGAATGGACGAAATTTCGGTGCTTCAGGATTGGGCAGGGCTTTCATATATCGCTGTCCAAGGGGATACTAAGATCAGATTTGACGCACGAAAATGCAAAATCACCTGTTCATTCACCTACAGCAAACTTACCGCAACCGCCGTTGTTCTGATTTATCCGGCGGGGTTATAAACGAAATTTAATATTACCGGAGGGCTTATCATGGCTGATATTAACACGCTTTACACCTTATGGAAAGAAAAGGCGGCTGACGACCCGGATTTACAGAAAGAATTAACCGAGATTAAAGACGACACAGACGGGATTTCCGACCGTTTTTACCGCAACCTCGAGTTCGGCACAGGCGGGCTTCGCGGCGTTATCGGTGCGGGAACAAACCGCATGAACATCTATACTGTTCGCCAGACGACGCAGGGTTTCGCGGAATACGTTAAGGAAGCTTTCCCGAAAAGCCCTTCCGTTGCGATTTCTTACGACAGCAGAAATAAATCGGAGCTTTTCGCGAGAGAATCCGCACGTGTTCTTGCCGGGAACGGGATTAAGGTTCACCTCTATCGTGAACTTATGCCGACTCCGATGTTATCATTCGCGGTTCGCGAGCTTTCTTGCAGTGCCGGGATAATGATTACTGCTTCCCACAACCCCGCGAAGTATAACGGCTACAAGGTTTACGGCTCGGACGGCTGTCAGCTTACACTTGACGCGGCGGAGATTGTCCTTGCAAAGATTGCGAAAACCGATATGTTTGACGGCGTGAAGCTTGCGGACTTTAGCGGAGCTGTTTCAAAGGGCGATATTAACTATATCTCCGATGAGGTTTGCGAACACTATTATGAATGTGTTAAAAAGCAGAGTATCCACCCCGACATATGCAAAGACAGCGGCTTAAAGATAGTATATACCCCCTTAAACGGCACAGGCAACAAGCCCGTCCGCACGATTTTATCCCGTATCGGGATAGCTTCCGTGACTGTCGTTCCCGAACAGGAATACCCCGACGGAAACTTCACAACCTGTCCTTTCCCGAATCCCGAGATTAAAGAAGCACTTGCGAAGGGGCTTGAACTCTGCAAAAAAGTTTCGCCCGACCTTCTTCTTGCGACCGATCCGGACTGTGACAGGGTAGGTATCGCCGTTCCGGGCGACGCAGGCTACGTTCTATTTTCCGGGAACGAAGTCGGCGCAATGCTCCTTGAATATATCTGTGCGGAACGTACAAAGCTCGGGACTATGCCGGAAGATCCGATTGTTGTTAAGACGATTGTTACAACCGACCTTGTTAAGGCAATTGCGAACGAATACGGCGCGAAGGTTATCGACGTTTTAACCGGCTTTAAGTTTATCGGCGAACAGATCGGCTTCCTTGAGTCTCAAGGCGAAGCAGACCGCTATGTTTTCGGCTTTGAAGAAAGCTACGGCTATCTTGCGGGATCATACGTCAGGGACAAGGATGCCGTTGTCGCTTCGATGTTAATCTGCGA
>JAISIH010000026.1 GCA_031262105.1 Ruminococcus sp. | reverse complement strand
AAAACATTGAAAATGTTTTTTATCTACCCGAAGCAAAGCTTCGGGTAAAGCGGCAAAGCCGCCTTGGGATGCCGTCAGTATTATTTCCGCTCGCCTTTGGCGAGCAACCGGCGCAAAGCGCCGGTGATAAAAATGCAAGCATTTTTATCAGGGAATAGTATTATATTCCGTGCATAGCGGTGAAGATGTCCTCATGCATGGTGTGGATTGCGAGCCCGAGCTTTTTCCCGAGTTCGGTCATTGTGTCCGCAAGCACAGAAAAATCCGCATTCATATTTGTTATATCCGCAAGCATTATCATCGCGAACATATCGTCAAGCACGCTCTGTGTAACGTCGGTTACATTTGCGTTAAGGTTTGCGCAAACGCCGCTTACCTTCGCTAAAATCCCGACATTATCCTTGCCGATTACGGTAATTACCGCCCTCATATAAAAACTCCGTTCTGCATCTTTTTAAATAGGAATAGAAATAAACGTACCGTTTTATTATAATATATATATATTAACATTTATTTTATAAAATATTAACTAAAATATTTTGTAATATAGTGAAAAAACAGAGGTAAAAACAGCTAAATGTTTGTGCAATATTTTCCTAAAGTTTTTTAAGACGCACAAAACCTCCTTCAGCGTACCATGCTGATGGAGGTTTCCGCATTGAAATCAATATATATTATGAATTACGTATGCTTTATGTTACGCCTGCCGCATTTGTCTCTTCACTTTTTTTATCCCGCGCTTTTTTCGCACGCGGCTTTATAAAGAAGAGTTTCTGGATACGTCTTTCATCTTCGGCATAATTTTTCACGCCGATAAGCCGGTATTCGCTGATGCCGATACCTCTGGCATAGCGATGTGCGGCAGTTACATTACCGAATCTTCGCGCAAGGTTTACGTTGTGAACTATTGTGAGATTTTTGTAAATATAACAGTTTTGTTCTGTTGACAGAATGAAAAAATCAATCGCATCCTGCGCTTCATAAAGAATGTTATAATCCATCAGATAAGATTCCTCGTCCGATTTAAAATGTTTAGAATTTTCGTAAATTAAGCCGTCAAAGCAGTTTTTAAAAGCTCGGTACGGTCGGTTTTTTCCCAAGCAACGCCGAGGTCTTCACGTCCCATATGCCCATAAGCCGCAAGCTGGCGGTACTGGGGTTTGCGGAGAGCAAGCGCCTCAATAATTGCGTCGGGGCGAAGGTCGAAAACCTTTGTAACCGCTTCTGCAATCTTCTCGTCGGGATATTTCCCTGTCCCGAAGGTGTCAACCATAACCGAAACCGGGTGTGCAACGCCGATAGCATAAGCAATCTGCACTTCGCATTTGCTCGCTACGCCCGCCGCAACGATATTTTTCGCAACATATCTTGACGCATAAGCCGCGCTTCTGTCAACCTTCGTCGGGTCTTTCCCCGAAAATGCTCCGCCGCCGTGGCGTGCATATCCGCCGTATGTATCTACGATAATTTTCCGCCCGGTAAGCCCGCTGTCGCCCTGAGGTCCGCCGATTACGAAACGCCCGGTCGGGTTAACGAAAATCTTCGTTTCAATCATCATCTCTTTCGGAGCAACGACATTAATTACCTTTTCGATAAGGTCGGTACGGATTTTATCGAGGGAAACTTCTGCGGCGTGTTGGCTCGAAATAACAATTGTATCAATTCTGACGGGTTTTCCGTCTTCATATTCAACTGTAACCTGTGTTTTTCCGTCCGGACGAAGATAGGGCAGAGTGCCGTTCTTGCGGACTTCGGACAGCTTTTTCGCAAGCTTATGCGCAAGAGAAATCGGCAACGGCATAAGTTCCGGCGTCTCGTCACAGGCATAACCGAACATCATGCCTTGATCGCCCGCCCCGGTCTCGAATTTGCTGTCATCCTCGCCGATCTTCACTTCAAGTGCTTCATCAACGCCCATGGCAATATCGGCGGATTGCTCGTCAATCGACTGTATAACGGCGCAGGTGTGACCGTCGAAGCCGAATTTCGCCCTGTCATAGCCTATGTCAACGACAACCTGACGTACGATTTTTGTTATATCACAAAAACATTTCGTCGTAATTTCGCCCATGCAAAGCACCATGCCGGTAGTTACACAGGTTTCGCAGGCAACACGCCCGTTCGGGTCGTTCTTTAAAATCTCGTCAAGAACGGCATCTGAAATTTGGTCGCATATCTTATCGGGATGACCTTCGGTAACAGATTCAGATGTGGAAAGCATTTTAGACATTTTATAATCCCCTTTTATTATGTATAGTTTAATTTTAACATAACAAAACGCTAATGTCAAGAGTTTTAATCAAAAAACGCCGAAAAAAATTGCCGCCCCGGTTTTCATGCGGCAATTTTCACGCGAGTGATAAGTTTTATTCGCTCTTTATGTCGTTGATAAGATCGAGAATGAAGAAGCGGGCTTCGTATTTTTGGGGATTTGTCAAGATATCCTCCTCCGATTCGTCAAGCACGCCGTTAAAAACCTCAATCGGTTCGTCTGCGATAACCGCCGGAATACAGAGCGGCGGGAACATTACACACCACCAATTTTTCCCTTCCGCCTCGCCGATTGTGATGCGGATTGCGTCATATTCCCCCGCCGGCATCGTTATATCGCCGTAAACTCTTGTGTCGAACTGCATTTTCGTAAGCTCTGCATAGACAGGATAGTCATAACCGTTCGCGATAACCGTTTCTTTCGCAATACGCTCGATTTCAGGCAGAGCGGCGGCGGCGGCGGCTTTCGCGGCGTTTATATCCGCGCTTGCTTCAAAGATAGAAGACGTTTCTTTAAGTATCTCGTCACGAACCTTGAGTTTTAGCTCCTGATCGCTGTCGGAGTCTGAATTTGCCAAGATATGAAGCCTTAAAACATTGTCGGTAATGCTTTTATAATCGTCCGCGAAGGAGGTTATCACGGTGATTAAGATGGTTAAAATTATCCCGATAACCGCCGCCGCTTCAATTAATATAAAACTTTTTGTTTTCATATTAAAAATCCTTTCAATAACGTGTACTGAAAGGATTAACCAAATTTTATTAAATTATACACTGAAAATATGTAAATTATTTTCCCTCAAGAAAATACGAAGCTTCCATGTCCGCAACGGAGAGGGCAAGCGCAAGCGGGAACTGCTCGAGAGCAGAACCGATGCTGTTTTTGTCCTCAATACCGGAAAAGCCCATGTGATAACGTATCGCGAAGGATTCCATCCTCGATAAGCGCATAAACCCCGATACTATATAAACGGATTTTTCGCCGTGTCCGTACGGGAGCTTATCGTCAATCGCGAAATAGTCGTATTCTTCCCACTGACCGTATTCGTTTTTGCGGTTGCGTCGTTCGGCTTTGTAAAAATTAACCTTGCAAACATCGTGAAGCAGTGCCGTTATTGCAATTGATTCCTCGGAATAATCCATGCCGTAAACCTTTTTTGTCCGCTCGCGCAAAAGGTAATCCTTAAGGCAGTGGTAAACATTAAGGCTGTGCCGGCAGAGTCCGCCCTCGTATGCGCCGTGGTATCTTGTCGAGGCGGGAGCTGTGAAAAAATCACTTTGGTCGGAGGTAAGATAATCAAGCATCTGCTCAGAGCCGGAACGCGTGATATTATCTGTGAAAATTTTTATGAATTCTTCTCTGTTAGTCACCTAAATAAACCTCCGTAAAAGTTAAACTTAAATAATCCTAAAGCACGCCGTCAAGCACAACGTTCAAATTGTTATATTCATCAAAAAGGGCAGCGAAATGAGTTTTAACGTCAGAAGCTTCGGCAGAACCGTTACGGGTCGCTTCGCTTATGTAAGACGACTCGTTGTAAATTCCTGTAAGCCCCAAATTCCCCGCAACCCCTTTTATGGTGTGTGCGTAGTGGAAGATTTTCTCGCAATCTTCCGATGAGAATTTGTCATTGTTTTCGACAATATCCTTGAGCTGGTAAATGTTAGTGTCCTCACGGAATTTCCGCAAAAACTTCTTATACATTTCCTCTTTGTTAAGCATCCTTGAAAGGGCGGATTTAACGTCAACTCCTGCTCCTGACAGTGCGGAAATGAATTCACTTTGCATCTTCCATTACTCCTATCTGTGAAAAATCGTTACCTAAAATTTCCCGTCTGCTATTGTCTGAGCCTTCGCGTTGTCGGCGGAGGCTATAAATATAACATAATTACCCTTTTTTTCGAGCACAGCCGAATCAAGTTTATACATCTCGTCGGGCGTGTAGTCGATAAAGGTTGTTACCATTGAGTCGTAGCGGCTTTTTACCGCCTCAAATCCGCTTTCGGCGGCATCTGCGTCCTTAAATTTTATAACCGCGATTTCGTCGGGATAAGCCCCCGAGCCGCAGACATAAACGGACATATCCGCGACAGAAAGTGTGTCTAAATCGGTGTAGTATGCGCCGATTGTTTCGAGATCTTTTTCCGCCGGGGACATTAATTCAACCTCTGACATAACCGCCGCCGTAACGTCCGCCGGAACAGGCTCTGCCGCCGGTTTGTCAATATTCTGACAAGCCGTGAGGCTGATTATTGCGGCAAAAATCACGCCGATAATTTTTTGTTTATTCATTGCCGCTCTCTTCCTCGCCGTTTTTAACGTAATCTTCAAGAAGCCAAAGCACACGCTTATACGCTGCACCTTTTAGGTGCAAGCCGTCATTCTCGGCATATTCGGGTCTTGAATAGCCCTCATCATCCGAAAGGTCGGTAAAAATATCAAAATAATCTGTTTCTTTTTCTTCCGCAAGTGTCTTGAGTGCCTCGTTATAGGAGGTTACAAGCTCCAAAGTCTCCGGCTTTGTGTCCGAATGAACCTTTGTAACCGGGGTAAGTGACAGGATAATTATCCGCGTATCGGGGAGAAGCTCTTTGATTTCGTCGATAAATTTCCCATAATCTGTAATCATACTATCAATGGAAAGGTAAGCAAGACCGTTCGTCCCGAGCATTATGCAGATTATATCGGGCTTTGAAACTGCAAGCTTTTGGTAAACGGTTGTACCGTTGTTGTCGGTCGTTCTGACACTTGCGGGGTTAAGACCGATCTTTGCGAAAACGTTCGACGAACTAAGATAGTTATAACCGTAAAGCCCGGTGAAGATTGAATCGCCGACGAAAAGCCAATTTGAGAAAAACTCTTTGTCGTAATCATCGGCGGCGGGTGTTGCGGCGATTGCGGCTGATACAGTTGAAGTCTCAGTCTGTGCGGCTGTTTCGGCTGTTTCGTCTGATGTTACCGTCTGAGCGGTCGTTGCGGTTGTTTCAGCTGTTTCTGCCGATGTCTCAGCCGGAGCAGTTGCCGCAGTTGTCAAGACTGTTTCGGTGAAAGGATCCGCCGGGTCGGTTATTGAAGCCGGCGTTGTCATATCGCCGACAACGGGCGGCGGGGTGTATTCCTCCGCGGGCGGTTCTTCGGTTATATTCTTAGCAATTGCTATAATTGACAATATTAAACAAACAACAATACATATGCCTATAAAAACTGACAGAAGCTTATTTATAATATTTGCAGAAGAGCCTTTTTGATTTCCATTTTTTTGCAAACGCGCAACCCCCGAGGCAATATAAGGATAATTATCAGCAAATTAAAACCATGCAGTATAATTATATAACAAAACAAATAAAAAATCAAGTCTTTTTGAAAAATTTTTCAACATATATTTTATAAAAGAACTTGATTTATAATAATTACTATGATATAATACAAATATAACGCACTTACGGAGGTAAATAATGGACAACGAGCAACAAACCGACTCGATAATTTTCCCCGATGCAGAGATTGCAAAATCGACCGATACAGACATTCAGACATCAGACAGCATTTCATCATCGACAGAGGCGGAAGATGTTAATCCGCTTTTGACAGAGACTGTTGATACAAATCCGCTTTTGACAGAACCCGATACAAATTCGCTGTTGACGGAGTCCGATACAAATCCGCTGTTGACAGAGCCCGATGCGAATCCGCTGTTGACAGAGCCTGTTGACACGAACTCACCGTTCCCCGACCCGACCTCTGCAAGTTCGGCTTTCCCGGATCCGACCGTCTCTCCCGTTATTGATACAGACTATGCTGTTCCGCCGCCGACAGTTTATACGGTCCCTCCCGATGTTGCCCACACTCCCCCGCCGAAATCTAACTTCACCGAATCTCAAACGGGCTACGTGCAACAAGGCTACGGTCAGCAGCAGGGTTACGGACAACAGCAAGGCTACGGACAGCAACAGGGTTACGGGCAACAGCAAGGCTACCAAGCCCCGCCGAATCAAGGCTACGGCGGGCAACAGCAAGGTTACCAAGCTCCTCCGAGTCAAGGTTACGGACAGCAATCATGGAGCGGCACTCCGCAGGATTATTCCGGGCAGCAAGGTTACGTTTCTCCGCCCCAAAACTTCGCATACGGCGAACCCTATCAATCATACCCCACCGGACTCGCGACTGCTTCGCTTGTTATGGGGATATGTTCGATGGTTTTCCTGTTAGTCATTATGCTTCTCCCCATTCCGCTCGGAATAGTGCCGATACTCGGTCTGATTTTCGGTATAATCTATAAATCGAAAAAATACCCGGTTTCAAAAGGCGCATCAACCGCCGGAATTATACTTAACGCCCTCGCTATCTTCATATCGCTCGTTATGTTCCTTATCGGCATATTTGCAATGGTCGATTTTTTCGGTAACATGGATTACTATTCGGAAAATTTCCCCGAAGAGTACGGTCAGATTGAAGAATATCTCGACGACTACAGCGATTATTACGACAATTTTTAAACGTAAAAAAGGGAAGGCTACCTTCCCTTTTGTTTTAACTCACATCTGCAAGATCAAGATATCTGTAGCCGTTTTCGGAAATGTAATCTTTCCGCCCCTGCAAATTATCCCCGAGGAGCATATCGAACATCCATGACGTGTCCTCTGTTTCCGCCGGCAAAACGCGTATGAGACGGCGCGTGGCGGGGTTCATGGTTGTAAGCGACATCATATCCGCATCATTTTCGCCGAGACCTTTTGAACGGTCAAGCTTATATTTTTTGTCGCCGATTGTCTTAATAATATCGGCTTTTTCCTTTTCGGAATAGGCAAAATACGTCTTGTCCTTCGTTGTAATTTCAAAAAGCGGCGACTCGGCAATGTAGACAAAACCTTCGTTGATAAGCGTCGGCGTAAGCCTATAGAGCATCGTTAAGATAAGCGTGCGGATCTGAAAACCGTCAACATCGGCGTCGGTACAGATTATAATTTTGTTCCACTTCAAATTGTCAAGGTTAAAGCTCGAAATATCCTTGTTGCTCTTCGCGGAAACTTCAACCCCGCAGCCTAAAACTTTAAGCAAATCGGTAATAATTTCGCTCTTAAAAATACGCGCATAGTCGGCTTTAAGGCAGTTAAGAATCTTTCCGCGGACCGGGATAATCGCTTGAAATTCGGCGTTGCGAGCGGTTTTGCAGGAGCCTAACGCCGAGTCGCCTTCTACTATATAAATCTCGCGGCGGGAGAGATCCTTCGTCCGGCAATCTACGAATTTTTCAACCATATTTGAAAGATCAATATTCCCGGCAAGCTTCTTCTTAAGATTTAACCGCGTCTTTTCCGCACTCTCCCGACTTCGTTTATTAAGCATAATCTGCTCGCAGATTCGAAGCGCGAAATCCGGGTTTTCGATAAAATAAACTTCAAGTTGATGCCGCAAAAACTCCGTCATAGCCTCGTAGATAAAGCGGTTATTTATCGCTTTTTTCGTTTGATTTTCATAAGAAGTCAGCGTCGAAAAGCCGGAATAGATGAAGATTAAACATTCCTCAACGTCCGCAAATGTAATCTTAGACTCGTTTTTAAGGTACTTGTTATTCTGCTTCATGTAGCTGTCGATTTGATAAACAAATGCGTTTTTAACCGCCTTGTCGGGACTTCCGCCATGCTCTAAAAAGCTCGAGTTGTGGTAGTATTCAAGCCGCTTCGTCTTGTTTGAAAAAGCAAACGCGCAGGTTATCTTTACGCGATAATCGTCCTTGTCCTCGCGGTCCCTGCCCTTCCGCTCGCACTCGATATAATGGGGCGGCGTAAGGAAACTTTCCCCCGCAATTTCCGCGATATAATCCTTGATTCCATTTTCGTAAAGGAACTCGGTTTTTTCAAAAATTCCGTCTTCATTTTCAAAGGAAAATTCAAAGCGAATACCGCTGTTTACAATCGCCTGTTTCTTTATAATTTCCTCGAAATATTCGCGTTCAATTTCAATATCGGTGAAGACTTCAAGGTCGGATTTCCAGCGCGTAACCGTCCCCGTACGAGACTTTTTATACGGCTTTTTTTGCATTCCGCCGACATTTTCGCCATGCTCAAAATGCAGCGAAAATTCGCAGCCGTCACGATAAACCGTAACGTCCATATACTCCGCCGAATACTGTGTAGCACAGGCTCCGAGGCCGTTAAGTCCGAGGGAAAAATCGTACTGTCCGTCGGCGTTATTATCAAATTTTCCGCCCGCGTAAAGTTCGCAATAAATAAGCTCCCAGTTGAAGCGGTTTTCATGCTCGTTAAAGTCAACCGGACAGCCTCGCCCGAAGTCTTCAATCTCAATCGAACAGTCGTTATAACGCGTGATTTTTATGAGATTGCCATGCCCGCCGCGTGCCTCGTCGATTGAATTAGAAAGCACCTCGAAAAAGGCGTGTTTTGCGCCGTCAATCCCGTCAGAGCCGAATATAACTGCGGGGCGTTTTCTAACCCTGTCCGCGCCCTTTAACATCTTAATTGATTCGTTTGAATACTCTTTTCGCTTCGCCAAAATTAATCTTCCTTTTTAGTTTTTCAGGGCGAAAACCGCCGCAACCCAACCGCCGCTTTCGCACTCATCTTTTTTTATAAAATCCGCTTTTTCCACCGCGGTATAAACTTCATCTGCCCGCTCTTTTATAATGCCGGAAAGGATAATCACGCCGCCTTTTTTAAGGAATTTCGCGAACATTCCCGACATAGCAATAATTATATCTGCGACGATATTTACGGTTAAAATATCGTATTCGCGCATTAAACTTTCCGCGAAAATTTTATCGCTGATAATATTTCCGCAGTATACATTATAATTGTCGGCAGAGATTTTATTTTTCGCGAAATTTTCCTTTGCGATTTTAACGGAATTTTCGTCAATATCAACGCCGCAAACGTCAGCCGCGCCGAGGAGCGACGCCGCAATCCCTAAGATTCCGCTTCCGCAACCGAGGTCTAATACAGTCTGCCCGGGTTTTATATAATTTTCAAGCAGTTTCAGGCAAAGTTTAGTCGTGTGGTGCTGCCCCGTGCCGAAACTTGAACCGGGGTCGATTTCTAAGACTATCCGCCCGCCAGTGTCGGCAACGTCCTCCCAAGACGGCTTAACAAGGAGTTTTTCGCCGCAGTTAAAGGGCTTGAAATACTGCTTCCAGTTGTCCGCCCAGTCTTCCTCGCGGATATTTTTAATGTTAATCGAAAGTTCCCCGAAATCGAGCGAATTTTTTTCCGCGAAGTCTTTTAATGCGCTTATTTCGTCGCGCAAAAGCAACAACATCTCCGCGCCCTGTTCGTTATCGGCAATATAAACGGTGACGGAGGGCGTTTTGTCTGCCAGGCTCATAAGCTCGTCGTCGATATAATCCCAATTTCCGTTTTTATGCGAAAGCAGGTCATTAAAATCGTTCGGGTCGTTTATGACAAATCCGTTAATTCCGATATTCAAAAGCCGCCCGCAAAGCGGCTCAATCCCGTCAACAGCCGTTAAAATTTCAATTTCCGAAAAGTTAATCTTCCTCACCCTTAAATCAATATTAATTAATTATACTATATTTTATTAGAAATTGCAAGTAAATTTTTCGGAAAGTATAATTTCATAAAATATTCATAAAATTATTATGAATTGTACTTGACAAATAAAATTAAATTGTGTAAAATGTAATAGTGATAAATAAACTTGTATATCACTATGCGTAGAAAGGCATATAATGGGAATATACGATATTAATGTGAAAGACATGGACGGAAAAGACGTTCCAATGTCAGATTTTAGGGGCAAGGCAATGCTAATTGTTAACACAGCGACGGGCTGCGGATTTACGCCGCAGTATGACGGGCTTGAGGATCTTTACGAAAAGTATCACGAGAAGGGTTTTGAAATCTTGGACTTCCCCTGCAACCAATTCGGCAATCAAGCCCCCGGCTCGGAAGAAGAGATTCATAATTTCTGCACCGGGCGTTATGGGATAACCTTCCCGCAGTTCGGGAAGATTGACGTTAACGGCCCGAATGAGTCGCCGCTCTATTCTTTCCTGAAAAACGAGAAGGGCGGAGTCTTAGGCGATGCTATAAAATGGAACTTCACGAAATTTTTGGTCGATAAGGACGGCAGGGTCATTAAGCGTTACGCCTCGACAGACACGCCGGAAAAGATTGAGAAGGATATTGCGAAACTAATCGCATAAACCTTTTTCGGATATACGCGATTATGGTGTATAAATCCCCCCGCTTCGGGGGTTACATATATACGTGAAAACGGTGTATGCCCCCGTTTAACCGGGTTACATATGAAAAGGAGAGATTATGAGATATTCTTACAAAACGCAGGGAACCTGCGCCACAATGATTTCGTTTGACTATAATGACGGAATTGTCACAAATATTGTGTTCACCGGGGGCTGTCAGGGGAATCTGCTCGCTATTCCGAAGCTGATTGACGGTTGGACGGCGGAGCAGATTATCGAAAAGCTTGACGGAAACCCTTGCGGGCGAAGGCAGACATCCTGTGCAGATCAGCTTGCGAAGGCGGTTATGGAAGCAAAGCAGCGCGAAAACAAGCCGCAAGAACGCGAGACTTTAGAGGCATAAAATGGAACTTGATTTGAAACTTGAGCATCAGCTCTGTTTTCCGCTCTATGCCTCATCGAAAGAGCTTATAAAGCGTTACAAGCCGCTCCTTGACGAGCTTGACTTAACCTATACCCAATATATCGCGATGATGATTCTTTGGGAAAAAAAGAGCGTCAACGTCAACGAATTGGGGCGGTTTTTGTACCTCGACTCGGGGACGCTTACGCCGATGCTTAAGAAGATGGAGCAAAAAGGGCTTCTTCGCCGCACGAGACAGGGCGCGGACGAGCGGAAGGTACTTATAACGATAACCGACGCCGGGGAAGAACTAAAAGAACGCGCAAAACGTGTGCCGAAACGGATTGCCGCCTGTGTTAACCTCTCACCAACCGAGGCAGATACCCTCTATCGGCTGCTTTACAAGCTTTTAGAAAACACCGAAAACGGATATACGCGAAAAGCGGATAGCAAAGCGGGTGAGTCTGATTGAACTTAACAGATTTATCGGTTATCCGCTCAATACAAACGGAATTCGGATTTGAGTTTTCAAAAGGGCTCGGGCAAAATTTCCTTATAAATCCGACTGTCGCTCCTAAAATTGCGGAACAAGGCAGCACGCCCGACAGCGGCGTAATCGAGATAGGCGCAGGATTCGGTGTGCTTACAAAAGAACTTTGCTTACGCGCAAAAAGCGTCGTCTGTATCGAACTCGATAGGCGGCTTCTTCCTGTTTTGTCAAATACTGTGCCGTATGATAACCTCACTGTCATCAACGCCGACATATTAAAATGCGATTTAAGCGAAATAATTCGTACGCATTTTTCGGATATAGAAAACGTAACCGTCTGTGCAAACCTCCCTTATTACATAACCTCGCCGGTTATAATGAAGCTCTTGGAAAATCGGCTTCCGCTTGAAAGCATCACCGTAATGGTGCAAAAAGAGGCGGCTCTGCGACTTTGTGCAAAATGCGGCACACGAGAATCGGGTGCGGTAACATACGCGGTTTCGTATTATGCAGAGCCGGAAATACTATTTAACGTAAGCCGCGGAAGCTTCTTTCCCCCGCCGAATGTTGACAGCGCAGTTATAAAGTTAACGCTTCACAAAACCCCTCCCATAAAGGTTTTGAGCGAGGATTTCTTCTTTGCCCTCATAAAAGGGGCGTTCTCAATGCGCCGTAAAACATTCGTAAACAGTGTATCGACATCATTGAATATCCCAAAAGCGGATATAATTTCAGCACTTAACTCCGCCGGAATTTCGCCCGATATACGCCCGGAGCGGCTGACTTTATCCGATTTCGGGATAATTTCTGATACACTGAAAGGGTGTATGGAATGAAAGATGATATACACGAAAACCGTGTTTTTTTTCGCAAGGCAAGGGAAGACGATGCAAACCGGATTTTTGAAATTGATGCTGTAAGCTTTAAAAAACCCTATTCGCTAAACACGATAATCGAATCTGTCAGCTCCGATATTGTAATTGCCGCTGTCGATGGTAGAGACACGGTTTTGGGATATATTATCGGGGTAAAAGGTTATGACACAATCGACATCATACGAATTGCCGTCGCTGAAAGCTATAAAAGGCAGGGTATCGGCGGGAAACTTCTCATAAAGCTGATTGATGAATATGAAAAATTTGACTTTTGGCTCGAAGTCAGGGAGAATAATACACCGGCAATTTCCCTTTATGAAAAAAACGGATTCCGACAAATCGGGCAGCGAAAGGGTTTCTACGATGAATATGAACCCCCTGTGAACGCGCTGACGATGAAATATTACAAATAAAATAAAATTTTTAAAAACCTATTCCATTTTCCGCGAAAAAATGTTATACTATAATATATAACGTTTTTGGTGGTAAATATATGAAGATGAAGAAAGCTGCTGTTTGCTTTTTGGCAGTTTTTATGGGTATTCTCGGAATAGTCCCGGGGTTACATACAAGCGCGGTTTTGTTTCAGCCGAGAAACTTCACAATCTCATCCGAAGCAGCCGTTTTGATTAACCTCGACAAAGATATTACAGTTTATGAGAAAAATCCGACGAAAAAGATGTATCCGGCGTCGCTCACGAAGCTCGTAACCGCGATGGTTGTGCTTGATAATGTAAGTGATATTGACAATACCGAATTTGAAGCTCCCCTTGCGGTTTTCGATGAACTTTACGGTCAGGGTGCAAGCTCAGTCGGATATTCACGCGGAGAGGTTGCCACAGTTAAGGATCTGCTCTATTCGCTCCTTATGCTCTCTGCCTGTGAGTCCGCCGGAATCCTTGCTTGGAACGTCGGCGAAACTCAGACAGAATTTGTACAAATGATGAACGACAAGGCGACTGCAATCGGCTGTACGGGGACAAATTTTGTTAACCCGCACGGGCTTTTCGACCCGAATCAATACACCAACGCCCGCGACATGGCTTTAATCGCTCAGTTTGCGTATAAAAATTACCCGAAGCTCATTCAAATCGCCTCGACAAAAGAATATGTCATGGGTGCGACGAACTATCAGCAAGAGGGTTGGAAGACGATTAAGCATACGAATAAAATGCTCGATCCGAATTCCGAATACTATTACGAATACTGCAAAGGGATCAAGACCGGCACGCTTGACGAATCGGGGCGAAACCTTGTCACAATCGGCAGCAAGGACGGCAACAACTACCTTTTCATTTCGCTCGGCGCGCCGCTTTACGACGCCGACGGCAACGCGATTTATACCCTTTATGAGGACCACAAAAACGTCTATGAATGGGTTTTCAACAGCTTTTCTTACCAAAAAATCCTGACCACCGACAAGGAAGTTACCGAAGTCGCAGTGCGGTTCGGGCGGGGGACAGACTATGTTTTGCTCGTTCCATCCGATGAATATGTAACCCTCTGGCCGAATACTGACGAAATTGATGCAATCAAAGAGGAAATCAACACGGTCGATTTTATCGGCGAGAACGCGCTTTTAGACGCCCCCATAGAGAAGGGGCAGGTTCTCGGCTCATACACGCTGACGTATTCGGGCGATGTACTCACGACAGTTTCGCTCGTCGCGAAGAATGATGTTGAACTCGACAGAATTGCATTTTTAACGGACAAGGCGCAAAAATTCCCCTTCTCCGTCTGGTTCAAGGCTGCAATCGGAATGACAATTCTCCTCACCGTTATTTACACAGCAATCTTCATTGCCGTTGCAGTTCACCGCAAGAATAAAAAAACTGGGCTTAACTTCCGCAAAAAATAACCATTTTCGTAAGAAAATAATGTTGGCGTAATTATAAGGAGATACTTAATGACCGAAGAGAGAAAAAAGATTAATGTTATCAGCTTGGCACTCGGAATTGTCGCAATTATTTTTTCCCTTTTCCTGCCCGCCGTCGCCTATTCCTGCGGTATTCCCGGAATAATTTCCGCCGTAAAACGTAAAGGCTATAACGGCAAAGCCGGCTTCGCCCTCGGGATAACGGCGGTATCTTTAGCCGCGATTAATTCCGCCGTTTCGGTTTTATTAACGACGAAGATGTTCACCAAAGCCGGTATATAATTGCCGTAAATGTGCTTTTTTCGGCGTTAGAATTTTAATTAACATATAATATAAATTGTGCTTTTTTCGGAAGGTTTTATTTCATGAACAGAGCGAAAATTTCGTATATAGTAAAGTCTTTCACGAGCGGTTCTTTGAGTCTTTTTTCCTCCCTCGCGAACGCCGCAATCTCCGCAGAAGTCAGACTTTTTTCTGAAAACAACAGCGAAACTCTTATCTTTGAAACGATCGCGAATAATATCCGCGGGCTTAACACACACAACAAAAGCGACATAATCTATCTTGCGTCCGAGTCGCTCGAGCTTGCGCTTTCAGGCGCGACAATTGTTATTCTCGAGACGGAAATCGACGGCGAGCTTATTAAGCGTTACTGCCCCGATGCGTGGTGTATTTATCGCGGTCTTGAACCGACAAAAAATATGCTCGGCATAAAATCGGGTTTTTCTGACATAAAAATGCTCCTTTCCGACGACCAGACCGACAGCGTCCGCGACCTTCTTTACGACGTTATAAAAGACAGATTAGGCGTCGAAAAACCGAAGCGGCGCGACCTTTTATATAACCTTTCCGGCATACCCTATTTCTGCTTTTTAACCGATATTTTTTATGACGGTAAGCCGATTTTTGACGAAATAAAAGAGTATGCAAAGCGTTTCCCGGAGGATTATCGTTTGTCGTTTTTTGCGCGGTACGGGATGCTCCCGGCGGCTTCAAATGATGACGATGTTAAGGCGGCAGATTCGGATTTCCCGAAGCTTGTCCGTTCGCTTCGCTATGGAGAGGCAGTCTTGCCTGTCGGGAATTTTACCGAGACTTCACTCACAGTAAAATCGCTCACCGGCGGCGGAAACCTTGTGACAGACGCGGGTGTAATTGTTGACGGAAAAGTCATGATGACCGGCGTATTAATCGGAAAAAACAGCGTCAGGCGGTTGCTTTAAACTATGACTGCAAAACGAGTTTTTATCTTCGCCGCCGGAATGTACTATGACGATGTTCCGGAAATTTCGGCAGGTGATTTTGTAATAGCGGCGGACGGCGGGTATAAATACTGCAAAGAACATGAAATTATCCCCGATTTAATTATCGGGGATTTTGACTCGCTTGACTGTGAACTGAAATTTAACGGAAAAATTATTACGCTCCCAGTCGAAAAGGACGTTACCGACACTGCCGCCGCTTTATACGCTCACGATGCGGAAGAATTTCATATCTACGGCGGAACCGGCGGAAGGCTCGACCACACAATCGCTAATATTGCCGTTGCCGCGGCACTTTCAAAGGAGAATAAACGCTGTTTTCTATACGGCGACGGCGTGATAATTACTGCGTTAACTAACGGGAAAATCTCGCATAAACCACAAAATCGCGGCAGTATTATTTCGATATTTTCTCACACCGACAGGTCCGTCGGGGTAACGCTGTCGGGGCTTAAGTACCCGCTTAATGATGTCGTTTTAACAAGCGATAATCCCCTCGGAATAAGCAACGAAACGTTATCCGACAGCTTTAGCATTGAAGTAAAAAACGGTACATTAATTTTAATTTACGATAAAATTATCGGCTGATATTGCTTATTTTCAAGCGCGGACAAAACCGCTTCGGGTATTTTATCAAAATCCGAGATGCACGAACGCGGCTTTTTATCAAAATCGTCCTGTGAAAACGGAACAAAATAAAAATTCCGGTAATTAAGAAGCGTTCCGATATTCTTCGCAGAGGCGGACAGTGCGTCGTTTGTCGCGAGAGCAATTAGCACCGGGCGGTTGTTTCGCACATGAGATTTCGCCGCCATTGTGACAGGCGTGTCGGTTATCCCGACCGCAAGTTTCGCAAGGGTATTGCCTGTGCAGGGCGCAATCAAAAGCAGGTCAAACATAGCCTTCGGTCCGACCGGCTCGGTCTCCTCAATCGTTGTGAACGGCGCGTTTTTGCATATTAATTCAAACTCTTCCATGTGGGATTTTGCGTTGCCGAAACGGGTATTGAGCGTGCCAGCGTTAAATGAAAAAATCGGTGTTAATATCGCTCCCATTTCCGTTAGTGTAAGCGCAGTTTTCTTCGCTTCCGAAAATGTACAAAACGAGCCGCAAAGCGCAAGCCCGATCCTTTTTCCTTCGAGCGGTTTCTTTTTATTCATAATCTTCTCCCCTTTCGATTAGGATATTTGCAATTGTCTTCGCGATAACCTCCCCGGAAGTCACCGGCGCAACCTTCCCGGGGAGTGACAGTGCGTGGTTTGCCTTTATCCCGAGGCGTGCCGCCGCTTCAAAATCGACTCCGCCGGGTTTCGACGCAAGATCAATTATAACCGCGCTTTTCTTCATTTTAATAAGCTTTGTTTCGTCTAAAATCATCGCCGGAATTGTGTTAAAAACAAGGTCATATTCGCTTAAATTTTCAAAAACTTTCGACAATGTAAGACCTTTTCCGCCGAAGATTTTCGCCCATTCGAGGTCTTGAGGTTTTCGGGCAGCGGCGGTTATATCCGTCGAAAAACCGACAAGCTGTTTTATTAAAACTTTCGCGATTCTGCCCATGCCGAGGATTAAGATTTTTTGCGACGAGAGGGTTTCGTCCGTCTCCTCCATTGCAATTTGTACTGCGCCTTCGGCGGTTGCGACGGCGTTCATTACCGCAAAATCTTCGCGTTCGGAATAGTCGATAACCGATATCCCTTTGTCCTCAAAAAGCTTTTTATGCGCCGGTGTCATACGCCCGGCAAAGACCGTTCCGCCCTCGTGGAGAAGCTGCGGAAGCGATTTCATAGGAATATCGCCGGTGTAAAAATTCGCGTTAACGTGGTTATCATCCTTCGCCGCAGGAATAGGCAGGATAATGTAATCTGCCCTGTTTTCTTCCCTTGACGAGGAATTCACAAGCTTTACGTCTGCCGCTGTAAAGACGTTTTTATCAAAGCCCATCGCGAAAACGCGTTTGTTTTTATCCCTTGACAAAAAGGTTGCAAGTTCAATATATCTAAGGTCGCCGCCGACGACAGAAAATGACTTCAACTGTTTCCCACCTCACAAAATCTTCTCTTAGCAGTATATTACATTAATGAGATTAAGTTCTTAAAGAAATAATGATTCACGGAGATTATATATGAAAAATTTCATGGACCTTCATTCCCATTCCCACAACTCCGCCGACGCTTCCTACCCCACAGAAACGATGATTGAAGCGGCGAAAAAAAAAGGCATCGCCATCTATGCGATAACCGACCATTGCGAGATAAACAGGTTTTATTCCGACGCTCATTACGGGGTTAAACAGGGGGATTATGAATACGAAACCTTTGATAACGCCGCCGATTTTGAAAGCTCTATGAAAGACAATACCGCTTGTAAACTTAAACTTCGTGAGGAAAAATCAAGCCTGAAATTTCTAAGCGGAATTGAACTCGGTCAGGCAACATTCGACTTCGGTTTATCAGAATCGCTCATTGCCGACAAGCGGCTCGACTTTGTTATTGCGTCAATTCACCAGCTTAAAAACAGGGACGATTTTGCCTTTATAAAGTACGCAAAATATAACGATGAACAGCTTTTCGCCCTCTGCGAGGAATATTTCGAGGAGGTAAAAAAGCTCTGCGCATGGGGGAAATTCGACGTCTTGGGACACCTCACCTACATCCTGCGTTACATGGAGGGCAACGCCGGGCGAACCATTAACATCACGCTTTTTTACGAAATAATCCGCGAGTGCTTTAAGCTTATAATCCACTCCGGAAAAGGGATTGAACTTAACACAAGCGGACTCAGACAGAAATACGGAAAAACTTTCCCGGACTATAATATCCTTAAAATCTATCATGATATGGGCGGCGAAATTTTAACAATCGGCTCTGATTCGCACATTCCCGAGGACGTCGGTAAGGGAATTCGTGAAGCATATGATATGGTTTCGGAAATCGGGTTTAAGTGGCTTGTCTACTATGAAAACCGCGAGCCGCATTTTATAGGAGTTTAATTTTAAGGATAAAAATTACTGTTGACATTTGTTTGATTTTATTGTAAAATAGAAGTAATAAATTTATTTTCGGAGATGATATGAAACAGTTTAAGAGAATTTTCTGCGTGTTTATGGTAATAGCGGCGGTGATTTTTACCTTTAATATTACCGCTTTTGCAGAGGATGAACCGGGAGTCGCCGGGGGCGGAAATACCGTCGATAAAGTCGAAATTCCCGCAACAAAAATCACAATCAGCGGCAATAAAATAACCATGAACGTCGGCGAAACCGCACAGATAAAATATGTTCTTCGCCCGAAAAATTCGGATGATTATGTCATAATGAAGTCGCTTTATACCGACATCGTGACGGTAACGCAAAGCGGGCTGATAACCGCTGTCGGTCCGGGAACGGGCTATGTTACAGTCCGCACGGGCAGCGGGAAAAAAGCGAAGATGACGGTTATTGTCCGAACCCCCGAGGAGTCGATCGGTCAAACGCCGCTGCGAATTGATCTTGAAGATGAATACGTTAACCTGCGTGTCGGTGAAACTTCAAAGATTATACCGCACCTTTTTCCGCCGGAAATTAAAAATCCCGAGTTTGAATTTTTAGCTCATGACCCGAGCATAGTCGACGTGACGAACACCGGTGTTGTTACGGGAAAATATCCCGGAAAAACGCGCATCGACGTCATTAACGGCGACCCGAAAACCGTTTACAATGTCTATGTCTATCAGCGCGTGTATAAGGGCATCGACGTTTCAAAGTGGCAGGGGGATATTGACTGGGCGGCGGTTAAAGCGGACGGAATTGATTTCGCGATAATTCGCTCGGGGTACGGAAAGGCGACGCCCGACGAAAAACTTGCCGCAAATGTAAAGGGCTCTGAAGAAAATTTTATCCCCTACGGGCTTTATCATTATACATACGCAAAAACCCCTGAAGAGGCGATAATTGAAGCGGAATTTTTCGTGAACAGGATTAAAAATTACTCGCCCGATATGCCGCTCGTGCTTGACATTGAAGAGCCTTTTTATAAGGAGATGTCAAAAAAACAGGTTGAAGCGATTATAAATTCGTTCATGAAAGTTTTGAAGGAGAACGGTTATCAAAACTCGGCTGTCTACAGCAACGCATATTTTTTAACGAACACTGTTGACACAGACAGGGTCAGCGCGGCTTATCCCATATGGGTTGCAAGCTGGGGAGACGTCGAAAAATTAGATGCATTTTATGACGGAAGCTATTTTCTGTGGCAGTATTCTTCAAGCGGAAAGGTTGCCGGAATTAACGGCGATGTTGACCTGAATTATCTTTACTATTAATTTTTCCGATAACATAAATAACTGCTGTAACTATACATATCACAAGCAGAATTAAAAGCTTAATAATCAAAAAAATCACCGCCTATAAATCAATATATGGCGGTGATTTCTATTTGTTAATATCGGCTAATTCGGCAGAAAACATGACATTATCAGCATGACGACCGGCACTAAAAACCCGGGGGACATTACAGAGAAGATTTTCGTGCTGATCGAAACTGTGTGGTTTAGGCGGAGTTCAACCTCATCGGAATGTTCGCGCATTATGGAGAGAACCGCGAAAAATCCTGCCGCGAAGCACACGAGGGAGGTTATAAAAACCCCCGCGTCGTTTTGAAGTTCCGCCAATAAAACATAGGCGATATTGCCGCAGGAAATGACGACGCTCATGAGTATCGGCGTGATTACAGAGCCGGAAGCGAATGTGAAATAGCCGAAACATATCGCCGCCAAAAACCACAGCGGGAACATCATTACAACATAAATCGGAAAAGCTTCGCCGTGGAGTCCTGTTATATCGCTGTTTATGACGGCGCAGACGGTTACTGTGGACAAAAATGCCGACGTTATAACGGCGGAAACATCACCGAATTGGCGAAGGAGCTGGAGAAGCACGCCCCTAAACGCAAGCTCGCAGAGAATCGGGATTATCACCGCATACATTACTATTCTGATTATCGTTTGCGGGGTGAAAAAACCTTCCGCAGATGTGTCGAAGAAAAACTCCGGAACCCCGAATAATTTTCTGTAGCATACGTTAATTGCCGATAATGCCGCCGCCGCCGCAATCCCCGTAAAAAACATTCTTTTTGATGAAATGCTTAACGGGAACGTAACGTTAGCCGGGATTTTAAGCACCAAAACACCGGTGAAAATTATCAGTCCGAAACACAAAATAACGTCAATTATCGAAAGCAAAAGCGAAGTAAATTCTCCGTTACTGCCGTAAAGCATACCATTATAAAAATCGAAAACAAGCTTCTCGGAAAAACGCCCGATTAAAAAAGGAATAATCGTTTCAAAAAGCAGGATAAAAGCGGCTAATGTTAAGATAATCTTCCCTAAAAAAGCGATTACACGTTTATAAACCGCAGTTTCGCTCCGCTTACTAAGCGGCACGCTGCCGATATTGGTGTTCGTGAAGGAATATACACTCTGCTCCGGGTAAAAGCCGAGGTCGCCGTCGTTATCTTTCCGCCACTGGGAATAGGCACGGTTAAAACTCTCCGACTGTCGGCGGATTTTTAGTCTTGCATCTCGATTTGCAGAAAATTTTATCGTTGCCGTATAACCGCCGCCTTTATTGCTCTTTTTTATAAACGCGCTTCGACTTTTTTTCAATATAAATCTTAAGAATTACACTTATAACTATATCCGCAAAGAGCAAAAAAGCACCGAAAAGATGGATAAAAATCATATTCATCGAGAGCCTGTCATGATGAATTATAACAACATAAACGGCAAGCCCCGCCATTATTGCTTCAAAGATAAGCCTGAAAATACTGATGCCGTAGCGAATATAATTCGCGAAATATTCCTTGCGGAAAAATTTATTTATGAGGATAAAAGCTATCCCCATTATCCCTGTCGCGTAGCCGGCTATTAAAAATATACCGTAAATGGTCCCTAATTCAAACATAATTTTTCCTTCTAAAACGTCCCCGCGACTTCAATTGCTTTGACAAGCTGGGTGTCTTGGGAGAGGCGCAGTGTTTCCGGGATATCCGAAATCAGAACCCCTTCCGGGAGTTTTACCTCAAAATCGGGTTTTATTCCTATTCTGTCAAAATCGCGCTTTGAAGACGTCTTAAGATAGGCAACGGACAGGCGTATACTGCCGCCGCTCCCGAGCTTGTGGGTTTCTTGAAGCATGCCTTTTCCGGCGGTTGAAACGCCGACAAGCTGTGCGCCTGCTTCGTCTTTGAGTGCCGAAGCAAAAAGCTCCGCCGTGCCTGTCGTACGCTCATTCATGAGTACCGTCATCGGCATATTTATAACATCCGCTTCGGTGGTTTTTACGACAACCGTTTCGGAATCCCTATAGTAAGCGGTTACAATATCTCCCGCGCCTAAAATTTTATCAAGCACACTTTCGAGCGTTGCGATGCTTCCCCCGGGGTTGTCGCGAATGTCGAATATCAGCGACTCCGCACCCTGTGAAATAAGGCTGTCGATCGCTTCGGAAAGTTCCTCGTCGGTGCGGTCGTTGAAGGCGGTTATTCTTATCAGCCCTATCGTGTCGTAAATATTTGTGAAAACCGTTACTATTTCAAAACGCTTCGACTCAAGCTCAATGTCGAAATATTCCGCAACCCCGTCCTCAGCCGTACGCTTAACATAAAGCTTAACCTTCGTTCCCTCGTCGCCGTTCATGAGGGCGGTTGCTTCATCATAGCCGGCTGAAAAATGTATAACATCGGTATTGTTAACGGCGGTTATAATATCGCCGGCGCGAAGCCCGAGCGTCTCTGCATCAGACCCTATTAAAACATCGGTTATGATAATATAACCGCTTCCTTCCGGCTCATAACCGAAACCGAGACCGACTTTATAACCTGTGTCGTCGGTATTCATAGCCTGAGTTTCGGCGGCTGTGAAATATTCGGCGTTCATGTCGCCTATTCCGGCAGTGTAACCCTCTAAAATCGAGTCAAGAAGGACTTTTTCGTCCATTAGCCCGATATAACTTGCGCGGACGAATGTGTCGAGTTCGGATATTCTTGTGTAATTTTCTTCTTTGTCCGAAACGCTCGAAATCATGCTGTTAAATCGGTCAAGCGCATAATTATAGGTGAAGATTACGGCGGCGGCGGCAACAAGTGCCGCAATTGCAATCGCAAGCCCGAGGGATATTTTTTTATTCATTAAAACCTCAAAATTTTTAGGGAAAATAGAACTCACCGGCGGTTTTATAAAAACAATACTGCGCCGCTTTGCGAAAATTTACGGGCTGACGTATTGAAGCGGGTCGGTATGCTGTCCGCGTACACGCACTTCAAAATGGCAGTGATAACCGTATGAATTGCCGGTGTTGCCGATATAACCGATTGTATCGCCTTGGTTAACGACTGCGCCGACAGAAACGGCTGTGCTTGACATATGTGCATAAAGCGTCGAAATATTGTTGCCGTGGTCGATTATAACGCAGTTTCCGTAACCGTTGTTGTTATTCCCCGCCTGAATAATTGTTCCGCCGGCAGAAGCGACAATTTCCGCACCCTTACAGCCCGGTTTTGTTATATCAAGCCCCTTGTGAAAATCCGATTGCTGTTCTTCGACAATCCATCTGTTGCCGTAACCGTCGGTTGTGTTATGCACCGACGGAACAGGCCAGATAAACCCGGTATTGCTGTAGGAGACGTAATCTTTCGAGGTATCCTTCTCGTAATCGGCTCCGGCTTTCAGTGCTTCTTGGCGAAGCCTTTCAGCCTCCGCTTCACGTGTAAGGCGTTCCTCTTCAAGCCGCTTTTGCTCCGCAATTATAAACGCCTCGATATCGGCTTCAACCTGCTTTGACTGCTCCTCAAGCTCTGAACCGCGTGCGGTATAATCGTCAATTAACGCCTTGTTTGCGGCAAGAGTTTCGGCGTGTTTGTCGTAAGTTGCATAGAGACGCTGTTTTTCAAGTTCCGCAATTTCAATCGTGTTATTAAGCTCTGTTTGGAGTTCCGACAGGGCTGCTTTTTCTTCATCAAGCCCGGCAATCTGTTCGTTCAAGCCGTTTATAAGGTCGTCGTCGCGCTTCGCAACACGCTCGATAAATTCCATGCTCACGAGAATATCGTAGAATGAAGTCGAACCTGTGAGGACGGACGCAAGACTGCTCGTTTGTGACATATACATTGCGCGGAGCCTTTTTCTGAACGCTTCAATCCCTTCGTCGATTAAAACTTCCGTATCTGCAATTCTTTTTTCATAATCCTCCGCCTGAAGCGCATATGCTGCCGCTTGGGTATTAAGCGACTCGACAAGTGCTTCTTGAGCGTGCATCTTTTCGTCATAAATCGCAAGATATTCTTCGGTTTCGCTTTGCGCATCGCCGAGTTCCGAAAGCTTTTTTTCATTCGCGGAAATTTCATTCGAGAGCTGTTGCTGACGTGCCTTAAGGCTCTCCATATCCTCTGCCGAAACCGGCGAAATCCCGGTTAAGAAACAAAAGATTAATGAGAAAATAATAATCAGCGGTATTAATTTTTTTCGCCCGAAAAATGCTGTTTTCATCAGACTATACCTTCAAATACTTGTGTGTTGAAAGCCCGGTAACTATCGCGGAAATTAACGCGCCTCCGCCGATTGTTGCGGCAATATAGGGCAGCGCAATCGTCCCGGGAGGGATTAGTCCGCCGACACCGAGGGCGGTGAAAAGCGTTGTATCGGAATGTGATAAAAGATTGTTAACCGCGTTGTAGCTTATGTATGTAATCGCCGCCGAAAAGCCTCCCGAGATAAGCCCCATCGTAAGCCCTTCGATAAAAAACGGAATCCGTATAAACTCGTTTGTCGCCCCGACAAGCTTCATTATCGTAATCTCGCGCTTGCGCATATCGACGCTCGCTCGCGCTGTGTTTGAAACAACGATTATGCAGACAATCAAAAGTGCCGCAAGAACAGCCGCCGCAATTACCGTAAATGCGCCGCGAAGGCTTGTTAAAATACCGATAAAATCGGTCGGAGCTTGAACTTGATAAACGCCCTCGATGCGATTAATCGCCATTAATGCGGGGCTTATTTCCGACAGATCGTGGATTTTTACGCGATAAGAATCGGGCAGCGGCGAATCGTCCCCGATATAGTCGAAAAGCTCCTCCGAATTCGGAATACGCCCGCGTATTTCGGCGAAACCCTGTTCCTTTGAATAGAAGGTAACGCTCGCGACATTCTGCACAGAAGATATGCTCTGCCCGATCATTTCGGTCTGCGTGTCGGTAAGGTTATCCTCAAGGAAGTCGATAACTTCGTTTTGGGCTTCAACATCGCCGATCATCATGTTAAGGTTAAGAAGAAAAAGGAAGGTAAAGCCGATTAAGAGCATCGAAACGGTTAAAACACAAAAACTCGCGAGTGACATTACGCGATTATGTTTTATATTTGAAATGCCGCGCTTTACCAAAAAATTAACGCCGGATATTCTCACTTATTTTGCCTCATAATTAATCAGAGTGACGGGTTTAAGAAGCCGTCGAAAACAACCTTGCCGTCGCGGAGTGTTACGGTTCTGCCGCCGAAAGCCCGCACAAACTCGTGTTCGTGGGTAACCATTATAACGGTTGTGTTGCACTTTTCGTTTAAGCCTTTTAGCAGTTCGATTATTTCAAGGGACGTTTTCGGGTCAAGGTTGCCGGTAGGCTCGTCCGCAATAATAAGCTTCGGGTTCGCGACAATTGCTCGGGCGAAGGCTACACGCTGCTGCTCGCCGCCGGAAAGCTCACGCGGGAGGCATTTAACCTTGTCCTTTAAGCCCACGAGGGAGATTGCGTCGGGCACGCGATTTCGTATTGTACGGGTCGTCGCGTCGGTACAGCGAAGAACGAACGCAACATTTTCATAAACCGTCATCGAGTCGATAAGCTTAAAATCCTGAAAAACATAGCCGATTGAACGGCGAAGCTTATGGGCGCGGCTTTTTTTAAGTTTCGAGAGTTCAAAGCCGTTAACATAAACCCGCCCGGAAGTCGGGGGAATTTCGTTTATCAAAAGGCGGATAAGGGTGCTTTTTCCTGCGCCCGATTCGCCGACAATGAATGCAAATTCGCCGTCGCTCACCGTTAGGCTAACGTCGTCGAGGGCGGTTACTCCGTTTTGGAATGTAACCGTAACATCTTTAAGAAGTACCACAAAAATCTCCGTTAAAATTTAAGAGGATTAGAAGAGATATATTTTTTAACCATCAGCGCAATCTTAAAGACAATCGCGTGGTCGAACTCGCGCAGGTCAAGCCCGGTGAGTTTTTTAATCTTTTCAAGGCGATAAACAAGGGTGTTTCGGTGTACGAAAAGTTTCCTTGACGTTTCGGAAACGTTCAAATTATTTTCAAAAAATTTCTGTATCGTGAAGAGGGTTTCGTTGTCCAAGTTCTCAATCGAACCCTTCTTGAAAACCTCCGAAAGGAATGTGTCGCAAAGCGTTCTCGGGAGGTGATAGATAAGCCTTGCAATACCTAAATTATCATAGGAAACAATGGTCTTATCGGTATCGAAAACTTTTCCGACTTCGAGGGCGGTCTGCGCTTCTTTGAAACTCCGCGCAAGCTCTTTTACGCCGGAAACAACAGAGCCGATTCCGACCGCAACGCGGGTGTAAAATTCGGTGGAAAGCGTGTCTGAAATGGACTTTGCAAGCTTTTCAAGATCCTTCGTTTCGGTGTTCCCTTTAACTTCTTTAACAAGAACAATATCCGATTCGGTGATGTTTAAGACAAAATCTTTAGACTTGTCCGGGAAAAGATTTTGGATAACGTCAAAGGGCGAAACGTCGCTGGAGCTTACAATGCGGATGAGAAGGATAGCCCTGCTGACTTCGCCGTTAAAATGCAGCTCCCTCGCCTTAACGATAATATCCCCCGGGAGGACGTTATCTTGAACAACATTCTTTATGAAATTCGTGCGGTCGTATTTTTCGTCGTAATACTGCTTAATTGAAGACATCGTAACCGCTAAAATGTTAACGTATTTTGCCGCGCTTTCGTCCGTCCCCTCGACAAAAACAACGTACTCGGGCTTGTTATGCGTCCCGAACGGCTTACAGGTATAACCGTCCCGCAAGAACACATCGAAAGAGTCACTCAGGTCAAGCGTTATATACTCGTTGACTGTGCCGATCCGCTGGCTTTCAGAACACGCGACTATAGAACCCGACGAATCGACAACCCCGATTGCGCAGTTCATTGAATCCTTGAGTTGGGTAATTATTCCTTGAAATAATCTGTTTGACATTTTTATATCTCCATTTTTGGACAGATTTGACATTATTTTATGATTTCGTAACTATACTGATTAATTATACACTAAAATGAAAGACTTTTCAAGTTATTTTTATGAATATTCATAGAAATTTAATAATAATCTTGTTGAATAAAAATTCAATCTTTAGTTTTGAAAAAAACCTTGACAATTGATGAAATATAAGTTATAATATTTTAATAGTAATTATATTAACATTTTATTAAGCACATACATTTCGGAGGATTATATTAATGAAGCTTAGCTATAAACTACTTATTCCGATAACAATTCTGTCAATCATATCCTTACTCGTCGTCGGAATTGTTTCGGCAAGGATGGCAGAACGCGAAGTTATGAACCGTTTTGAAAACGAGATTAACTCCGTTTTAAGTACGACTGCAACTCAGTTTACTTCAAACGATAATACAACCGTTGCCGTGCTTGACGCATTCGGGAAAAAGAATGTTGCACTCGCAAACAGTATTGCAGACCTCGTTGATGCCGAAGTTAAGGGCGGCTTACATACGATTGACGATTTCGATTACTGGCAGGCGATTGCCGACGACCTCGGCATAACCGAGATTTGTATTATCGGGGCGGACGGAATAATTGAAGGCGGGAATATCGCGGGCTATAACGGCTTCGACATGAATAGCGGCGACCAATCGCGGGTTTTCATGGCAATCGTTAACGATATCACGCTTGAGATTGTTCAAGACCCAATGCCGAACTCATCTACAGGGAAGATGATGCAATACATAGGCGTCAACAGGATTGACGAACCCGGCGTTATACAGGTTGGGCTCGGTGCTGAAATTGTTGACGAACTGAATGTCTTATTCTCAAAACAAACTATCGTAGCGGAATATGATTTCGGCGAAACAGGCTTTGTAACCCTTGTGTCGGCTGACGGAAAATACGCCGCAGATGCCGATTCGCAAAATATCGGAAAAGATGTGCCGGAATGGGTTACAAAGACAACCGACAACGCCGGAAAACTTACCACGGTTGAAATTAACGGCACCGCGTATTTCACAAAAGCCCTTACCGAAAAAAGCGGCGAATTTATCGTTGCAGCCATCGGAGCAGAAGAAATCACGGGCGGTATCGACAACATAACCACGACAATGTTTGTTGTAATTGCCGTAACTGCGGTTATCACGATTATGCTTATTATAATCATGATGCAGATGTTCGCGGTTCGCCCGATAAACGTAATTATCAAGCGTATTCACGAACTCACGCTCGGAAATTTCCACGAAAAAGATGACCATAATTTTTCCGGCGAATTTAAGGATCTTAACGACTCGATATCGCAGTTTACGACGACCGTAACCGGCTATATAACCGAGATTTCAGACATCTTGGGGCTTATGGCGGACGGCGATTACAGCGTTAAGGTACAGCACGAATATATCGGGGATTTTGCGCCGATTCGCACCGGGCTTGTTAAGATAACCGCCGAGATAAATAATATTTTAAGCAAAATCCGCAGTGCCGCAAAAGCAGTTTCAAAATCGGCGGAAGAACTCTCGCACGGCGCAGGGGAGCTTGCAGGTTACGCAAATGCACAGTCTGAAAATGCGGCAAGCATAACCGAGGGCATAACATTCGTAAACAGCGACACGAAAAAATCAACGGAGTCTGTTGATGATGCCCTCCGTTTTATCAACGAAACTTCAACCCTCATGAATAAGGCATTAGAGCTTATAAAGCAGCTTTCCGAGTCTATGGTTTCGATAAAGACAAGTTCCGAAGACATAATGCACGTCACAAACACGGTGGACAGCATCGCTTTCCAGACCAATATCTTAGCCCTCAATGCCTCTGTCGAAGCGGCACGTGCGGGCGTTAACGGAAAGGGCTTCGCGGTTGTTGCACAAGAGGTAAGAAATCTTGCGACAAAATCCGCAGACGCCGTTAAAGAAACGACATCGCTTATTGACACAAGCGTCCGCGAGATAAACGACGGCGCGGCGGTTGTCATAAAGGCGAACGATTCCTTTGAAGAGTCAATGAAGGCATTCAAAGAAATAACCGAAAAAATCACCGAAATAAACGCCCTCACAGCCGGACAGAACGCCGCAATCTCCGACATAACCCCGAGGCTTTCTTCAATCGTCGAGTCAATACAGCTTACGGCGGCGGAAGCAGAAGAATCGGCAGCCCGCTCCGAAGAACTCTCCGCACTTGCGAATGAACTTGAAACGCTTGTTGAAAAGTTTAAGCTGTCGTAAAATCATATAAAAATAACTTCGCCGCAAACCCTTATCACAGGATTTGCGGCGTTTTATTGTTTACTGTAATGATTAGAGTTCCGCTTTAATTACGCTTAATCCGTCGAAACTGTAGCTTACTTTTTCGCAGGATTTTTTTATAATCGAAGCGGCGATTATATCGTCTGTTTCTTCAAGAAAGTCTGTTTCTGCGGCGTATGAAACGGATATAGAATATGTTTTAAGCTTATCGGAAAAGGAAATGTTAAGGTCAAATTCATCGGCTTTCGGTGATACAATACTGACGGTCAGTTCCTCCGCGATAAGGCGGATTTTCTCGGCACGTGCGGGAGCAATTCCCTGTCGGAAGCAGAAATTATCAATATTCGCAAGCATAGCGACGCGGTCGAAATCCTTGCTCTCCGCCTTGAAATTATAACTTCTTATGCTCCATATAAACCTTTGCGTAAGCTCTTTTTGGGGATGTTCAAAAATCTGTCCCGGCGTTCCCGATTCGTAGATGCCGCCCTCGTCCATGTAAAAAATGCGGTTTGAAACTTCTTTCGCGAAATTCATCTCGTGGGTTACGATAATCATCGTCATTCCCGACTGCGCAAGGCTTCTTATAACCGCCGTAACCTCCCCGACCATGGTGGGGTCAAGGGCAGATGTCGGCTCGTCGAAGAGTATAACGTCCGGCTTCATCGCAAGGCAACGCGCGATAGCGACACGCTGTTTCTGTCCGCCGGAAAGTTCGTGCGGAAAATGCTTTGCCCGCTCCGAAAGCCCGACTGTTTTAAGCAGAATCAATGCTTCTTCCGTCGCCGCCGCACGGCTTTTTTTAAGGAGCTTCATCGGCGCGGCAATGAGGTTATCTATAACGTTAAGGTGGCTGTAAAGCCCGAAATTCTGGAACACCATGCCGATTCTGCGGCGCGTCATATCAAGGTTTTTTCGGGTTATTTTCTCCCCGTCAAACCATACCTCTCCCCCTGTGGGCGGGTCGAGCATATTCATGCCGCGTAAAAATGTGCTTTTGCCGGTGCCGGAAGGACCGATAACGGTAATAACCTCGCCCTTCTCAATCTCGGTGCTGACGTCCTTTAATATAACGCTTGAACCGTAGTGTTTCTCCATGTTTCGTACTGATATAAGACTCATAAAAATTCCCTTTTGATCATGAAGTTTTTTTGGTAGCTGCCTTGATAATTGCCTTGAAGATAAGTATGAAAACCGTCGTAACTACAAGGTAGATGAGTGCGGCGAACAGAAGCGGGAAGTATGCGTCGTAGGTGCGGCTCCTGATAATATCGGAAGCCCGCATGAGATCCTGTATCGCAACATATCCGACAATCGCAGTCTCTTTCATGAGGCTTACAAAGCTCGTGAGATAGGGCGAAAGGGCGCGTTTTACCGCCTGCGGAAGCGTTACCGTCATGAACGCTCCAACAGCCGTAAATCCGGAAGCACGCGCCGCTTCAATCTCGGTTTTATCGACGGTTTCGATAGCCCCCGATAAAATTTCGCCGATTCTGATTCCCATGATAACGGAGAATGTCGCGGAAGCAATAATTACATTGCTTATCTGTGAAGAACCGAAGATGATATAGTAAGCGACCATGAGAAGCGTTACCGTCGGCAAGCCGTTAACAAGTCCGCTCACAAGCTTCGCCAGACGCCTCATGAAACGATTTTTCCGCGTCAGGAAGTACGCTGTAAACCCGCCCAAAACGGTACCTACAGCCATCGAACTTACGGTTATTATCATCGTCACAATAAGTCCGTCGATGATAAGTTTATAACGGTTGTCTTCAATGAGATTGCGGTTTACCGCTTCTTTAATGTAGGTAATAAAACCGTTTTCGGAAGTTTCATCGGAAGCGGATTCCATCTTATAGGCAATGCTTACAAGCTCATAATAGACAGGGTCGGTAAAGAGAACAGACTTCGATCTTTCTTCCGTTATTGTTATACACCCGGCTGCAATATCGTATTTTCCGCTTTGAATACTCGGTAAAAGCGCGTCAAAAGCCATATTTGTAATTTCAAGTTTACGATTTGTCGCTTCTGCGAAACGCATCACAAATTCAATGTCATAACCGGTCGGAACGTTATTACCGATAATATACGATAACGGCGGCGTGGTAGCGTCTGCGGCAACTCTTAAGACTTCTCCCGTGTTATCTTCAAGGTTAATGTACGGAATTTCGGTGGTTTTCGGGTTAAACTCCGACGAAAGCCAGCGCTTATGCATCTCTTCATTAACACCGTTTGAATTAATTTCGGCAATGAAGCTGTTGAGTTCGTCAATCAGTTTTGTATTCGACAGATTCGCGGCATAACCATCCGGTACGTTATGAAATTCTGCCGGAAGAGTGAAATAAGTCAAATCAGGATATTCTATGGTTGCCTGTATCGTTGTGAAAAGGTTATAAACAGCGTATTCTAACTTGCCTTGATTAACCGCTTCAAATGCAGATGCAGTGTCTTGGAACCGCTCAACCTTTGACGGCGCGAAATTCTCTGTAACAAGTGTATCATAAATGGTACCGAGGCGGACTGCAAATGTTCCGCCGATTATGTCGTCAACCGTGAGGTTATCGGGGTTGTCGGACTTATCCGGCGTCTCATCTGGAACTGTCGTGTCCGCCGGCTTTCTTACCATAAGCGCGAGGGTATCGGTAAAGGTCGGGTCGGAAAAGTCAACCATTTCCTCACGCTCTGCGGTTATCGAAATTCCCGCCGCGCCGAAATCTGCCTTGCCGGACTGGACAGCCGGGAGGATTGCGTTAAATTCAACCGGAGTAACGGCTACGCCTCTGCCTATGCTGTTCGCGAACATTATCAGCAGTTCGCAGTCGTAACCCTTCGCTTCGTTTCCTTCGCCGATATATGTAAACGGCAGTGTTAATTCCGAAAGGTAAGCAGTAATCGGGTCGGGGTCGTCTTTGTTAACAATCTCCGTCATCGGTGTTGAAGAATCCGGGACGTCAGACATCCACTTTTTTGTAAGGCTGTCAATTGTACCATCGGCGTATTTTTCCGCTAAGAAAGTGTTAAACTGCGCAAGGAGTTCCGGGTCGGAACAGATGAAGCCCATCGGAGAGCTGAAAAATTTCTCCGGCACGGGTACGTACGTTAATTCCGGGATTTCTTTTTCATAGATCGGCGCGGCTGTTAAGTCAACGAATGCGCCGTCGGTTTTCCCGACTGAAACCGACTCAAGCATAAGGGAATAGTCCTGAAAAAACTGCACATCATCAGTTTCAAAATCTTCCTTAACATCCTCGCCGTATGCAAACCCGACAACCATCGAGAGGTCTTTCCCTTTGTAATCATCCCAAGAAAGGGTATCGTGTATTTCTTCACCGGGCAGATTATATATGTCATATTCGCCGGCAGAATTGAGGACGCCGTAGACATTTTTCGCGGGTTCTGTCGGGCGGTCAGATTTATAAGCAACCGCCGCATAGCAGGACATATAAGGCTTGCAGAAAATAACGGTTGAATTTTCACGGTCGGCTGTCAGGCTGAAACAACACGCCGACATATCTGCTTTCCCCGACTGGACATAGGGCAAAATCCCGGCATAGTTCATATCGACATAGACGGGCTTTTTCCCGAGATAAGCCGCGAAACGGTCGCACATATCCCTATTAAACCCGACAAATTCGCCGTCCGCTCCCGCATAATACATCGGCGCATAACCGGCGGAAGCCGCGAAAATTATCTCGCCGTTTTCCTCCGAGCCTTTTATAACGGGGATATCCTCCGCGGCGGGGAGTTCGCCCGAAAGCCAGAAGTTTATAATCTCTGCAAGTTCGCCCGACTCGATAAGCGTATCTAAAAATTCGTTGTATTTATCGGCAAGCTCTTGCGTTTTAAAGATTTGTGCATTTTCAGACGTGAACATTTCGGGCGGCAAAAATGCAAAAGCAAGGTTTTTATATTCGCCCGACGTCGTATGCGAATAGATTGAATCGGAAGCCATAACTCCGAAATCGACCTTCCCCATATCAACGGCTTTCAGCATATCAACAATATTATCATATTGGTTGATTTTTTTCGTACCGAGTTCTTTTTCAATTACAACGTCGTAAACTTCGCCGGTCTGTATAGCCCCGGTAAAATTTGCACCCGAAAAATCGGAATATGTATTATCATCCCCGATTTGAGTTTCTAAGTTGCAGCCTGCAAAACAAAGAAGCACTAAAAACGCCGCAATAACCGACAAAATCTTTTTTCTCATTAAAACGGTTCCTATTCTGACTTAGCATTATCATCAATAATTATAACACGAGTTTGCAAAAATGTCAAGGGTTTTGCATGGCATTTTATATTATCCTACAGGGTAAACGTCATAACGCCGTCAAGCTGCCCTTTACGTAGAGCAAGATCAGTTGTCGTATCAAGGCAGGTGAGTTTATAATCGCCGCGGAAGCCTTCTATAATTGCCTCGCCGTTTTCGTCGGTGATGACTTCGGTGTTTGTCCACCACTTCCCGCGAATCAGTTCATAGAGGGCATCGTAAGCGGGTTTTGCAGAGCCGTCTTTACGGAGCAGTCCGGCGGGAGCATTAAGCCAGCCTCCGTCTACGAATTCCCACGAATAGGCTGTAGAAACCAAGGGGTGTGAAAAGAGGATTTCGTACATTTCGGCAAATTCCCGCGCCTGTCTGTCCTCGAATTCCGGCGTGGTTGCCCAATCGTCATTTTTATAGTCGTTTAGGTCAACGATTTCAGGCGGCATAATTTCACCGGAAGTCAGGGTAATCTCCGTGAAATGCAGGGGCTTCCCGAATACTTCGTATCGCGCAAGCACCTCTTCAAGGCGATTTTTGCCCATGTAACCTTGGTGCATATGCGTTTGAAGCCCGATTGCATCAATATCCACGCCGGAATTAAGGCAGCCGTCGATAAGAATTTGATAGCTCGCCGAGAGGTTAAAATCGTTAATAAGCAGTTTTGCGTCGGGATTAGTCTCGCGAGCGGTATCGAACATGGTTTTCACGGTCTTGACACGCCCTAATTCCTGACAAATGCGGGTAATTGCGTTGTCGTATTTGTCGAAAATCGGCATAATAACCACTTCGTTGATAACGTCCCACATATCAATTGTACCGGCAAAATAGCCCACATCGCGCCTGATACGCTCCGTTTGTTTACGGATAATCTCGGCGTTAGAATATTTCAACAGCCATTCGGCGCAGAATGTATGCCAGCAGAGCGGGTGACCCTTTAACGTTACGCCGCGTTCTTTGAGGAATTTTGCGGCTGCCATAACCTGAACATTTCGCGGCTTGCCCTCTTCATGCTCGAAGCCGCCCCAATAGAAGGGCAAGGTTGCGTTGTTCATGAGAGCAGCCCATTTTTCAAACCGCTGTTCAAATCCTTCTCTGCGGGCGGGATCCTTCATTTCGCCCGAGGCATAAGATACCGCGTCGAATGTCGGTGTGCCGAAAACACCTGCGCCGAACAGGAATTCGTGCCGCTGCATCTCTGCCTTGACGGATTTTCCCGCGAGGGCTGTCCCGTCCTTTGCCTGCACGCGTATTTTTTTCTGCCCCATTCTGTGGGAATAATCTCTTGACATAATCATGCTCCCTTTTTATAATTGAAATATTACTTCTTAGACGCTGGTTTTGTTATCTCGTCAACCTTAGCCTGATAAAGCTTCATAAGCTCCGCGACACATTCGCTTTCGGTCATCTTCGTGGTGAAGCCGTACGCCTGCATAACAGCGCGGTCGTTATTTTGGTGGGCGGTAAGGAGTTTCGGGTATAGATACATCTTTTCGCCGTAAAGGTCGGCAAGCGAGCAGTCGGGATACTCCGCCCTTGCATCTAAAATCGCTTTTGCGGTCTGTTCGATTTTTTGTTTTTGATTATCAGTCGGGTTACACCATGGGAAGTTGTTGTAGACGATATCTTTTGAATAGCGATAATCGCTTTTTAGCCTACCGCAAACCGCACGCATCCAAGCCATGTGGACGTTTGAGGTTAGTATGCCGAAGTGGTAGATTGATGCGTTCGGAATGAAAACAACACTATTTGTAGGAATTTCATTTTTTGTCAAATAACCCATAGGAACATATTTGCGAGTTTCGGAAGAGGTACAAGGTATAAGGATATAATTTTCAGGATTATTTATTTCTCTGAATTGTGTTGGAGTATTTGCAAGCTTTTGACGACCTAAATCTTTTGCATTTTGTCTGTCTTTTCTGCAAGCTTCAATCCGTTCCATTACAAGCGGCATTTTAAGGAGTTCAGACGGATTCGCTCCGACAAGCCACAAACAATATCTTGATTTATTGTTAATAAATTCTTCTGAACCTACGAGTTTTTTTATGTATTTTTTCGCTTGCGGCTCTTTCATAATGAAATCGTCATAATCAGAATTTTCAATTATCAAATGACCGCCGTCAGCCGGACGATTTCCTGTTGTCATGTTCGGTACTTGACATAAAGGTTTCGTTCTGTTTTCAATAAACACAGCCGGAGCTTTAAGCAGATAAGGATTTAGATCTTGTTCTGTTGTCTGATAAGAAAAACCTACAATCACGCAATGCACAGCCGCTTTTTCGGTTGCTTCGCTGTCCCATCTGAATGTCTGCACACCGAAATTAATATGTATTCCCGATTCAAAAAGCGGTTTCCAAAGTATCGCTACTTGCTCGCCTTGCGTTATCGAATTTGTGCTTACATAAGCTGTTTTTATGGAAGATAATTTCATCATGTCGGCGGCTTTTTTATACCACGCACAAACATAATCAAGTTTTCCGGCAGACTTTACACCATCGAAAATTTTAAGCATATCGGATTTTTGTTCAGCATTTTGATTTGAATACCCCACAAACGGCGGGTTGCCCATGATGTAATTAAGCTTGTCCTTAGGCACGACGGTTTCCCAGTCCATGCGCAGGGCGTTGCCCTCTGTGATGTGGGCGTAGGACTTCAAAGGCAGGAAATCAAGCGGTTTTTCGATTATGTCTTCCGTCGCTTTCATCATCTGACTTTCGGCTATCCACAGCGCGGTTTTCGCCACCGTCACGGCGAAATCGTTAATCTCAATCCCGAAAAATTGCCCGATTGTCACCTTAATGGGGCTTTCTTCAATGCTCCCCACATCGAACACTATCTGCCCTTGTAATAACTCAAAAAGCACCGTGTTTTCAAGCTTGCGGAGCGATAAATACGTCTCGGTTAAGAAATTTCCGCTTCCGCAAGCCGGGTCCAAAAACGTGAGAGACGAGAGCTTATCTTGAAACGCCTTTAACCGCTTTTCTTTAGTTTTAAATACCCCGACAGCGCAAATTTCCGTCAATTCCTTTTCGAGTGTATCAAGAAATAACGGGTCGATAACCTTGTGGATGTTTTCAAGCGAGGTATAGTGCATACCGCCGGAACGCCGCGTTTCGGGGTTTAACGTGCTTTCAAAAACCGCACCGAAAATCGTCGGGCTTATCTCCGACCAGTCGAAATCCGCACTCGCCTTGTTAAGAAGCAATTCGCGCATTTCATCGGTAAAAGGCGGCACTTCAATCCTTTCGTCAGCGAACAACCCGCCGTTGACATAGGGGAACTGCGCAAGCTCCGCTTCAAGGAATTTTTCACGGTCACAAGGCTTCGTATTAAGTATCTGAAATAAGGCAATTACAGCCTTGCGCGTGTTGTGCGTGTCAAACGCCGCCAAATAATCGTGGAACATACCATGCCGCCCGAAGATCCCTGCGTCTTCCGCATAAAGGCAGAAAACCAAACGCACGCAAAGCACGTTCAGGCTTTTCAGCTCGTCTTCGGTAGGCGTGTTGCCGTACTGCTTCAAAAAAGCATCGTAAAGAACGCCGACAATCTCTCCGGCTTGAATTGAGACTTCCATTTCACGCTGTAAATGCGTGTTGCCCGTGTCGGTGAGGAACGAAAGGCGATAATATTCAGTGGGAAGATTTTCAAGCAGAATCTCTTCCGGCTCACCGCCCGGGCGTTCCATGTCATAAACGTGGAAGGTGGAAAAATTGCAGGTAACAACCCATCGAGGGTGTTGTGACACCGGCAGTTCGGTAATATACCGTTTAGCTTGCTGAAAAGGGGTTAGCAATGTGCCGTCCGATTGCCTTATCCCCGAACGAAGGCTTTTGCCTAAGCTTTTTTGCTCAATCAAGACTTTAGTCGCGCCGATATAACCGTCAATAAAGCTTGTGTGGTCAAGGTGAACTTGCTCCTCAAAGGAGATGAACTGTTCCGGGTGAGGGACACCGTAGACATCACGAAGCAAGGAAAGCCAAAACTTTTGACTTTCGCCCTTCTCATATCCCTTATCTTTCCAATATTCCGCAAAAGCTTTCGCGGCGGCTCTTTGCTCGACGTCGGTCATGTGCTTACTCCGATCTATGTATGCGATAAATTGCGATATTTCTCTCTAAATTATAACATAGTTGCGGCAAAGCCGCATCCTCTAAAAGTTTCAATAATTCGCAGAATTATTATAACACAAAAAGCACTGCAATTGCAATGCTTTTTTGAAATTTTAACGGATTATTTCAAAAGTGTTGTATTATATGTGGTATAACCAAAAATAAAACGCTGTGTGGTTTTATAAGCACAAAGCGTTTTACTTTTATCGGAGTGACAGGATTTGAAGGGGCTTGGGGGATTATTTTTGGTTGATAGAATTTTTAAGGTTGTGTGTGGGACTGGGTTTGAGGGGAATGTGAATTTTTGAAACTTGTTTGATTTTTTGTTATTTTTGTGGCGGTGGACAGCAAGATGGCGAGAGATAACCTAATCGAACTCGATTAATTGAAGCATTGAATTTGGATTTAAAAGATCGTCATTCCACGAACGGATAACTTTAGATTCAAATATATATTGTATCGAGCGAATTATCCTTGATGACTTATATATTCCCGTATCGGACATATATTCCGGTATTTCCTCCGGACTTGACTTATAAACATTATCAGCAATATACTCGATGTGATGCGGATTTTCGGACAACGTTTTTATATAATTATTATATAAGTCCTGTCTTTGTTTTAGCAACAATCCTTTAATACCAGAATATTTCCATTTATTATTCATTGATGTCGCGTAGTATGCTGCCAAAGTACCGTCAAAAGGATTTAGGTATAGATGATTGAAGAAATCTATATCCACGATACAACCGTGAATAGACCCGTCTCCTCCAATCACCTTTATGTTTTCGGAAATACGCTTAAGCGTATTGAAATACTCCGAGAATACAGAGTTTATCTTAATTTCATAGGTTTTCAAGTTTTCATAGTAGTATTCTAAACTCTGATTTTCTACATATTTTATAGAACCGCCGTTAAGCATATGCAGCCTTCCACCGCCTTTTTCTTGATAAAAGAAGCAATAAAGGTTGCTGTTCTTTATCATATGAATTCTTCCGTCACGATTGTATTGACAACGGATACCCATTCCGCGATTGAAATCTAAATATTCCGTTCTGCTAATTTCATATATACCATTCGGATACAGTAAAAAAATATCATATTGTCTTGAAGTGTAGAAATACTTCAAACCGATTTTTTTTGAATAGTAGCCTACTTGATTATCAGAATAGACAGTTTTTTCGATGTCGTTAAAATAAACGTTTCGGTGTGTGTGACCATTTACATATATCCATCTTTCATTATACGGCTGTTCTGTCCAGTCATCTTTAGGCATATGAGTTAGGACAATTACTTTGTTCTGCCCTAATGAATTTGAAATAATATTATAAGTATCTCGAAAATTTTTTGTTTGTGCTAACTCATCTTCAATTGAAGTTATGGTATTTCTGTAAATCCCGTTACTTGCATTGAAAGTCCTATTCAATCCCGAAAAACCTATGCCTCCAAATACAATAAATGAGCTTCTTTGTCCCATTTTTCTAAGCTTATCTATAGGAAACTCTTTTAAATTGCTCTCCGTTATAACTAAATCCCGCATATTTGTCGAAATAAATAAGTCGTTATGAAGAAACGTTATGCCAATTGAATTAAAAAAGTCTCTGTAGTTTTGTATAATTTCATTAAGATTTAGGTGAGCAAATGAAGCTCTATATAAATTAAAGTCCCATAATTCGTGGTTTCCGAGAACAACAATTATTCTCTTCGGCGACCATTTTTTCGACAATATCGAGTAGAATATTTTTGATATTTCAAAGCTGAATGAAACATCACCTGCGATTAATAAATAGTCGCCATATGCTTTATCACTTGCGGTAATGAGCATTTTTTTAATGAACTCTGCAATAAATTTTGTAATTTCCTCTTTTGTTGCACGA
>JAISIH010000025.1 GCA_031262105.1 Ruminococcus sp. | reverse complement strand
TGGTAACCGCCGCTTTTCTATTTATTTTTAAGCAGTAAAAACCGCAATTAAATTATACAACTTTTCCAAAAATAAATCAAGTATTTGAGTGAGATTTATAATAAATATTAATTTTCGGGCGGGTTTTTGTGCAAGATGTACAAAAACTTATATATTGTAAAAAAGGTGAGCATTTGTTTTTTCTTGCTTTTAAGTATTAAAAAATGCCTTCTAACGCCATTCTGTATCACTTGATGTCATATAAACGTTTTGTTCGGTAATATATAATAGTTATATATCTATGATAACAATTAATGATATAGATTAGATAGATATGTTATAAATCAAATATAAAACAATAATTATACAAAAAAATCAAAAATATTTTTTTAAACTCCTTGACATTTCACCAAATGTATGATATACTTTACTTAAGAAAGGTAGGAGATGCACATGGAAGATACAAAAAAAGCAAAAAGCAGACCTCATCCAACAAAATCATGGAACGATTGTCGTGATATGATTTATACTTTTGCTAAGTTAGGTCCGAAATCATCATTCGAAGATTTAGCAAAAGCACTTAATACCACGGTCACTTCACGGCTATTTCGCCCTCTTCTTTCCAGCGCAAGGCAGTTCGGCATGGTAGACTTAAGCGGCGACACCGTTGTCCAAACCCCACTCGCTAAAGACCTTTTATTTAATGACAGCTTTGAATTAAGACTACAATCATTTAGGAGTCCAAAAATATATGACGAGATATTTCAGAAATATGAAGGTTCGGCTTTGCCATCAGGAGATAAATTTGCAATGTTATTAGCTCAGATGGGCATACTTGGCAAAGCAAGCAACGATGCTGCAGCAATTTTCATAGAATCCGCGAATCAACTTGGACTGATTAAGAATGGGATTTTAGATATTAGCAACACCGAGATACCAAAAAGTGAGTTAGCCGAAACGGACAAGCTTGAAGAAAAACACGAAGACGAACTCATTGTAGCAACTATAACCGCAGATAAAACTCAACCAGATAACGAGAGATATCATCAGTTTGAAATCCCGACAACAATTGCCGGCAAAACAGCGAAAATTGCGATTCCTACCGGATTAAGCGACACCGACCTTGATTTTTTATCTTTAGCATTTAATTCCTTAGTTAAAGCTTTTATCGACAATCTAAAAGCACATAACGCCACACCCGCAGAAAATACATTAACGACAAATGCAAATGAGAATTGACACAAACGCAAAAACCAACCCCTTTTGAGGTTGGCTCTTGCTAATCTTTCAAACGAATATCGTCGAAAATGATTCATTACACATTCATTATATCATATTCGTTTGTGATTTGCAAGAGTAACTCCAAAATTTTTTATAAAAAAGGAGTGATTCTTATGTCAAAAGGCATAAAATCGCATCATCTTGACGATTATGTTGAGATTTTCAGACGTTATATTACACGCAACGGGGTACGGATTTATCCAAAACCACCCCAAAAAGCCTTTAAGCTTAGAATACCAAGAGATAAATACTATTATTAAACTGTAACGCATTCACTTAATCAAGCTTGTACTTTGAATCGACGGGAGTACAAGCTTGTTTTATTTTTACTTTTTCATTAATCAAAAATGGTTGTTTTGATTAATGAAAGATGATTTTTTTGTTTATACGAATCAAAAAGCTGATTTTGATTCGTATAAACAGCAATTGTGATTTATGTTAATCAAAAACGGATATTATAATTAGTATACATCGTATAGCAAAAAGCAAACATACATTTTGTAAACTTTGCATAAACTTAAGCGGGGGAATATTATGCCTAAGATAAAGCCGATAAATGAGAACTACAAAGGACCGCTTAAAAAGTTCATAACGCGGAAATTCTACCTTAACACGCACATGACAATCACAGACAACACACATCTTGAGATTGAAAATGTGCAGAACATCGTCGAATATAACGACGTTTACATAAAGCTTAAGACGTCGAATTTGACGGTTATGATTTGGGGAGAAAACCTGTCTGTCAATGATTACGGCGCGGACGGAATTGTTATAAACGGCGAATTTTCGAGTATTGAATTTGAAAGGTGAGGGGTAAAAATTTATGCTCGACCATCTTCGCGGGGTTATTGAATTTACAATCGTAACCGACTCGCCCGAGGAATTTATTAACACAATCAGAAAAAGCAGCGTTTCCGCGAGAAATTTAAGACTCGAGAACGGCTTTTTAACCGGGCAGTGTTACGGCTTCGATAAGAAAACGCTCCTTAAAATTGCGGCACTCCACCACGCCGAATTTATCGAAACTGCGCGATATGGTTTCGTCTTTACCGCCGCGAAATACCGCCGCCGGTACGGCATTATCGCAGGGGTCGCCGCCGCACTCGTGATGGTTTTTTTTCTGTCGAATATAACGATGAAGATTAACATTTACGGGAACGAAAATATGTCCGATGCGGAGGTTTTATCGGTGCTTGACGACGCGGGAATCCGTATTGGGAGCTATCTTCCGAACATAAGCCTTGCCGCCGTCGAACGCGATATTGTGTCGAATGTCCGCGATGTCGCTTGGGCGGGGATAAAACGAAGCGGTCCTATTGTGTCGGTCGAAATTTCCGAAATGACAAAAAAGCCGGAGTTAACCCCGACAAACAGACCATGCAATATCGTTTCGGCAAAAAATGCTCAGATTGTGAAGATAAAAAGCGTCCCTATGGGGATGCTAATTCCGATGCTCGGCGATACCGTGCGGGAGGGGGATATCCTCGTCTCCGGCGTTATTACAGGCAAGCTCGGGAACACATATTACGTCCACGCGATGGGGGACATAACCGGGCGTTATTCCGAAAAGATAACCTTTAACGAGTCCTTCACGCACAGGCGGCTCGACTATGAAGATAAATTCACAAGGCGTTCGCTTCGGATTTTCGGGTTTAATATTCCGCTCACGCCCGCCGTTAATACATATGAAAACGCGGAGGTTAACGAGGAGGTTTCGTATTTTAACATACTGACATTAAATCTCCCGATCGGCATAGTTAACACCGAAATCCGCCCCTATGAAGTAACCGAAGAAATCCTAACGCCCGAGGCGGCGAATACATTACTCCTTGAAAAAACGAAGCGTTATGAAGAGAATTTTTATCTCGACGAGGGGGTAACGATAATATCGAAGGATATTGTTTATAAGCCTGTCGAGGGCGGCTTGTCAATTAATGTAAGCTATGTGCTTGAGGCGAATATTGCGGAGACGCAGTACATCTACGTTAAGAACCATAGGTAAAAATATCTTCGAGTTCCCTTGTAATCGCATATTCATAGCCGGCATAGTAACCGGGGGCAATATATTTAATCCTTCTTGCGGCTTTGTCATAGGCGGGATAATGGTTATTTCCGCTAAGTTCCGCGACGACCGATTTTGAGTTTGTAAAATTATCTCCGTCCTCCGCCATCTCGCGAAGGTTTTCTTTGTCAAAACAGAGGGATCTTATTATTGCCGCCGCTTCGGTCATGTTGTCGGTTCCGACCGCCGCACAGATATAATAACCGTCATCAAATGACGTTCCCGGTCCGGGGGTTACATCATATTCATTACTCCTGTAGGACGAGTCGAGAGTTAAACCGAAGTCTATGGAAGCGGGCGAGCCGAAAAAGCCGAAGACTTTTTCAGTTTCAAAATCTATCCCCCATAAAAAGTCGTTAGTTAAGAAAAATCCACGTTCGTGATAATACCGCATTGTGTTCGCCCAATCGTACCATGACTGCGGAAGCGCGATGTTATTTTTATTGGTGTTTTCGACATTCTGCGTGAAGGGCAAAAAGCAGTTTTCGGGATCTGAAATCATGAAATAGCCTGCCTCTTTCATCTTCCCAGCCGTTTCGGTGAATTTCCCCCAATCCGAAACATATTCGTCAACCTTTTCGGGTTCGTCCGTGCCAAGCACTTCTTTCGCAATCGCCCTGTTATATATAAACGCCTGCGGATACGCCCCGAAAGTTACGGCGCGAAGTTCCCCGTCATAACTTTTGCCAAGCTCGAGCGTGTAGTCGTACATATCGGCAGTTTCTTTTTCGGTGATGCCGATTTTATAAAGCGGCAGGGCTAAGCCGGAGTTAACCATCGCCGTAACCTCCCCCGCCTGAACGAAAAACAGGTCAATACATTCTTCTTCGCGAAGCTCGGGGTTGTCGTCGGTCCGAAGAGTCTCGGTAATATATGAATAGTAGTGGTTATACGAGGTTGGTTTATCCTTGTATTTTATTTCTACCCCCTCGGGGATTTTTACTTCTTCAATATATTTGGATAAGGGCGTATATCTCCATGGCATGACAATATTTACAACACTGCCGCCGTCGGAAACTTTCTCTGCCTTTTGCGAAAGCGGCGGTGTGCTGTTTACGTAGGTGTATATTGTCGTTTCGGGAGTTAAATTTTCCGAATAATCTTCCACATAATAAAACCCTGCTGCAAGCTTTTTTTCTATAATATTGCTATTCCCCATTTCCGAATAGAGGGCGGATGTAACCTCCCCTGTACCGTCAACGGACACGGCGTAAACCCCGCCGTCAAGTTTTTCATTGAGGTTTTGATTAATGTAAAACTCGAGCATGAGGCGGAAATTGTCTTTTGAGTCACGAGATATTGCAGAATTACTCGTATAGTTGATTAAATTCGGCTTAATTAAATCGTCTGAAATAACGCCGCAATGCCAACCGGTATATTCATAAATGAATTCAAAACCGAAATCATCTTCATCAATAATTGTCGCCATTGCCTTTTTTGCCGCAGAGAAAATTATATCGGCGTTGCTTTTTGGGGCTTCCTCCGCGGGGGCTGTTGTTGCGGTTGTTGTTGTTTCTGCCGCAGTTGTTGTTGTTGCTTCAGTTGTCGTGACTGCTGTCGTGATAGTCGTGACCGGCGTTGTGATTGCAGCGGCAGGCACAACAGTTTCAGCCTGTTTCGCGTTAAAACAGGCTGAGAGGGTTATTAAACAAGAGAGGATAACTATACCGCAAAGTTTCTTCATGTCATTACCTCTTTTTTATGTTCGTCAGACAAGTATCCCCAAAACCGTGATATTGTCCTTAGAGCCGCCCATCAAGGCGCGTCCGTAGAGCTTTTCTATCCGCACCGAAAGCTTTTCGGGCTGTGACATAATATATTCTGCGTCGGATATGGGGACGAAGTCCGAAAAACCGTCCGTACACATTATTATAACGTCGCCTGTGCGGAGTTCCGGGAGCTTCGTTACATCGGGGACAGGCTCTGCGGTGAGGTTCCCGAGGGCGGGGAGGATAACGTTTTTATGGGCGAAGGATTCCCGCTCCGCTTTCGAGAGCTGCCCTGTCTCGAAAAGAAGCTGTGCGAGGGATTGGTCTTTTGTAAGCAGTGTTAGCTTTTCGCCCCGCCAAAGATACGCTCTCGAGTCACCGACGTTAATTGCGTAACCTCCGGTTTCGGAGGTTATCGCCAAGGCGCAGAGCGTTGTCTGCATATTTTCAAGCTTTTTAAGTGAGCCTTGCATTTTAAGAAATCTATGCACCGAGAGGGTTAATGCGTTAAAATCCGTCTTGTCGGCAGGCTTAACCCCCGACAAAACCCCGAGAGCCATCGCCGAAGCAACCTCGCCGGAAGTCTCGCCCGAGACGCCGTCGGCGACTGCCGCGAAAAACGGCGGAGTTATCGTCGCTTCCGCGCCGCCCGATGATATAACCCTTTTCCCGATTAAGAATGAGTCCTCGTTCTGTCCCGGTTTTTTTCCCTCATGTGTGTAGCCGAAAATGTACATTCTGCCCTGTTTCTCCCAAAAAATTAAATAGGATTAAAATGGATTTCGTCGTTTTCGTCAACGGCAACAGAAACGCGTTTCCATTCGTCCGTTGTTTCAAAATGCACGGTGTTAATATTAATCTGCGTTTTCGGATAAATCGAGCCTAAGACCTCAAGTTTCAGATCCTGACGGTTCGTGAGAAGATTTTCAATCTCTGACACCCTGTCTTTTGCCGTCTTAATATCGCGCTGACGTTTAATACGCTTCCTGACCGACTCGCCGAGGAGTTCCTCACGGTCGGGGAGGAGGCTTTTATCTTCCTTTTTCTTCGCGTTAAGATAATCAATAATCATCGTGAGGTCGGTTATTTCGTTGTCAAACTGGACAAGCGATGTAAGTAGCTTTTGCCGCTCCGCCTCAAGGATTGAGTTATCCCCGAGCGATATAACCGTCGTGGGATAATTCGGCGAGCCGATATTGTTCGCGATATTAATCCCGGTTAAGACGGTAAACCGCCCGCCGACAAGCCCGCCTGTCTTCGCGCCTTTTGTAACAAGCGTTCCGCCGCAATATACATCGCACACAATAAGCGTCGAGGCGGTTATATCGCCCTCCGCTTTGATATTGCAGTATTCGCAAAAATTCGCGGTAACGTTCCCGCCCGCTTCAACCGTGCAGTGGTTCGCAACCTGCTTAAGCGTAACACTGCCGCTTGCCTTTATAACCGCTCCGGAAAAAACGCCGCCCTGTATGCTTACATTTCCGCCCGTGCTTACGACCTTGAAGCCCTCGCCGACGTTCCCGTGGACGTTTATGTCGGAAAGAAATTCGATATTCCCGGTGTTAAAATCAATATCCGCTTTTATATCAAGCACGCGCTTCACAACAAACGCGTTTTTATCATAGACAAGATGCCCGTCAATCGCGGCGGAAAGCGTCTGCCCGTCAATGGAAAGGACCGTTCCGACGCCGACGGTGAAGGCGGCTTTTTTCGGCGGAGCAGGCGCAATCTCGCGGTCTAAAACGTCTCTCCCCGCTTCGCCGTCAATCGGCAGGGTTATCACGGCGATAACGGTCCCGGCGGTTATGCATCTTATCTGCCCGAGTTCACGATAGTCAACGTACCCCTTTTCGTTCTCGACCGGCACAGCGGCAACTGATTTTTCAAATTTATATGTAATTGTCCCGTCAATCCCCGGGGTTGACGGAGTGTATTTCGCTATGAAAAGTTCTTTGTTGTAAATCTTTTCGGCTGCGATTTTTTCAAGAGTTTCGTCAATTACGCCATAGCAAACACCCGCTTCTTCGAGAGCGGTTTTTAATAAATCGAGAGTAACTTCTTTTCCGCCGTTTTTCGGCGCAATTACTTCAATCGTCGCGGAGACGTTTTTCTCTTCGAGCCTTACAACCGCATAACAGTCAACGGCAGGTTCGGTATTCTGCTCCGCTTCAGAAGGCTTATTCGGGTTTTCGTTATTCATTTTCTTACCTTAAACTTTGTAACATAATTATAACACAAAGAATAAAGAATTGCAATACTTTTTCATAAAAAAACATCAGTAAACCAAGGCGGCGGCGTTTCAAATTCCTTTCCGTTAAGATAATCCAAAACGCCCGCCGGGGAGCTAAACTCAAACCGCAGTTTATATGCATGAAGGCATTGGGTTTTAACGTGGTTTTTTCTGTTAAAAATGTTGCTCCCGTATTTTCCGTCGCCTAAAATCGGATAACCTATATGCGCAAGATGCGCCCTAATCTGGTGCGTTCGCCCGGTTATGAGGTTGACTTCAAGGAGGGCAAGGTTCTTTTCAACATTTGTTTTTATAACGTTATATTCTGTAATAATCGTCTTGCTCCCCGGAGCTTTTCTGTCATAAATCTTAACAAGCTTATCATTCTTTATGTGGAAAGCGGTAAGAACATCGCTTTTCTTCTCGGGGATTCCCGCCGTTATCGTGAGGTAGGTTTTTTTAACCTCGCGTACCTTAATCTTTTCGTTCATGATGCGCAGTGCTTCTGCCGTCTTCGCCGCGATAACAATTCCGCCGGTGTTGCGGTCAAGGCGGTTACAAAGCGCGGGGGTAAAGCTCTGTTCATTTTCGGGGTCATATTCGCCTTTTTTATAGAGGTAAGCGACAAGCCTGTCCGCGAGGGTATCTGCGCTTCCCTCGTCGTCTTCATGCACAACAAGCCCCGCCGGCTTATTGATAAGTATAATATTATCGTCCTCATAAATAATATCAATGTCGGCGCGTTCATTAATTTTTGGTTTTATCTTCACTAAAAATTCATCATTAATGTAGATTTTTATGTTATCATGTAATTGTATAACTGTGTCCGCATAGGCACGCTTCCCGTTAATCTTTACATCTTTTTTGCGTATCGCTTTATAGAGCATTCCCGATGGCAACTCCGGGAAAGCTTTCGTTAAAAATTTATCAAGACGCTGACCGGCATCATTCGCGCCTGCGGTTATCTCTTTCATGGAAACCTTTCTAATCGGAGTATAAAAAATGAACGACCGACCTATTATAGATGATGAAAACCTTCATCAAAATCACCGCAAGCGTATGCGGGATAAGTTTTTCAATGAGGGTTTTAAAAACTTCGGTCCGCATGAAGTTATCGAATTTCTCCTGTTTTTCACAATTCCGCGCGTTAACACGAACGAGACCGCCCACAGGCTACTCCATAGGTTCGGGAGCGTTTCTGCCCTGTTTGATGCCTCGAAAGAGGCGTTGATGGAGGCGGGGTGCAGTGAAAGCACAGCCGCCCTCTTCAAGGCAATTCCCCTCTGCTTTCGCGTTTATTTCGGCTCGAAAAACGAAACGCTCGTTTATGATTCGCCGAAAAAACTCATGTCGCTTTTTACCCACGAATTCCCGGTGAAAAATGTCGAAGAATTCCGCCTCGCCTGCTTCTCCCCGAAGCTTCATCTTATCGGCAACACCGTCCACGTGATAAACGAAGGCGCCCCGAACACGGTCGAAATTAATCTGCGAAACCTCGTCAAGACGGTAATTCTCTCCGAAACGAACTCCGTAGCCGTCTCCCACAACCACCCGAACGCCTCGTCATACCCCTCACATTCCGACATTTCTTCAACCCGCTACATAGGGCAAACCCTCCGCGCATTCGGCGTAAGTCTCCTCGACCACATAATAATAGGCACAGACGGACCATATTCAATGAGGGAGAGAGGACACTTCAACATCTTCGAATGAGCGGGGGCAGGTCTACTCTGTACTCTGTATTCTGTACTCTGTACTCTAATTATAACATATCTAATGCAGAAAATAAAGAGGTTTCATGGATAAATTTATTCTTCACAGCGAATATGCACTCTCCGGCGATCAGGGCGAAGCGGTTGACAAACTTGTTGCCGGTCTGGGTCAGGGCATGAGTGAACAAACCCTCCTCGGCGTAACCGGCTCGGGGAAGACGTTTACCATGGCGAACGTTATCGCGAAGGTTAACCGCCCTACCCTCGTGCTTGCCCATAACAAAATCTTAGCCGCCCAGCTCTGCTCCGAATTTAAGGAGTTTTTCCCCGAAAATGCCGTGGAATATTTCGTCTCATATTACGATTATTACCAGCCAGAAGCATACGTCCCCTCGACAGATTCATACATTGAAAAGGATTCGTCCATCAACGACGAAATCGACAAGCTCCGACATTCCGCAACCTCAGCCCTTGCCGAACGCCGCGACGTTATAATTGTCGCCTCGGTTTCCTGCATTTATACCCTCGGCTCGCCGGAAGACTACCGCACAATGATTATCTCGCTTCGCAAAGGGCAGATTTGTACCCGCGACGACCTTCTTTCGATGCTCGTTGCGCTTCAATATGAACGAAACGACATGAATTTTGTCCGCTCGACATTCCGTGTGCGGGGTGACGTTGTGGAAATTTTCCCCGCCGGTTCATCCGAAACGGCAATACGGGTTGAAATGTATGACGACGAAGTCGAACGGATAACCGAATTTCGCCCGCTAACCGGCGAAGTTATTGCAGAACTTTCTCATGCGGCAATTTACCCCGCTTCGCATTACGTTGTTTCAAAAGAGCGGCTCGACGGTGCTATTCTCGATTTACAAGAAGAGCTTGCAGAGCGGATTAAATATTTTGAAGAAAAAGGGCTGCTTGTCGAGGCACAGCGGATAAAACAGCGTACCGAATATGACATTGAGATGCTTGAAGAAATCGGGTTTTGCAAGGGGATTGAAAACTACTCGCGGGTTATTGCACGCCGTGCCCCCGGAAGCACCCCCTATACCCTCCTCGACCACTTCCCCGACGACTTCCTTTTTATCGCGGACGAAAGCCACGTTTCAATCCCGCAGGTTCGCGGAATGAGTGCCGGCGACAGGGCAAGGAAAGAGACGCTTATACAGTACGGCTTCCGCCTCCCCTCCGCGATGGATAACCGCCCGCTTACCTTCACGGAATTTTACGATAAACTCGGGCAGATTATCTATGTTTCGGCGACCCCCGGGGTTATCGAGCGGGAACGTTCCGCGCAGATTGCCGAACAGATTATCCGCCCGACCGGGCTAATCGACCCCGAAATTATCGTTAAGCCGATTGACGGGCAGATTGAAGACCTTATCTTCCAGATAAAGGAACGCACAGAACAAAAAGAACGTGTTCTCGTCACAACGCTGACGAAAAAGATGGCGGAAGACCTCACCGAATACCTCGCGAATGTCGGGATAAAGGTGCGGTATCTTCACCACGATATCGACACAATCGAGCGTATGGAGATTATCCGCGACCTTCGCCTCGGGGAATTCGACGTGCTTGTCGGGATAAACCTTTTAAGGGAGGGTTTGGATCTGCCGGAAGTTTCCCTCGTTGCGATTCTTGATGCGGACAAGGAGGGCTTTTTACGCTCCGAAAGTGCGTTAATACAGACCGTCGGACGCGCCGCCCGTAATGAACACGGACAGGTTATAATGTACGCCGATACGGTTACAAAGTCAATGTACGCCTGCATTACAGAGACGGAACGCCGGCGGAATATCCAGAAAGCCTACAACGAAAAGCATGGTATTACGCCGCAGACGATTATAAAGGATATTCGCGACGTCCTCGAGATTTCGACCCGCGCCGAAACCGATTCCGAAGTCAAGGCGGCGAAAAAGCAATACACGGCGATAGAAAAAGCCCGCCTTATCGAGAGCCTGACCGAACAGATGAAGGATGCGGCGAAGATTTTGGAGTTTGAACACGCGGCATTTTTACGCGATAAAATTAATGAACTGAAAGGGATTAAAAAAAGTGGAAAAAGATAATTGTACCGCCAAAACAGATGTTGTCTCCGGACTTACTCTTTTGGGAAATAAAAAAACCGAATATCCATCAGAATATTCCCCCGCGCTTCTCGAAGCGTTCGACAATAAATTCCCGGACAGGGACTATTTCGTCGAGTTTAACTGCCCCGAATTCACCTGCCTTTGCCCGATAACAGGTCAGCCCGATTTCGCGAAGATAACCGTAAAATATATCCCGAACGTGAAGATGGTCGAGTCGAAGTCGCTTAAGCTTTACCTCTTCTCGTTCCGAAACCACGGCGGCTTTCACGAAGACTCCGTGAACATAATCCTGCGCGATCTCGTTAGCCTCATGAGCCCGAAATATATCGAAGTCTTGGGCGAATTCACCCCGCGCGGCGGCATCTCAATCCACCCTTTCGTTAACTACGGTTGTGACGAGAAATGGCAGAATTTCGCTATGAAGCGGATGGAAAAATACTAAAAAACGTGCGGTGTTTTATTACACCGCACATTTTCTTATATTATACAAACGCAGAGGTTGTTGTTCTGGAAGGTGTTAATATACTTCCCGTCAACAGACACGGGGTAAATTTCGCCGCCGGAATAGGCGAAGGAATACGCCTTTTTCCCGAGCTTCTCGGAGATAATGTTAATCTCGTCGGTCGTGGCTGTCCCAAGCTGCCAAAGCCTCGTCGCACAAGAATAAAGCAACACAACCGAAGCTTCCTTCGTTATATACGCAATTTCATTCGCAATCTCTGCCGCCGAAGCCCGTATATCCTCCGCCTTGATAAGCGCGAAGTCAACAACCGCACCCGGATGCGCGTCCCCCGAAAGGACAATCGCCCGCTTCTCGGTGTCGATATTAAGGCAGTTCCGCATTATAACCGAGCCGTCACTGTAAGTCAAAACCAAGGGTTGGAGTATAACATTTTCATACGTCTCGTGCGTCGCAATCCCTTTCGCAACAACATAATCAAGCGCGTTCATTCCGTCGATAGTATAAATATACGTCTGCTCCGCCTTTTCAATAAGACCGCTCGTTCTGTAAACCGTCCCCGTACGAAGCGACGAACATTTGAAGGTAGGCTTTATATTGCCGTAAATTCCGACATAAACCGCGCCGATTTCAGTATGCTTCCCGTTATGTATGGTAAAAGACCTCGAATAATCCGCCTCGTCCGTTATCGGGAGCGACCCGAACACAGGCACGCCCGGCAAGCCCTTAGAAAACGAATTAACAAGCACATCGCCCGAAACAAAACTCATAAACGAAACATACGAAAGCACAAGCGCCGGCGTCCTCCCGCCCTCGGCAAACTTAAGCGCAGTTTCATAACAATTTTCCGCAACCTTTGATGCCTCGTCAGCCTCGAAAGACAAAACCTTAAATTCACATTCGTCCGACGTTAAAACAGTAACCGTTAATGCAAGCTGTGAACTCGTTCCCGTCACCGCCGGCAGACTGCAAGTTATCCCAACCGTCTCAAAAGGCAGCGACTTACAAACCGCTTCCATCACGCCCGTATCGACAAATTCCGCATGGCACTCAATTATAGCCGCAGTATGCGCCTTTAACCTCGAAGCATCAATCTTTCTATGTATATCCTTTATCGCAACTTCCGCTATATCAGCTTCTGTCGTAAAAGCCGTTATCATCTTAATCATGATATTCTCACTCTTATAAATTTTAATGAAATGAATAATTAACAGATATTTCTTTCATATTTACTCTTCCACTATAATTATATCAAGCGTTTCATGAAACGTCAACCGCTATGTTTCATGAAATTATTCCATAACTACAAAAGCGTACGCCAAAATGGTGTATAATACGCTCTTTTGGAATATATCAGCATCGTTTATCTATTGTTTACAAAATGTACAAAAAATATTGTTTTTATTTTCTCAAAAATCTGTTATAATACACGAACGATTGTATGTGTCCGTAGCTCAGCTGGATAGAGCGTCAGACTCCGACTCTGAAGGCCGCCGGTTCAAATCCGGCCGGGCATAGAAAACGCCGCGCAATTTTTTGTACGGCGTTTTTTACTTTTATATGTGCCACAATTCCGAAGCGTATTGTTTGATCGTTCTGTCTGACGAGAAGAAGCCGGAGTTTGCTATATTCATCCAACATTTTTTCGCGAAAACTTGTTTGTTTTTGCTGTCGTATAAGGCGCGGAGTTTTGTGTCTACGTAGCCTTCGAGGTCGGCTAACAGGAAGTAGACGTCGGGTTTGTGCCATGATGCGCCGATTGTGAGGCTTGAGTATAGTTCGCCGAACCAGCCGCGGTCGCCGTCGTTGAAAGTTCCGTCGACGAGGGTGTTAACTACGCGCTTTACGCGATCATTAGTGTTGTAGATTTTCTCTTTGGGGCGGTAGGTTGGGCGGATTCGGGCGATTTCTTCGACTCTGCAACCGAAGATGTATTCGTTCTCCCAGCCGGCCTTTTCGGTTATTTCGACGTTTGCGCCGTCCCATGTGCCGAGGGTTACTGCGCCGTTCGCCATGAATTTCATGTTGCCGGTGCCGGAAGCTTCGGTGCCTGCGGTTGAAATCTGCTCGGAGATGTCGGCGGCGGGGATAATTTTTTCGGCGTATGAGACGTTGTAGTTATGGAGGAATATAACCTTAAGTTTATCCTTCGTTTCGGGGTCGTTGTTGACGAGTTCGGCGACGCAGTTTATATATTTTATTATCGCCTTTGCCCGACGATATGCGGGGGCGGCTTTCGCGCCGAAGATGAAGACTGTCGGGGCAAGATCGGGGAGCTTCTTTTCCTTAATCTTGAAATAAAGGTCCATAACCGAAAATGCGTTTAAGAGCTGCCTCTTATATTCGTGAAGCCTCTTAACCTGAACGTCAAAAACCCACGTCGGGTCGATTTCGACGCCCTCGTATTCCTTTATAAAAGCGGCAAGCTGACGTTTTTTCTCCGCCTTAATCTCAATGAAGCGGCTTATTGTCGCGGGGTCGTCAACGTATTTTTTAAGCCCGACTAACCTGTCGAGGTCTGTCTGCCAACCGTCGCCGATCTTCTCGGTAATAAGCGCGGAAAGCTCGGGGTTACAAAGCCCTAACCAACGCCGCGGGGTAATGCCGTTCGTCTTGTTTTGGAACTTTTCGGGGTAGATTTCATACCACTCTTTCAGGGCATCTTTCCTTAGGATTTCGGAGTGGATTGCCGCAACGCCGTTGATGTATTCGCCGCCGTATATGGCAAGCCTTGCCATATGGATTCGAGAGCCGTCGAAGATAGATTTTTCGGCAATCTGCGCGGGGGTCTGCCCCAACGATTTGAGGTGTTTTATAAGATGCTCGTTTATGAGCATTATTATTTCGTAGATTATCGGAAGCACCGATTTATAAAGCTTCGCATCCCATTTTTCGAGGGCTTCCGCCATGACGGTGTGGTTTGTGTAAGAACAAACCTTCCGCGCAATTTCAAAGCTTTCGCCAAACGTTAACCCCTCTTTGAACATAAGGATACGCACAATTTCGGGGATTGCAACGACAGGGTGAGTGTCGTTTAGCTGCACAGCATACTGCTCGGCGAAGTGCGAAAAGTCGGAGCCGTATCTGCTCTTGTATTCTTTTATAATGGTCTGGATTGTCGCGGAGACGAAGAAATACTGTTGCTTAACCCTTAGTCTCAAGCCCTTTTCGTAGTTATCGTTCGGGTAAAGCACGTCTGAGATTGCCTCGGCGTTGATTTTCTCCTCCGAAGCTTTAAGGTATTCTTGCTTGTCGAATTCCGCAAAGTTAAAGTTTTGCAATGATTCTGCCTGCCACAGGCGCAAAGTTCCGATTGATTTTAGACCGTATCCGATTATCGGCATATCGTACGGCACAGCTCTTACTGCGCCGTCGCCGAATTCTACGGTAACAGCCTCCGATTCGCGTCTGACAGACCAAGGGTCGCCGAAACGGAGCCAATCGTCCGCTTCCTCCCCCTGACAGCCCTCATGGATATACTGCTTAAAAAGCCCGTAGCGGTAGCGGATTCCATAGCCCGTCAGCGGCACACCGAGCGTTGCGGCGGAGTCTAAGAAGCACGCCGCAAGACGCCCCAAGCCCCCGTTTCCGAGGGCGGCGTCTTCGATTTCTTCAAACTTGTTTATGTCGATCCCCTGTTCAGAGAGGATGCCTTTAACGTCGTCTAAAAGCCCTGCGCAGTAGAGGTTATTGAAAACCGCCCTGCCCATAAGGAATTCGCAGGAAAGGTAACACGCCTGCCGCCCGGAATTGCGCTTTGCCGTATCTGCCGCCCACTGGTCGGAAATCTCGGCGATAACGGCTCTCCCGACGGCGTTGTGAAGCTCATGCGCCGGAATATCCTTGTTAAGACCGACGCAGTATTCGCCTTTGAGGTTGTTTATAATAAGTTCGCGAAGCTTTGACATATTATCCCTTTCCTGCGATTAAAGATTATTCTGCCGCGGTTAAAGTGTATTCTTTGTCTTCAAATGTAACCTTGAGGGTTTTGCCGTTTTCGAGGGTTGCTTCGTAGAGGGCTGAACCCTTGTTAAACATGATGTCGCCCTCTGACTTGGTATAATACCACTGGGTAAATTCATCGCCGAGCTTAACAATCGCGAATTTGTCGCGCATGAAGCGGATATAACAGCCGTCTTCATCCTTGTACTTAACGCCGTATTCTATGCAGTTGTCGTGTTCATGTTCTTCAACGTCTTCTATTTCGGGGGTAAACGCCTTGTCGTCAAGGGCTACGTGCTGATAAAGGACAGCCTTGCCGTCTTCGGTATATTTGCCCGGGGTATAGGTCATGAGGGTTTGCCAGTTTTCCGCCGCCGGGTTAACCATATTCATATAAAGAATATAGGAACGGGTTTTGTCGTCGGTCATATAAAAGCCGAGGACTTTTCCGCCGAAGAGGTAGTCTTCGTTAAAAGGCACATAGAGCTTTTCTGCATCGTCGATGATGTCACATTCGGTCAGACCGTCTTCGATAAGCGCGTCCGAAAGGTGAACGTATTTTTCAGCGGTTCTGTCATAAACCCAAGAATACGCGTAAGGGTCGTAGCCGTATGTGGGGTATTCGATGGAGGTTGCGATAACCTGTAAATATTTGTCAGACGTGAAGTTGTAGGAGCGGATTTCGTATGTTCCCTCGTAGTCTTCTTCGCCGATCTTATTTAATGCAACCCACTCGTCAGAGCCGACAGTTCTCGCAATTTCGGCGTTTATCATGTAAATTTCTTTGCGGACAGCTTCGTCGGTGCTTCTTGAAGCGTCAAATTCGGTTAATTCAACCACAGAGCCTTTTGCTGCGGCATTTTCGCTGATTTCTTTGTTAAGCTTAACGCCGTCGTCAACAGCCGCGAATGCCGGAACAGCCATAACGCCGAAAGCTAATGCTGCCGCTAAGATTGCCGATAATAGTTTTTTCATAGTTACCTCTTTTATTTATTTTTTGAATTTACCAATTATACCCGAAAGACCCGCGCCGACAACGGTGCAAGCAGAAGCTTCAAGTGCGCCGTTTATTGCGACAACGGTTGCCGCTATGTATGCTATAATGTTCCCGTCCGTAAAGCCAAGCCCAGCCGCCACATCTGCGTTATTCCCGAAGGCTAAAAGCAGCGTGCCGAGGAAGAAAACGGTGTTGCAGAGCGAGCCGAAAAGTGCCGCCGCCGGATAAAGAAATCTGTTCCGCGCCTTGCCCTGAAGGAGTTTAACGAGAAGTGCCGGGAAAAGCCCCGCAAGGGTTCTCGTCGGAACGCAGAGGATAAAGGTTAAAAGCGGGTTGAGTTCAAGGATCATTGCGCCGAACGCGTCCGTGCCTGTGACACAGGTCATGAACGAGGTTATGCCGAAAACCGTTCCGAGATATGCGCCGCCGGCAGGACCTGTTATAATCGCCCCGACAACCACCGGCACCATCAAAAACGAGATTTTCAAAGCTCCGACCGGGAGATAGCCTAAGGGGGTCGCCGCCATAACGACTGTAATCGCCGTGAGGATTGCAAGCTGTACAAGCCGCAGGATTTTTCCGTCAGAACGGGAGTTTAACGCCTTTGTGAGTTTTTCTGCCGATTCTTTTGTCACGCTCTTTTTTGCCGCGATTGCTTTTGTTTCGCTTTTCATGATTGCCTCCACTGGTATCTCTTCCCAAAAAAGAGTACACCGTAAAAATATTAGGTCACATTCCGCATATAAATTGCCGCGAGTCCGTCAAGGACAAGTGTGTCGTCAATTATAACCCTTTCTTCCGAGTATTTCGACGCAATTTTCGCGTAACGCCCTGTGATAACGACCGCCGCATCTGTTCCTAAAATAGCCTTATAACGCTTCACGAAGCCGTCGATAACCGCCGCCGCCGCATAGACGATGCCGGATTTCATACAGCTTTCGGTGTTCGTCCCGAGGACAGAGTAGGAAGCGGATTCGGAAACGTGGATTCGAGGAAGCTCCGCCGCATTGTCGGAAAGGGCGCGAAGGGAGAGTGCAAACCCCGGGATCAACGCGCCGCCGCGTACAATCGCATCCCTGTCGATGACTGTGAACGCCGTTGCCGCCGCAAAATCGGCAGTTATCGCGGGATAACCGTACTTCGACGTTGCCCCCGCCGCAATTGCAACGAGGTTCGCGCCCAGCGCCGCCGGGTTATCAATACGGATGTTAAGCCCCGTTTTTACCCCCGGACCGATTACGATAACACGCCCGCTTGTAAGGCGTTTTGCCGCCGCGGAAATTACGCTCGAGCCGATGTCGGCAACATTTGCGATAACTGCGCCGTCAAAACCTGCGCTAACGTTCGCAATGTACGCATCGTGCGTGTACGCTTCATGCGTGTACGCATCGTGCGTACCAAGCATAGACCGCAGTTTAACTGTATACTCGTCCGCCGTCACAGCGGGTGGAGTTACAAACTGCGCCCTGAACTTGAGCTTGTCGGCGTCGTACACGCCGATGTCGGTGAATTCGTTCCCGGAATTAATTGCTAAAAACATGATTGCCTCAATGAAGAAAACGGCAGTTATAAAAGCCGGAATTTACCCACACCATTATAACATACCGTTTAGTATATTTCATTGCTAATTTGTGTTGTTTTTGTGAATATTTACTCTGCCGCAATTAATCTGATTGAAAGTTCGATTAGGTCTTTAATCTGCGGCTTTGAGAATTGCCCGTCCGCGCCTACAGCCTTACACTTCGCAATCATCTGTTCATTAATAAGCGACGAGAAGAGCAGAACCGGGATTGCGCGGAGAACGCGGTCGTCCTTAATCCGCTTTGTGAGGGCGTGACCGTCCATCTTCGGCATCTCAATGTCGGAGATTACGCAGGCGATGTTGTCGGTGACTTTGCCTTCGGTGTTCTTGAAGCTTGAAACATATTCCCACGCGTCAAGCCCGTTAGAGAACGAAACAATATTCTTAAACCCAACCTTCGAGAGGGATTTTACAACCATCTCGTTAAGGAAAGCGGAGTCGTCGGCAACAACAAGACGCTTGTTCCCTACCTTTTCGGTCATGAGGGATATATTCTCAATCCCCGCATCATCAAAGCCGGAGGTCAGATTAAGTTTTGAAACAATCTTTTCAAAATCCATGACGATAATAATCTTACCGCCGATTTTAACCACACCGGTGGATATTCCGGCTTCTGTTCCGGAGCTTGCCATCGCGGGCGGGTCGGATATATCAGACCAAGAGATACGCTGAATTCCCTCGACGTTCCCGACACGGAAAGCCACGGTCAGTTTGTTAAATTCGCAGATTACGAACATATTCTTTTCGGGGCGTTTTTCGGTATGTATAACCTTATGAAGGTCGATTACGGAGATAAGCTTATCTCTCGGGATAAACACACCCTCGACTTCGGGCGCGGCGTTCGGCACGGGGGTAACCTCCGAGTCGATCATTATCTCGACAACCTTCGCAATATTAATGCCGAAAATGCTGTCCCCAACTTCAAAGACCAAGAGCTCCAGTTCATTCGTTCCGCTTTCGAGCAGTATATTAGTTTCCATATATATCCTCACTATAGAGATATTCGGGGTAACTTTTATTAGTATCTTATATTATAAATCATTTTTTACTAAAAATCAATAGATTAAATATAAAATTTTATATATATTTACAAAATATTTTAGAGGTTTATGTTTGCGCTATGCAAAATCTCGTCCGCAAGATAACCATCGCTTCGACAGTGCATATCGGCTATGCCCGATTCTATTTCCGTGAAAACTTCCGAACGATAAAGCATATCTAAAGCCTTGCGCCTGTCAAGCCCTGATTTTTCAGAAATTATTTCAATAATCCGCGGGTATTTATGGTACAGTAAAAATCGGCTCGCCGTCATGGTTATCACTCCTTTAGTTATGTATTTCCTCGCTTCCCGCAAAATGAAGAAAATCATTAATGATATTTTGCTTGCGGAAACAATATTGTAAATTCGGCAATTCCATGCGAAGCTTTTTTATTGCTTCTTCTTTCGTCTTATATCCCTGCGCGTATTCTTCAATAGTATCAAAAACCTTATCATTCGCGACACCGCCGATTATTATATCATAAATTTCATCAGGCGATTCTCCGCGTCTGCAATTTGTGATAAAATCTAACCATTCTTCCGTATATTTGTCAAAAAGCCACACTTTGCACAAATTCAGTTCATCAAAAAAATCATAGCTGTTAACAATTGCATTCTTATTGCGCTTTAAAAATCTGCTCGCCCAATTTTTCGCTTGCTCAAAAATCGGCGTAACATAAAATCCTTTTCCGAAATCGAGTTTGTCCCTCGAAAAGCTTATATCAGGGCATTCTATTTCGGTATATGAACCGTGGTATAATATCATACTTCTACCCCCTTAACCCTCAAAAGCTCTAAAAGGTCGCCGACAATATATTCCTTGCCCTGAGTATGAAGCGGCTCATAGCACGGCAGAATGTAATCATCAAGAATATTCGTTTTATCGGTCAGCAGTTTATACACTTCACCGCCCGACATTTTCAAACGCTCTGAAAGTGCTTCTATGCAAAACACTGTGAAAAGAGTTTTGTTCGGCGTTAAGTCGTTCATAATCCTCACCCCCCTCCATTATACCACAATAAAGAATTTTTGTCAACCCAAAAACTGCCCCGAAAGAGGGCAGTTTTTCATGAAAAGAAGCTTTAAGTCGTCGCCCTGCTGTCGCGGCGTCTTCCGACGATATTGTTTCCGTCGCGCCTGAAGAGCATTGTAATGCACCATATCGCCGCGATTCCGACGAGTATATAAACGATTCTCGAAAGCGCAGAGCCTACGCCGAATATGGATGATACAAAGTTAAATCCGAATATGCCTATAAGCAGCCAGTTTAAGCCGCCGATAATTGATAGTACAAGTGCCAGCTTATTCATATATATATCCTCATTTTTTTATTAGATTATCTATATAATATGAACGCATTTTTCGTCTGCAATTCATCTGCTTTTATATTATGTTTCTATCACAATTTTATCACAAGTAATAAATTCCGCTAAGATTTCATAATATTTATAATGGTATAATTTGTATGCCCTCCCGCCCTGTCTTGTAACAATTTACCGTTACGAGCGTAATATATATTGAAGTTTTAAAACTTTAATATTTACATAGGAGGATTCTCACATGAACGAAAAATATAACTGCTTCAAAGAAGCAGTTTGCGT
>JAISIH010000012.1 GCA_031262105.1 Ruminococcus sp. | reverse complement strand
AACTGATAGAAACCGATAGAGGTAACTTGCGCGGGGATCATCATTACGCCCATGATTACAGAGAAGAACGCGCTTCTTGCTCTCCAGTTATATGCAACGAGCGCGTATGCTGTGAGGGTCGAGAAGTAGATATTGAGCACGGTTGCACCGGTTGAGATAATCATCGAGTTCTTGAAACCGCGCATCGGATTAAACGTCTTGCCGGTATAAACGGCGAAGTTTTTCATTAAGTCACCGCCGGGTAAGAGTGAAACGGCGTGTTGTTGAATGTCAATTGTAGAACGTGTTGCGTTAACAAACATTATGAGGAAGGGGAGTATTGAAAGAATGGTAAGGAAAATACAGAGCGTGTAAGCGAAGATTTTGAATGCTATGCTTGCATTTCGTGTACTTGTACTTGTTTTATTCACAGAAGACCCCTCCCCCCGGCAGTTTTATCAGCGAGTGCTTGTGCCTTGCGATTTTGTTTAAGCATCTTGTTTTGTGCGACTTCGTCCTTATCGCGCATGAGCCAGAAGAGGAGGAGAGACGCAGCAACAATAATAACGAACATAATCATACTTGCGGCGGAAGCACGCCCGTACATATAGCTTCCTGCGAAAGCCTGATTATAGATGAATACTGAGGCGGTGGTTGTCGCGCCCGAAGGACCGCCGTTTAGGTACAGTCTCGGGATATCGTACATATTAAGACCGCCGATGAGGCTTGTTACGAGGGTGTAGATGAGGATTGTCCGGATATTCGGGAGGGTTATGCCGAAGAATTGCTGGAAGGTGTTTGCACCGTCAATATCGGCAGCCTCAAAAATATCGGGGGAAATACCCAAAACGCCGGAAATAAGGATAAGCATTGTGTAACCGTACCACATCCAGAACTGGATAAAGGCAACAATAACCTGCGAAATTGATTGGTCAACGATAAAGTTTACCGGACTGTCAACAAAACCGAATCTAACGAGTAAATCGTTGACCGGACCCACCGGATAACCGAAGAAGGAGGAGAAGAGGATAGCGATGGTTGCAGCGGTTATGATGTTGGGCATATAGAAGACAACCTTGAAAAACCCTTGCCCTTTGAGTTTTGTACGTCTTGTTGTAAACCATGCGGTAAGTAAAAGTGACAGAAGAATTTGCGGGATAAAGTTCATAACCCAGATCCAAAGGGTATTGCCGATTGAATCACGGAAAGTTTTGTTATTAATAATTGTTATGTAGTTCTGAAATGGATTGTCCAGAGTTGTCCACAGTGCGTTATCAACACCCTTTGCACCCATAAATCCGATTACTACCGTGTAGAGTGTAGGGTACAGGGAAAACAGCAAGAAAGCTACAACAAACGGGATACTGAACATATATCCGTATTTTGCATAGCTTAAGCGTTTCCTGCGTTTCATTTTATCGCTCCCTCCGAGTACGTAAACTGTATTTAACGAATATTAAACCAATAAAAGTTTAAGATACGGTATTACGCCTTTTTAAAGTAAGCGCGGGGATAGCATCACAGGTGCTGTGCCGCTATCCCCGCTGCTACACTTTGCGGTTTTATTCTACTACAACGTCGAGGTTGTCAGCTACTTGCTGTTTGAATTGAGCGAGAGCCTCGTCCTTTGTAAGAGTGCCTGCAGTGTATTGACGAACTGCATCACGGAAGTAACCGTTGATGGTCTGGTCGTATTGAGTGAGAGTATCACCCTTTGCGAATGCTGTAGCGGGTACGAATACGTCGAACATATTCTGGCCGCCTAAGAAGTCCATTGTACCATCAGACTTAGCCATAACTACGCCGGAAGAAACTGCATCCTTAGTGCCGGTTGCGTTGATGCCGCCGGAACCGTTAGCCCAGAAATACTGTAAGCCTGTATCGGAAGTATCAAGTGTAACCCACTCGATGAAGTCGCCGATAGCTTCCTTGTTAGGTGAATCCTTGGAAGCGAGGAGCCATGTGCCGCCCCAGAAGAAGCCCTGTGTAGGTTCGCATACACGCCAGTCGCCGTATGTGCCTTCGCCGGGTGCGGAACCGCCGGAGTTGCCTGCCATTACGTAGTTAATGAGCCAAGCAGGACCGAAGAAGCCGAAGATAGGCTGAGCACCGATGCCCTGCATATCAGCGTACCAAGCGTCTGTCCAGTCGGTTGTATCATTGTGGTAGCCGCCGTCCTTGAGCTGTTTGGAAAGTTCAAAGAATGCATCACGTTCGGGAGAGATTGTGAGTTTGCCGTCAACGATCCAAGGAGAAGAGGAGGAGTTTTCGATTGCGTGCCAAGCGTCGCCGTCGCCGGAAACGATGCCGTAGCCCTTAGCCTTGAGTTCAGCAGCTGCGCCTAAGAATTTATCCCAACCCGGGCCGATCTTAGAAGCGATAGTAGCAGGATCATCTGTTCCCCATGTGTCGATAGCGAGGGAAGATCTGTAGATGAACGCGCCGCCTGCGGATTGATAACCGAGACCAACGAGGTCGCCGTTGGTGTTAGTACCGAGGTCAACGGTGTATTGAGCGATGTCGCCTGCGGAAATGAGAGCGTCAACGTCGATACCGAGATCCTTATAAGGAGCAGCGTAAGCGGACATATCGCCCTTAGTATACTTAAGAACGAAAGCGATTTCTGCGCAGTAAAGGTCGGGAACAGCTGTGCCGCCGGATACGAGTGCTTGGTCAAGAGCAGGCTCGTAAGCGCCGTCTGTGGTAGCGATGATGGTTGTGTTGAGTTCGTACTGAGCAGCGCGTTCCGGATATACTTCAAAATATTTCTTGAACATATCGGGAACTTCGACTGTGAAGGACATTACATTGAGGACTGTTTTGTCGCCTGCGGGAGTAGCAGCATCGGGAGTAGCGGGAGTAGCAGCGTCGCCAGCTGCGGTAGTTGCGTCGCCGCCGCCAGCAGCAGGTGCTGTGGTTGTTGCGGTTGTGTCGCCGGCTGTGTTACAAGCTGCTAAAGAAGCAATCATAGCAACAGATAACACGGCTGTAAGAATTCTTTTTTTCATTGAAACCTCCTAAATTATGGGGTAAACAAATTTTTAGTTAACTAAAACCTATTAATTAACCATTATTTAGATAATACTCTGCATGAACCAAACCTATTAAAAGTCCACACAAGGGTACAGTCTACAAAAATAAATGTGCGATGCGAAATATTTCTTATATAATATTGCACCGCAAAATCCGGCGGTTGGATTCTTCGCACACCGGAAATACCGAGGAAAAATGATGTTTATGTACTGCAAAAACGATTAAGTGGGGTTTTCACAGCGATTTTACCCGCCGCCGCACCGATTTTACCTACCGTCACACTAATTGCACGCCGATTTCACAGGTTGTTCACCGTTCGCATTGACTCTATTGTAGCAGATGAAAATGCGAATGTCAATACTTTCACAAAAAATTTACAAATAGAATAAATGGGGGGGTAGTTTTTTGTGCAGTATGACAAGAGAATTGTGTTTTGAAGGGTTGACAAGGGGACAATTATAATGTATAATAGAGGAGAAATATATGATGAGGGTGAGATAATGGGACTTTCTCTTGCAGAAAAGATACTTAAGGCGCATATGACGGACGGGGAATTCATAAAGGGGACGGAAATCGGGATTAGGATTGACCAGACGCTCACTCAGGACGCGACGGGTACGATGGCGTACTTAGAGTTTGAGGCGATGGGGCTTCCGAGGGTGAGGACGGAGCGGTCGGTTGCTTATATCGACCATAACACGCTCCAGAGCGGTTTTGAGAATGCGGACGACCACCTTTTTATAGGGTCGGCGGCGAAAAAATTCGGGGTTTATTATTCGAGACCGGGGAACGGGATATGTCATCAGGTGCATCTTGAACGGTTCGGGATTCCGGGGAAGACGCTTTTGGGCTCGGACAGCCATACACCGACGGGCGGCGGTATCGGAATGATCGCGATCGGCGCGGGGGGGCTTGACGTTGCGGTTGCTATGGGCGGCGGCGCGTACTATATAACTTATCCGAAGATTGTTAATGTAAAACTTTCGGGGAAACTTCGCGGTTACGTTTCGGCGAAGGACGTTATCCTCGAGGTTCTGCGCCGGCTTACCGTTAAGGGCGGCGTCGGGAAGATTATCGAATATACCGGCGATGGGGTTAAAACGCTGTCTGTGCCGGAACGGGCAACGATTACCAACATGGGTGCGGAGCTCGGCGCGACGACGAGTGTCTTCCCCTCCGATGAAATTACGCTCGATTTCCTTAAAAAGGAAAACCGCGCAGAAGTCTGGACAGAGCAGAAAGCCGACGAAGATGCAGTTTATGACGAAACTATCGAAATTAACCTCTCGGAACTTGTTCCGCTTGCGGCTTGCCCACATTCGCCGGACAATATCAAATCGGCTGACGAAATCGGGAAGATTAAGATAAATCAAGTCTGTATCGGCTCTTGCACGAACTCTTCGCTCCTTGATATGATGAAGGTTGCGCATATTCTCAAGGGAAAAACCGTTCACCCGGACGTGCAGCTTTCGATTGCGCCGGGTTCAAAACAGGTTCTTGAGATGCTTGCGAAAAACGGACTGCTTGCTCATATGATTGACGCGGGGGCGAGAATCCTTGAAAGTGCCTGCGGACCGTGCATAGGTATGGGTCAGTCGCCGAATACGGGCGGTGTGTCACTCCGCACATTTAACAGAAATTTCCTCGGACGTTCGGGAACCAAGGACGGGCAGATTTACCTTGTGTCGCCCGAAACGGCGGCTCTCTCGGCGATTAACGGTTATTTTTCTAACCCTTGCGAGCTTGGCGAAATGCCGGAGTTTAAGCTCCCGGATAAATTTGACATTAACGACAACATGATAACTTTGCCGGCGGAAGAATCAGCCGACGTCGAGATTATACGCGGACCGAATATTAAGCCGTATCCGAAGACTGCGCCGCTTGCGGAGACAATTTCCGCGAAGGTAAGCCTGAAAGTTGACGATAACATCACTACCGACCATATTATGCCGGCGGGAGCGAAAATATTACCGCTTCGGTCTAATATCCCTGAAATTTCCAAGCACTGCTTTGTCGTATGCGACGAAAAATTCCCCGAACGCGCAAAGAGCTTGGGAGAAAGCATAATTGTCGGCGGGGTTAACTACGGGCAAGGTTCAAGCCGCGAACACGCCGCCCTTGCGCCGCTTTACCTCGGGGTTAAGGCAGTTGTCGTAAAGAGTTTCGCGCGAATTCACCGCGCAAACCTTATCAACGCGGGGATACTGCCGCTTGAATTCGCCGATGAAGCCGACTACGGCAAGATTTCCGAGGGCGACGAGCTTTCGCTTCCCGGGATTGCGGAAGCGATTAAAGCCGGCAGGAACGAATTTAACCTTGTCAACAAAACCGCGAACGAACAGTACACAGTTTTGTGCGAGCTTTCGGACAGAAACCGCGAGATAATGCTTGCGGGCGGGCTGCTTGACTACACAAGGGACAAGCTTGCGAAGTAGGGACAGGCGGTCGATTAAAGGCTCAAGGCGGCTGACTTAAAGCTCACAGGTTAGGCTTGTTTGAAAGATTATGGAACAAAATGACAATATCAGCTTCTGCGGGCTTGACTGCTCTGATTGCGAAATACGCGAGAGCGTTAACTGCGAAGGCTGTAAGGCGATGGATACGCCCTATTGGGACGGGGTCTGCGAGATAAAAAACTGCGCAATGGTTAAGGGCGTTTCGGACTGCTCGTATTGTAAAGATTTTCCTTGCGAACTCCTCCTCGACATATCCCTCGATCCCGATACCGGCGACGACGGCGAGAGGCTCGAACGTCTGCGGCTTAAAAAAGATTCCAGAGAAGACGAGCGGATAAGGGTTATTCGTATGTTAGCCCTCGGCGGAACAATCGGCGCTTTAACCGGGTTGCTCCTTGCCGGGATTACGGGCGGAGGCTTAAACTGGTTTTACGCGCTGGGCGGCGGTGATTACCATATTATCCCTGAGTCGCCCGACAGCGTTTGGGCATATATCCTGCTCGGCGTAGGCTTCGGAATAATTATTCCGATAATAATCGAAATGTTAAAGAGGTACAATAAAAATGGCTAAAATACAGATGAAGACACCGCTTGTTGAGATGGACGGCGACGAGATGACACGCATAATCTGGCAGATGATTAAGGACGTTTTAATCTGCCCCTATGTTGACCTGAAGACGGAATATTACGACCTCGGGCTTGTTCACCGCAACGAAACGGACGATAAAGTTACCTTCGATTCCGCAGAAGCGACGAAAAAATACGGAGTTGCCGTTAAATGCGCGACAATTACCCCGAACGCGGCGCGTATGCCTGAATATAATTTAAAAGAGATGTGGAAATCCCCGAACGGTACGATAAGGGCAATCCTCGACGGCACGGTTTTCAGAACACCGATAATTGTCAAGGGCATTAGCCCATTTATTCCCACATGGACGAAGCCGATAACGATTGCCCGTCACGCATACGGCGACATCTATAAAAACACCGAGCTACAGGTGCAGACCGGGGCAAAGGCGGAAATCGTCGTTACAAACCCGGACGGAACAACGTCACACGAACTTATCCACGATTTTTCGGACGGCGCGGGGATAGTACAGGGCGTTCATAATACCGACAAATCCATTTCAGCATTTGCCCGCACCTGTTTTAACTACGCTCTCGACACAAAGCAAGACTTATGGTTCGCGACAAAAGACACCATCTCGAAAAAATACGACCACCACTTCAAGGACATCTTCGCTGATATGTTTGAGGCGGAGTATAAGGATAAATTTGAAGCGGCAGGTATAGAATATTTCTATACCCTTATCGACGACGTTGTCGCAAGGGTTATCCGCGGGCAGGGCGGCTATATCTGGGCTTGCAAGAACTATGACGGCGACGTTATGAGCGATATGGTTGCGACGGCTTATGGGAGTCTGGGCATGATGAGTTCCGTTCTCGTTTCTCCCGACGGCATCTATGAATACGAAGCCGCCCACGGCACCGTTCAACGCCACTATTATAAGCACCTCAAGGGCGAGCCTACCTCAACAAACTCCGTTGCGACAATTTATGCGTGGAGCGGAGCCTTAAGAAAACGCGGCGAGCTTGACAAAATACCGGAGCTTATGGAATTCGCCGACAAACTTGAGGCGGCTGTTATAAAGACAATCGAGGGCGGAATAATGACCGGCGACCTCTACAGCCTATCCTCCCTCGAAAACAAAAAGTCTGTATCAACCGAAGAATTTTTAGACGCGGTTAAGGCGAATATCTAAAATAGCAGGTTATCCGAATGATATATATTTTAGCGTTTATAGCTGTCGTAATAATTGCCTGTACATTCTTGGGGCGGATTTCGATCAAACTCGGCGTACCGATGCTTGTGGTTTTTATCATCCTCGGTATGCTTGTCGGCGAGGACGGTCCGATCCCGGGGATGCGTATTCCCTTCGAGAATTTTGAAATCGCCGAACAGGTTTCGACAGTCTGCCTTATCTTCATAATGTTTTACGGCGGCTTCGGCACGAACTGGGAACACGCGAAAAAACAGGCGGTAAAGGCGGGGCTTCTCTCCTCTGTCGGGGTAATTATTACGGCGGGGCTTGTCGGGCTTTTCTGCCATTTTGTTCTAAAACTACAGCTCTTTGAAGGGCTTCTTCTCGGCGCGGTAATAGCTTCGACCGATGCGGCAACGGTCTTCTTCATCCTCCGCTCGAAAAAACTTAACCTTAAAATGGGAACAGCGCCGATGCTCGAACTCGAGAGCGGCTCGAATGACCCGTGGTCCTATATGTTAACGATAATAATGCTGCAAGTCATGCAGATGCAAGGCGCGGTCGGAGACGGCTCTGTCGCGGAGATATTTGCGGAACTCGTTTTAAGGCAGGTTCTCTTCGGAGTCGGATTCGGCGCGATTATCTCGGTTTTATCGGTGAGACTTTTTAAGAAAATTTCTGCGGCGGGTATAACCTCAATCCTCATGGTTGCGATTGCCCTCCTTGCCTATGCGCTTCCGTCAATGTTCGAGGGGAACGGTTTCCTCTCCGTCTATATCGTCGGAATTGTCCTCGGGAACGCACGAATAAATTCTGAGGAAAAAATCGCCTCCGTTCACTTCTTCGACGGTGTCACAAACCTTCTCCAGATCGCGCTTTTCTTCCTCTTGGGGCTGCTTTCAACCCCGCGAGAAATTCCCGCAGTAATCGGTACATCAATCCTTGTAATGTTATTTTTAACGCTTATTGCGCGACCGATTGCCGTTGCGATTATCTTAACGCCGTTTAAGGCACCGTTTCGGCAACAGCTTATCGTTAATATTGCGGGTTTTCGCGGCGCAGCGTCGATTGCATTTGCCATAATTATACAGCTTGCGAGCGTAACGACAAATAACGATGTTTTCCATATTGTATTTTGCATTGTTTTACTGTCAATAATTGTACAGGGTACGCTTCTGCCGTATCTTTCAAAGGAACTGAAGATGGTTGACGATCGGGACGACGTAATGAAAACCTTCTCGGATTATCAGTCCGAAACAGACCTGCAATTCGTCTCGGCGGAGGTTACAGAAGATCATCCTTGGGCAAATAAGCTTGTGAAGAAGGTCGTTTTCCCGCCGGATATACGTGCGGTTATGATACTTCGCGGCGACGAAAAGGTTATTCCGAAGGGCGATACCCAGATTTTGGCGGGCGACGTTTTAATCCTTGTCGGGAACGAATATCTCGATGAAAGGAAGATTGACCTTACGGAGCTTAGAATTGACAGCGACCACTACGCCTGCGGGAAGAAGCTTTCGGACATAAGATTTTTACGCAACGCGCTTGTTGTACTCATTAAACGGACGACTAAAAAAGGCGTAAGAACCCTCGTACCGAACGGCAACATTGTTATAACAGATAATGACGTTTTGGTTTTGGCAATGGCAGAAAAAACAAAAACAGCGTAAAATTACTATTATAAAAAGGCGGTTTGTTTTATGGCAGTATTACGTATAGGTATCTTAACAAGCGGCGGGGATTGCTCGGGGCTTAATGCCGCAATGCGCGGCGCGGTTAAGGCGTGTTATGACAGATTCGGCACGAAAAACATTCAGATTGTCGGGATAAAAAACGGCTACTACGGGCTTATTAACAACATCGCGAAAGAGATGAAGCCCTCCGATTTTTCCGGGATTTTAACCCTCGGCGGAACAATCCTCGGGACAAAGCGCCAGTCCTTTAAGATGCTTACGTCAACGGACGACGGCGTTGACAAGGTTAAGGCGATGAAGAACACCTATAAGGAGCAAAAGCTCGACTGCCTTATAACCCTCGGCGGCAACGGCACGCACAAGACCGCGAACCTCCTTTCAAGCGAGGGGCTTAACGTAATAGGCTTGCCGAAAACAATCGACAACGACATCTACGGAACGGACGTAACCTTCGGCTTCCACACCGCCCTTGAAACGGCTGCGGGCGTTATCGACAGGCTTCATACAACCGCCGAAAGCCACAGCAGGGTTATCCTCGCGGAGATTATGGGGAACAAGACCGGCTGGCTGACCCTCTATTCGGGCATCGCGGGGGGAGCAGACGTGATAATTATCCCGGAATGTCCCTACGACATTAAAAATGTAATCGAAGCTGTGAAAGACCGTGCAGAACAGGGCAAAAAATTCTCAATCATCGCCGTTGCAGAGGGAGCTTTCGACAAGGACGAGGCGAAACTTAAGCGGAAAGACCGCGCGAAACTCCGCGAGGAGCAGGGCATAACTACCGCCACAGAGCGGATTGCGAAGCAGATTGAGACAGCGACAGGGATTGAAGCACGCGTTTGTGTCCCCGGGCATATGCTTAGGGGCGGAACTCCATCCGCTTACGACCGTTATCTTGCAACAGCAATCGGCGCAAGAGCCGCGAAGCTTATCGAGAGCGGCACATTCGGCGTTTCGGTTGCGGTTAAGGATGAAATTATCACCGAAAATAAGCTTGCGGATATTGCCGGAATATCAAAACCCGTGCCGGAAGACTGCCAGCCGATTAAGACGGCGAAACAGATCGGAATTTCGTTCGGGATATAATTCATTAACTTATGTATAAATTGTAAAAATAAATGCTTAACTATTGCAATTACAGGCTTTTTGTGCTATAATATTTTTACCGCAATCCGATTGAAAGGTGTGCGGGCACCCCGGGGCAAAGTACCGTGAACCGTGTCAGGCGAGGAATCGAGCAGCACTAAGCGTGTCCGATGTGTCCGACGGTACGCCCGTATGCCTTTGAGTCGGATTGCGATTACGTCTGCTTAATTCCTTTTTTCAAGAAGATTTATTGTGAGAAAATTTTTTTCAAGGTGGGCAAAAAACGCACCGAATACGCTTTTTTGGCTCATGTTAATTGTAATCATTGCCGCTGTTTGTGAGTGGGCTTTTCCGCAAAACGAGCAGGTAACGCGGTCTTTTTATGTTACAATGATAGTCATAATCGGCTACAGCTTCTTCTTCACCGCCTATAACGGCAGTGAATTGCCGCCGTCCTACGACAGGCGGATTATCCGCGACAGCTTTCAGAGCGGCGGGAAACGCTGCCGCCTGTTTTTTAAGGCGTATAAGCTCTATCAGGAAAGCGATTTTAACGAGGCTCTGAGTATATTTAACGAGATAAAGGAATATAACCTTCGCGACCGCGAGAGTGCTGTTTTAAGCTTTTATATCGGCAGATGTTACCAATTCATGGGCTACGCCACGAACGCTTCGCAGAAATTCCGCGAGTCGATCGACAGCGGGATTGAGGTTGACGAAGTTTATACCCTCTGCGGACGCGAAATGGTTTCCTGCGGGAATTTTTCAGCCGCCGAAGATGTCTACAACGAGCTTCTCGAAAAAGGTTCAGATTCCGATTATATCTACACAGATATGGGAATGCTTTACATAAAGGCGAACGAGCCTGAAAAGGCTTTAGAGGCATTCTCGACCTCCGTTAAAAAGCACCTGAACTATGCTTTTGCGATGGGGGGCTGTGCGCTTGCCTATCTTCTCAAAAAAGATGTGGGGAACGCGAAGTTTTTCTTCGGTCAGGCGGTGCTCAACAACATTGACGACGTCGAGGGCTTCACCGAATACTATATAAATGTTGCCGAAACTCAGGGCGTTTCAGACGAAATCGGCGTTAAGGCGAAACCGAAGCTCTATATTGATCCCGCGAAGTTTGTCGGGGGTGATGAATAGGTGTATCAGGCACTTTACAGGAAGTATCGCCCGAGGACATTCACGGACGTTATCGCACAAGAACACATTACAACAACGCTTCAAAATCAAATCAAGTCCGAAAAAACCGCCCACGCCTACCTTTTTACAGGACCTCGCGGCACAGGCAAGACGACCTGCGCGAGGATTTTCGCGAAGGCTATAAATTGCCGAAACCCGAAGGACGGCAACCCGTGCCTTGAGTGTGAAATCTGCAAAGAAGCCGATGTCGGGTCGCTCCCCGATATAATCGAGATTGACGCCGCGTCGAATAACAGCGTCAACGACGTCCGCGATCTTCGCGAAGGCAGCGTTTATACCCCCGAGATATGCAAGGTTAAGATTTACATCATCGACGAGGTTCATATGCTTACAAAGGATGCGTTTAACGCTCTTTTGAAGATTATGGAAGAGCCTCCCCCCCACGTTAAATTCATCTTAGCCACAACCGAACTTCATAAAGTTATCCCAACCGTTATTTCGCGCTGTCAGCGATTCGATTTCCACAGGGTTGCTGTCAAAGACATAGCGGACAGGCTTAAATACGTCGCCGCCCTCGAAAATATCAGCCTCACAGACGATGCGGCGGAGCTTATCGCAAAAACCGCAGACGGCGGTATGCGCGACGGGCTTTCGATGCTCGACACCTGTATGGCGTATTCAAGCGACGTCACACTCGATATTGTCTCAGCCGCCGCCGGAATTGCCGGGCGTTCACAGCTCTTTGAACTCATAAAAGCGATTGCCGATAAAAATTCGCCGGAAGCGATAAAAACGGTTGACAGACTTTACGCCGACTCGAAGGATCTTCTGCGGCTTGTTATCGAGCTTGTGACAGAATACCGCAACATAATGATGATAAAGGCTCTACCGGAGGGGAAGGATACTATCGCGGCTCTCCCGGAAGAGATTATCACACTCTGTGAACTTGCGGAAAAACTCCCGATGGAGCGGATAACGTCGATTATTATCACGCTTCAAAAGCTTTCGGAAAGCCTTTCGAGGACGATTGAAAAGCGGACTGCGTTCGAGATTGCTATAATAAAACTCTGCGCGGATATACCCGAAACCAACGCCGTACAAACAAACGCCGCGCCGGATACAGCCTTACTTGAGCGGATAAGACAGCTCGAAATGCGTGTCGCTATGTATGAACAGCGGACAGTAACGCCCCCCACGCCTGCAAATTCTGCTAATATAAACTACGCCCCTGCCGGCTCCGCATATACAAACCCCGCCCCGGCAAACACAGCTCCGGCAGTTCCCCCGCCGCCGACCCCAGCCCCGACGCTTACAATCAGTGATTTTTCGCCGCTTCCCGAGTGGGAGGACGTTTTAGCCCGTTTCGCCGAAATAGAGCCGCATATATCCGCAACGCTTTCCGGCTCAAGCGCGTTATACTACGAAAATAACCTGTTAATCTTCGCGGAAAACAAATTTTTCCTCGATCTTCTAAAGCGCAAGGAGAACGCCGAGCGGCTTCGGGCTGTGCTTTTGAACATAACCGGGAGGCAATTTAATATCCGCGCAAAATGCTTGGCACCCGACATATCCAAGGAGACAAGCCCGGCGGCAAGAATTATCGAAACCGCAAAAAACAACAACATTCCCGTAAATTCAGATGAATAAAACCTCGGAGGAATTATAAAAAATGAAGGTCAGATTACCGAACGAATTCAAACAGGGCGGCGCCCAGAACATGAACCAGATGATAACCCAAGCAAGGCAGATGCAGTCGAAGATTACCGATCTTCAAAACGATATTGAAGAACGCGATTTTAACGTTTCCGTCGGCGGCGGCGCGGTTGAAATGGTTATGAGCGGTAAAAAAGAGGTTAAGTCCCTTAAAATCAAGCCCGAAGTTGTTGACCCTGCTGACGTTGAGTCCCTCGAAGACCTTATCCTAAGCGCGTTTAACCAAGGCGTGTCTGAAATCACCCGCGTAACCGAAACCGAAATGGAAAAGGTTACCGGCGGAGTATCGCTCCCGGGGTTATTTTAATAGTATAGTCCAACCCACCGCAGTGATATAATTCTCGCCGCAGTGTTAACCGTTGCGTAAAACCCTATTTTCGAGGTAAAATAATGGCAACTCCCCTCCCGTTAATAATCCTATCCGAACAATTCGCGAAGCTCCCGGGAATCGGCATGAAAACCGCCGGGAGGCTTGCATACCACGTCATGCGAATGAGCAAAGAGGATGCCGAAAGCTTCGCCGAAGCGATTGTTAACGTTCACGGTTCGCTTCACGAATGTAAAATCTGCTGCAATTTTACCGACAAAGAAATTTGCTCCGTCTGTGCCGACCCGCGCCGCGACGGTTCAACCGTATGCGTTGTCGAACTCCCGAAAGACATCGAAAGTTTCGAGAAAACGAACGAATACCACGGCACATACCACGTGCTTCACGGGCTTTTATCCCCCATGGACGGCATAACCGCCGACGATATCCGCATAAAAGAGCTTCTTAACCGTGTCTCCGGCGAACAGGCAGTAACCGAAGTAATCATGGCGGCAAACCCCACAGTCGAGGGCGAAGCGACCTCAATATACATCGCGAAGCTCTTAAAACCCCTCGGCATAAAGGTAACACGCCTCGCACTCGGTATCCCCGTAGGCGCAGTTTTAGAATACACCGACAGCATTACCCTTTTCCGCGCCCTTCAAAATCGTAATGAGTTATAACTTTTAACAATTTTAGCCCGCCCTTTTTAGCTATTTTGCCGATTTTCCCCCGTCAATGTTGACACAACCCCTCTAAAGTGCTATAATATATTAGTCTCAACATTGGGATATAGCCAAGCGGTAAGGCAACGGACTTTGACTCCGTCATTTCGGTGGTTCAAATCCACCTATCCCAGTCCCGGCAGATACTTTTATTTTGGGGTATCGCCAAGCGGTAAGGCACCTGACTCTGACTCAGGCACTTCCGGGGTTCGAATCCCTGTACCCCAGTAACAAAAAAATCCCTCATTTACGAGGGATTTTTTATGTTCATTAAAGCTTAAACACATTCGCCTGTTCTGTGAGATTTGCGGAAGTTTCCTTAAGTTCCTCCGAAAGCGCGTTAATCTTTTGGATATCATTTGAATTTGACGTCAAGACGTCGGAGAGGTTGTCAATGTCGCGGCTGATTGATTCGATTGCGGAATTGAGCTTTCGCATTTCATCCGAAAGGTCTAAAATTCCCGCATTTGAAGCCTTAACGTTGTCAGAAATTTTATCGAAATAACTCTCCGCGTCGGAACAAACTTTCACACCCGCATCGGCTTTTTCGACCGTTAAGCTTATCAGCTTCTGGCTGTCTTTAGCCGCCCCCGCACTCTTCGCGGCAAGATTCCTGACCTCTTCCGCAACAACCGCGAAACCTTTTCCGTGAACTCCGGCACGCGCCGCCTCGACAGAAGCATTGAGTGCTAAAATATTCGTCTGGAACGCGATATCGTCAATCAGTTTTATAACCGAGCCGATCTGCTGCCCGGAGTCTTTGATGTCGGCAACAGCGGCAGAAAGTTCCTCCATCTTCTGCTTGCCGTCATCAGTGACGGAGGCGGTCTTCATGCAGTTTTCCGCTTCAACTACTGTTTTTTCGGCGATGCTGTTAATCTGCTTTTGGAAGTCGGTTGTCGTTTCTTTAATCATGCCGACAGAACGCACGCCGGTTGCGGCATTAACGGAAAATTCCTCGGTTGCCCTGTCGAGGTCGTATGTATTGCCGCCGAGAGAAGAGGCATAAGCAGTTATCTTTCCGATAAGTTCGCGGAGGGATTTTTCCATCAGCGAAAGCGAATTCCCGACAGAGTCGTTTTTATCGCGAACGATAATCTCCGTTGTAAGGTCGCCGGAAGCTATCCGCGTAATTTCCGAAGCCTGTTTTTCGTCAACTTCGATGAGCGACGCGAAGGAACGTTTCAGATCCGATATTTCGTTATTGCCGGTTATTTTGGTAATTTTTATGCCGGTGTTGCCGGAAGCAACCGCCTTTGCGTATCCGGTAAGCTCCTTTATCGGGTTCGCGATATTGCGGCGGATTAGCGCAGAAATAACAATTATCTCTATAATAAGGAGCAGCAATGCACTTGCCGCACAGATAATTACGAAGCGGGTTACTTCGCTCGTTACCTGTTCAATCGACATATCAAGCCCGACGCCGAGAACTACTTTTCCGTCGGAATTATACACCGGCGCATACCCCGAAAGGCACATACCGTAATCGCCGCTGTCGTAGATTCCGCCGTGATAATATTTACCCTCGCCGATTACTATATCAAAAAGTTCCGTATCAAAAACGTCAGCCGGTTCTTCTGTCCAATAAGGAATATCGCCTGTTTTGTCGTCGGCAGAGAGGTAATAATGCGTGTTCCCGTTTTCGTCAACAGGCACCATTGCGTAAAGATAGATTGCGTTATTTTTTTCAAGCGTCGCGAGGGCGTCGTCAATGTCCTTTTTCTGTTCGTCCCAAAGTGCCTGTTTTTCGGGCGGCATCTCCCCCGCACTCATTATTTCGTCTGCGAGATCGCCGTCAATAAACGCCGCAATACTCGTTGCGCACATTTCGGCAGTCTGCCCGATTGCCTCAACCTCCAAGTTATATGACGTAAGCGACGTTATAATAATAAGCGTCAACGCAGTCAGAATAATCGCACCTGCTGCGATGAAGGTTATCATCTTTGAAATCGAATTCATTTTAATTACTCCTATTATAAATTAGAATACATTTTATGCATTATTTCCGAAATATAATCCACGGCGTTATCGTCAATACCCGGATAAACCCCGAGCCAGAAAAGGTTTGTCATGATAAGGTCGGTGTTTTTAAGCTCCCCGGCGATACGATAATTTACGCCCTCCATGCAGGGTTGCTTTGTAATATTTCCGGCAAAAAGCATCCTTGTTTGAATTTTATTTTCTTCAAAAAAGCGAACGATTTTTTCTCGGCTGACATTCTCTCTGCATAGAAGCGGAAAACCAAACCACGACGGCTCGCTGTTTTTTTCACTTTCCGGCAGGATAAATTTATCTTCGTAAGCCTTAAAAATAAGCATCAATTTATCAAAATTCGCGCGGCGTTTTTTCGTAAAATCATCTATTTTTTCAAGCTGTGCAACGCCGACAGCCGCCTGCATATCGGATGCCTTAAGGTTATAACCGAAATGAGAATAAACGTATTTGTGGTCGTAACCCTTCGGTAAACCGCCGTATTGCCCGTCGAATCTGTGTCCGCAAAGGTTGTCTATGCCGGAATCGCAAACGCAGTCGCGTCCCCAGTCGCGCAGCGATTTTGCAATCTTCGCAAGAAGCGGATTGTCGGTATAAACCGCGCCGCCCTCCCCTGTCGTGATGTGGTGAGGCGGGTAAAAACTTGACGTTGAAAGGTCGCCGAAAGAGCCGGTTTTTTTGCCGTTATAAAGCGAGCCGAGCGAATCGCAGTTGTCTTCGATTAGCCAAAGATTATGCGTTTCGCAAAATTTCTTTACGGCGGATAAATCGAACGGATTGCCGAGAGTGTGTGCTGAAATAACTGCTTTCGTTTTGTCCGTAAGCGCGTTTTCGAGCATAGAGGAGTCAATGTTATACTGTGGGATTGTAACGTCAACAAAAACAGGAACTGCCCCGAACTGCACAATCGGCGCAATTGTTGTCGGAAAACCCGCCGCAACCGTTATAACCTCGTCGCCGCGCTTAATCGCCCTGTCACCGAGGAGCGGGGAGGTTAACGCCATAAAGGCGCAAAGATTCGCCGAGCTTCCGCTGTTGACGAAAAGGCAGTGTTTTACGCCGATATAATCCGCCAATTTCTTCTCGAAATCTTTCGTATATCTTCCGCCCGTTAACCAAAATTCGAGCGAAGAATCGACTAAATTCACAATCTCTTTTTCGTCATAAACACGCCCGGCATAACCCAGTTTATCGCCGTGCGAAAAGGATGTTTTGTTGTGTTCTTCGCGGGCGTATTCACGCACAAGCGACAGAATATCTTCTTTTTTCAAGTTTTTAAGACCGTCCCGTATGAAATTTATTTGATTATAAAGTGTATTGGCGTGTCGGCTGAATTATAAATTTGTTAGGGTTTTGATTGAGAAGAGATGCAAGATAGCTGAAACTGCTGGAGCCGAAAACCATGTTCTGACAAAGCGACATCAGCTGCATATCCCTGAAACTGTCCTTAAGCTTGTTGCCGTCAACATATACAATCTCATCCGTCTTAATAAAGCCTAAGTTTTCGGCGTTTTCGATACACCATTTCAGATCGTCCGAAAACACAAAAAATGTCGGATTGCGGACTTTATAACGCATTTCAAAAACTTTATTATAGTAAAATTCAGATGGTGTTGCTCTGCCGATATCAATAAATTCGCCGCGCCTTACGTGGATTGCGACAGAGTTAGTCGAACAAATCCGGTTGCGCATATTGATATTAAAATCATCTGTAATAGGAGGGAATGTCAATTCCTTTATTATGATGTCCCTGATATAATAAAACCAAAATGGATTTATCCAATAACCGAAATAATAGATACTTCCCTCAATATCCTTAACTTGCGGCACATATTCGTTAAGAGTGGCGTTAAAAATTTCTCCGTCGAATTGATTTTTGTAAGATGTTGTCGCGTCTATAAACAGATTGCCTTCCTGTATAACCGAAAGCGGTTCTTTTTCGGATAATATGCCCGGAATAGTTTTAAAACTTGTTTTGTGACTGCTTTCAATTAATTTATCCCACTCGTCGGGCGGCATAATCTGTGAAAGCCTTTTCGGTTTTAATCCGAAAATATCTTCTATTTCATATCCGTTAAAGAAATTAGTTACAACAAATTCGCTGTCGTCTAAGATACATTCGTCGCCTGTTGTTTCTTCGATATAGCGGAAGAAAATATACTGGAAAAGTTGGTTAGCGAGTCCGCCGTTTATCATTATGTACTGCATAATTTGTTTCCTTAAGTTTTTCACGAGGCATTGTCTTTTATTCTATTTTAATTCGTTTTAATATGTCATCACCAAAGCTGTCAATGTTATCTATGAGATTATATACCGCCTCACAGCCGACGCAAAATTCATTTTTGTCTCTTTGTTTCGAGGCTTGCATTATTCTGAAGTTTCTGTATTTTTCGCCGTTCCAAATTTCAAATAATGTATTTTCTAAAACATTGCCCATGATGTGTTTATGCCGCCAATCAAAACTGCAAGCAGACACATTGCCGTTAAAATTTATATTCATTGTATAAAAAGGCAGCGTGCATATATCCTTATATACCGCTCTGTAATTATCGTTTGTTGTCCCATTGCCGAGTCCGAGCGACGTATCTTTTACGGTAGGTTGTGTGTAACTAATCGGATGTTCTATATTTGCTTCGTCAGTTATAATACTGAAATCATCAATGAATTTTTGCCTCTCGCCGTCAGTTAATCCGGTATCCATCAGCTTTGCTATCAAACGAGTTTTATCATGATTAATGTTTGCATATAAGTACGCAACTTTTCCGACTATATCATCATATGATACATTAACGTTAGAAATTTTCAAATAGCCCTCGTCTGTTACATGAGAGACTGAGATTTGTATGATGTCCACGTTTGTAGCTGCAAGGTCTCTTGATAAACTCGGTGTTAACTTTGAACCGTTTGTAACAAGGATAATGCGATTCGCAACATTCTTCGATTTCGCATAAGAAATCATTTTTGCTATATCTTTATGTAATAACGGCTCACCGTTTTTATGCATCAGCAAATCCTTAACAGGACGTTCAAATTGAGTTAAGTCGTCAATTACTTTGCAGAAAGTAATATAGGACATTTCACCTAAAGGTCTGTTGTTTTTTTTGAGAAGATCATGATCACCGGTAGTACAAAACTTGCATCTGAAATTGCAGGTATTATTCGTATCAATATGTACAACGAGCGGTGTCTGAAGCGGGATTTCTTTTGCCAAATCAGTACGCGTTTTTGTTTCCCTAATCATTATTTAACCTCATCTTTTCTTTCAAAACGCGACAATATAGACTCTCTTCCGGAATCAATATCATCAATTGTTGAAGTTTTATAAACATTACAATTTGAACAAATTTCAATTTTATCTTTGTTCAGATTTAAGTGTTTTAATTGCAGCGATTTTAAAGCATTGCCATTCCAAATGTTATATAGACTTTCTTTTTTTGCATCGCCGATTATATATTGACTTTTCCAATCAACACAGCACAGCACTGCTTCTCCGTCAGAATTAATAACTAATCGCGTGAAGAGAAATGTGCATATTTTTTTATCGCTTTTTATTACTTGTCCATAAGACCCGATTCCGTCATCGTTAATATAACCGACAGAATCGGTACCCCGCCATATAGGTGAAATATGTTCAATATACATTTCATCTGATATATTTTGAAAAACTTCGTAAAAACGTTCGCGTTCAGTTTGAGAGAGGTTTATGTCTGCAATTTTCACATACACTATACAATTTTTTTTGTTATTGTATAGGTATTTTACGTTACTGACAATGTCAGAAAATTTAATGTTCTTACCTGTTATTTCGCAGTAGTCAGAATCATTCATCGCTTCTATAGAAATGTTTATTCTGTCAATCCCGGCGTCAATAATTGAGTCAACAGTTGTCGGGGTTAACAAAGAGCCGTTAGTAGTAATTTCAACCGCTTCAACACAATTTACGGATTTTGCATAACAAATCATCTCGCCGATATTCTTGTTAAGCAACGGTTCTCCGAACTCAAAAAGTTTTAGTTTTTTTGGCTTTTGAGGAAAATTGCATATATCATCTACTAATTTTGTAAATAACCCATATTCCATAGCTTTCAACTTAAAAGCGTATTTTTTTAACGACTCTTTATCGTGTTGAAAACAAAATTTACACGCAAAATTGCAGATAGAGCATATATCAATCTCTACCGATAACGGGGTTTCCAATGGCAAAACCGAGCTGAGGTTGAGTCGTTTGCTTGAATATATCTTTGCGCGTTTAAGTGATGACATTTTTAATTCTCCTTTGGGTTGTCCGGCCAAAAGATAACCCTTTTCTTATAGTTGTACTGATTGAGTTGCCGTTTTATACTATTTGCCGCATGATACGTAATTACTATAATGTCCTCAACATTTTCACTTAATATAATATCAGGAGAACAAATCGGTATATCTTGAATTTTGTGACCTTGTATGTTTTGATTTGAGTCAAGGATTTTCACTATATTTGCATTGACTAAATTCGTTGCAGCCAGACATCTTTGGCACAATGCACCTGCACCCCAAACGTAGACCGGGATCTGATTAATAACATATTCATCAATTATACTATTGAAATTCTCAATAGCTTTTTCTGATAATTGAAAATATCGTTCTAATGAATTATTAATCATAGTCTCATCAAATCTAAAAGTACATAATATATTAGGTTGCAGGGCAGAGAACGAAACTTTATTTAATAAACTCATTGAATATAAGCTCATTAGTTTTTGCAGCGAATGAGTATTAAAATAATTAATGTGTTCACCGGAAATTTCCTCAAAAGGAAATCCGACATTATCTATAAATTTTTCTGAATTCGGAACTACTATAAACATAACACCCGAAAAGGATAATAACCCTGAAAGGATTTTGCAGGCACTTCGTACGTCACCTAAATGTTCAAGAATACCATCGGCGATAATGCAGTCATATTTATTATTTCGCATTTTTTGCGGTATATCAAACAGCGAGCAATTTATGGTGTTAATACTGTATCTCGTTTTTATGTAATCACAGTTATTACTTGAAACCTCAAGTCCGGTGATATTATTGTAGCCGGATTCTTTTAAGCTCAATAGTTGATTACCTCTTCCGCAACCTACATCAAGAATAGAAATATCACGGTTCGGAAAAGTTTGTTTTATAGTGTCGGTTATCAGTTCATAACGAGAATTATCAAAATTCAAATCATCATGATTCTCATATTTTGAGTATTCCTTGTAGTATAAATCAAGTTGATTCTGGTCCGGAACTCTGTCTGCATAATACATTCCGCAACACATACACTGTACAACATTAAATTGTTCTAAAAACCCTACAGAATCAATAATAGAGAAAATCTGCGCCATCTTAAATCTTGTTTCGTATTCACCGCATATCGGACAAGAACGTAATGAATTCATTACAGTACCTCCAATTATTTTTCGCTTAGTATATCATCAATAAATGTTGTATGTGAATATTCACCGATTGCGGCAACCGATTTTTCAATGCTCACATTAAGATTAATAAAACTTCTCTCCGTCCCGTATTCTACCCCGTCATAAACCTTAGAAATAAACCACCGAAGCGGCATATTTTCAGACCCCGCAAGGTTAAAAATTGTGTTCGTTTCAGCACATTTTCCGATTGCGATAAGCCCTCTTGCTGCGTCGTCTTCGTGAAGATAGTTCCAGATATGCTCGCCGTCGGTTGACATTTTGAAGGTGCGATTCTCTTTTTTTGCGGCTAAAATCTGTGGCAAAAGCGAATTCGGATTATCATTCTGACCGTAAACGCTGAAAATTCTCACCCATGAGTAATCAACCCCCAAACGTTTCGCGAAATCTCTCACAAGATAATACGCCGCAACCTTCGCCGAACCATACGCTGTCACAGGGTTTAACGGAGTATCTTCGGTTATTAAAACGTCAGCGGGAACCTCGCCGTATTCAGCCTGCGACCCGGTGCAGATAAACCTTTCGCAACCGTATTTTTTCGCAAGTTCAAGACAAAAAATCGTCCGCGAAATATTTTTGTATTGGCTCTCAAAATCGTTTCGTCCGCCCTCCCAAGCAAGATGATAGAATGTATCAAATTCGCCGCAAAGGCTAAATTTTTCTTCATTCGATAAGTCACACTCAATGATTTTTACAGGCAGCCCGTCGAACCGCCGCCGCCTCTCAGAGCCTTTTCTGCAAAGGACGGTGACGTCAAAGCCCTGCTTTATAAGCTCCCTTGTCAGCGCAAACCCGACAAACCCTGTCGCACCCGTGATAATAACATTTTTCAATAACAAACCTCGTTGATGTAATTCTCGATAGATTTTGATGTAACTTCAAGGTCAACAAAAACTTTTTGCACGCTTTCTTCTTTTGCCAAACGGTTTTTTATCGCCGCGCAGAATAAAGTCGCAGAATTGCCGTTGCCGAAATATCTTGAAAAAAATCTATGTTCATTTGCTTTGCTAATCGCGGTTAAAATCTCGTCTGTGTTTTCATCGGTGTGGATAATATTTCGCATGATTTGCGTGTTATAACGCTTGTTCTGACGCGTCCCCAAATCAATCGCCGGAACGCCGTACACACACGCTTCTCTGACCCCCGCGCTGGAATTCCCGATGATAAATTCAGCGTTTTTAAGAAGCGTTAAGAATTCTTCAAACGGAAGCGAATCATAAAAAACAAAGTTTTTATTGCCCCTTAATCTGTCGAATTTTTCAATGATAATCTCATTGTTAAAATCATTATTCGATTTTATTATAACGTAATTTTTCTCTGATTTTTTTAGTGCTTCCGCTAAATTTTCCGCCTTTTTCGCAGTGTCATTATCGGTCGTTACCGGGTGGTAAATGCAGACGCTGTATTTATCAAAATTAACGCTGTATTTTTCTTTGACATCAATAAGTTTCGGCAAGCTATCCGAAAGCATTATGTCAATGTCGGGCGAACCGATTACGAACACATTTTCTTCCTTTTCGCCAAGCTGTAAAACGCGGAATTTCGCTTCGTCGTTAGCGACAAAATGATAGCTCGAAAGCTTTGTGACAGCGTGCCGCATGAATTCGTCCGCCGTCCCCGTAACCTCCCCGCCCTCGATATGCGCAACCTTTATGTTATTAAGCACTCCGACCGCCGCGCCCGCAAGCGGCTCTGTTCTGTCGCCGTGAACTACGATTAAATCGGGCTTTATTTCACGGACAAATTTTGAAAAAGCAAGCATTGTAAGCGCGGTATTTTCGTCCATTTTTTCGGTCTGTTTATAGTCTTCGTTGATGATAATATTGTTGTAGCCGTCCTTTTTTATTTCGTCCGCCGTTTGACCGTATTCACTGCAAAGATGCATCCCCGTAACGTAAACGTAAATCTCGAAAGAACTGTCCTTTTCGCAAAGCTGCATGATTGATTTAAGCTTACCGTAATCCGCCCTCGTGCCGGTCAAAAACACTAATCTGTACATATCATACCCTTTTTTAAGTGTGTATCTTTTTTAATGTCAAATGCTGCGGTTTTTCCGATAATTTTTTCAAAATCCTTTGCGAAAATTTCACCCGTCCCCGGGCGTTTTACCCAGATATTTTCTTCTGAAAATTTCTCATTTTTCTTTATATCGTCAGTTGCAACAACCGTCGCAAAAGCAAAATCAATCGTTACCTTTTCTTCTTCGAGAGCGGTTTTTTCGCCGCCTCGCATCTGATAAACCTCACGGGTTGCATTTATAAGTTCCGATAGTTCACGCCCGTCCATTGAACAAATTATATCTTCGCCCGGGCGGGTTTTATCATCGGTAAAATGCCGCTCAACGATACTTGCGCCGAGTGCGGCAGCCCCGATACAAGCGTTATTGTTAAGCGTGTGGTCTGAAAGCCCGAACGGTATCCCCGGGAAATGTTCAGCCATCTTCATCATCGCGCCGAACCGCACCTGCGAAGGTTTTGTCGGGTATAAATTTGTCGTATGAAGAAGCGCGTAGGGAACATTTTTTTGCTCTAAAATATTGACCGTTTCTTCAATCGCTTCGATCGAATTCATGCCGGTTGAAACAATCATCGGTTTTCCGTACGCCGCAATATGCTTTATAAGCGGCAGATTATTCATCTCGCCCGAGCCGATTTTATAAGCCTTTACACCAAATTTTTCGAGGCGAATCGCCGCCGCTCTCGAAAACGGAGTGCTTATAAATTCGAGTCCCAAGCCGTTTGTATACTGCATCATTTCGCGTTCTTCGTCTTCAGAAAGTGCACAACGCGCCATTATTTCGTAGATAGATTTATCGGAATTCCCGGGGATAATCTCCCTCGCCGCGAGTGACATTTCATCCTCGACAATATGCGTCTGATGCTTAATAAGTCTTGCCCCCGCCGCCGCCGCCGCGTCAATCATCTTTAAGGCAACTTCAAGCGAACCGCCGTGATTTATCCCTATTTCGGGAATAACGAGCGGCGTTCCTCCGACTTCGATACTGCCTATGTTAAAGTTTTTCATATCGCTTTGCCCTCAAAATTTTCATACAAAGCGGCGTTATATTCATCTTCCGTCAAAAACGGGAAGAGGTCGTCAATCGGCGGAGAAACCATGCCGCCGTCAGGGAGCCGCTTGCTCGAAAGCTTCGGAATAATCGGGTCGGATTCATTCTGTATAAGTTCAAGAAGGCAAAACGATTTTTCATTAAGGAGCCAATTTACAGCTGATTCAATTTCGCTCGTTTTCGTAATTTTCTTAAACGGAAAACCATAAGCATACGCGATTTTTTCAAAACTCGGGAAACTTACGCCGGTTTTGGCAGTACAGCCGCTGAGAACGCCGTCGAAAAAATTCGTCTGCGTCTGAACAATCGCCTGATATGCGGAGTTATTGAAGACAACAATTTTCACCGGCAGATTGTTGTGAACAATCGTTTGAAGTTCTTGAATATTCATCTGAAAACTGCCGTCGCCGGTTAAGCAATATACAGGTCCGCCGGCTGCAATTGCCGCGCCGATACTTGCCGGAATATCGTACCCCATCGTTCCGCAGTTAACATTGCCGAAAATTCTCTGACCCTGCTTTTTTATGCCGAGTTGTAAGAGACTGACCGCCGCGCAGTTGTTGCCTAAAACGGCGATAACGTCTTTGTCTGCACTCTCTAAAAACACTTCTCCGAAACGATACGCGCTTATATTTTCGGTAAAATTTCTTTGCTCGTTAATGTATTTTGCTTTAATAAATTTGCAGTATGAAATCCAGTTTTCCGATTGTTTCGTATCAAAATCGACGGCAATTAATTTTCCGATAACCTCGCTGACATCTGCGCAAACAGGGAGGTCTATTTTTATTGTGGGTTTCTTTAGTTCTTCACCGTCCGCATCAACGACGATTTTACGCGAATCGGGCGAAAATTTTTGATAGTTAAAACCGATCTGCTTAAAACTCATTCTTGCGCCGAGGCAAATTAACAGATCGGAATTCTGCACTATAAAATTCCCGCAGCGTCCCCCGATTGTGCCGTACATTCCATAATAATTTTCAAAATCGGCTGAAAAATAATCGACCGTCGAAGTCGGCGTTACAACGGGTATATTGTGCCTTTTAGCGAGGTTTTTGAGCGCCTTAAGACTGCCGCTGGTCCTAATCCCGGAGCCTGCAATAATCACCGGGCGTTTTGCATTTTTTATCTCAGTTATTATCTTCGAGATAGTTTCTTCCGAAACCGAAATTTCGTTTTCGGGGACAAATTCCGGGAGGTTTTCAGTTTCAATAATTGCACCCTGAATGTTAAGCGGAACATCGACCCAGACAGGACCGCGCCGCCCGTGCGCGGCAAGATATATCGCCTTTCCGAGATGGAATTTTATCATATTCGCATCAAAAACGGTAACGGCATATTTCGTCATAGGTTTTACAGAACGAACGATATAATATTCCTGCTCGCCGAATTGGCGAAGGTCAAGCCCCGTACTTTCAACGGTAATATCGCTCCGAACCTGCCCGCTTATGACGATAAGAGGTATGCTGTCCTGCCACGCGCAAAGAACGCCGGTAAGCGCGTTCGTTCCGCCCGGTCCGCTCGTAACGCAAACCGCCGCAATCCTATTGTCAATCCTGCTATACCCTTCAGCGGCGATCGCCGACGCCTGCTCGTGATGGTTATAAATGACATTAATCCGCTTGTTTGTGCCGAAAGCGTTGTTAAGGTGCATTGCTCCCCCGCCGACGACGGAAAAAAGCTGTGTTATACCGTTGTCGGCAAGGAAATCCGCGATAAAATCCGCTACTCTCTTTTTCAATGAAAACCTCAGTTATTTTTTTACTATTGCGTGAAAGGGATAAGCATTGTAGTTCGACTTGCACTCATTATCCTCGTCGTAGTCTTCAACACACCAGATAAAAAGCGAGCCGCAGTATGTAAGAAGATCAAAACACTGATCTATAAATTCCTGCGTATGATACTCTTTATTCGCCGGAATTTCCATGACAACATGATGATAACTTTCCGGCGTTTCTGCTTTTAAGAGAGCCATTAAATCCTCGGCGTAAACTGCACGTTCGCTGACTGTTTTAAGGTCGGTTTCAAACCGCGAGAAATTAGTGAAATTTGTTACGTGAACGTCGGTGTTGCCTTTGTATTCTTTATAAATATCTTTAATTTTAAGCGGGTCTGAACCGAGCCCGCAGTTAATCCCGAGGACATTTATCTTTCCGTCGAACCCGAAGTTTTCAATCGTGTCCAACATAGCTATTAGATGGCTTCCGGTGAAGCATTTCCCGATTGCCCAAGGATCAATTCCGTAATACCTCTTGTACTTTTTCGCGCCTTGGACGTATCTTTTTACCGACTCATTCATTTCTTGTGCCGTTGTTTCAGTTCTAAGCGTAGCACTCCCGATATGGTGACAAAAAGCGTCTTTTTGCAGAATAACTTTGTATCCTTTTCTGCGAACAGACATTGATAATAAATCGTCCGGAAAAGAATATTTATGTTCATCCATTCTGTAGATTTTTCCGCCGGCATAAACGTCCGGGTCAAAATAAACAGCGGTCGGCAAAAACGAAAGCGGATTGCAGAGGCTGACGCGTTCCTCGTGTTTTAGCGGGTTATAAACATTATTTTTCGCCGCAAGAACATCGAGTTCGTCGGCAGTTTTATACTCGCCGATATTTATTGCCTGATTGCCCGAAACGTTCGGCGTTGTCGGCACAATAAAGCCGATTTTCGGGTCTTCTTTACAGGCACGAAGCATATTTTCAACCGCATTCGGGGTCATAATTACGTCATTTGATATCGAAAGAAAGTATCTTCCCTCGATTACTTTATCGAGGCATTGTACAATTGAACAGGAGTTAATCTTTATATCAATCTGTTTAGTCGGTTTTACGCTTTCAAAATACGTTTTAACGCCGTCTGTTGAACCGTGATTAACTAAAATAAGTTCGTAGTTAATATCCGCCGGCATCCATTTTAACAGACTTTCAACGCACTGTTTTGTCATTTCCCATTTGTTAAATGCTACAACCATAATCGAAAGTTCGTATTTATATTCGCCGGTTTTTATGCTTTCCGCTATGTATCTGTTCCGCCACAAATCCTTCGCTTTCCCGGTTTCGGGATTCCAGAATTCTTCTTCGGACGATTTTTCAAGCGCGGCGAAATTAAAGTAAGTGAAGGTTGCGATTATTATTTCGATAATCGGAAAAGTCTCGAATTCGAGCCTGTACGTTGCTTTTTCGAGCGAATTGTATTTTTTATAATCCTCTCGAACATTAAAAATCGAATAGACAGCACATTCAGCTTGCAAAAACAGACGATTTTTCTTAAGTTCGACAGCAGAACTCTCCTTAATTTCTAAGATTTTTGAAAAAATCTCCGTTATCTTATCAAGGAACGAAAAACAAACTTTTACGTCACTGCAATGTAAAATCTCATCGCGATAACCCTCCGCGAGAGCCAGTTTTTCGAGAATTTCCTCCGCTGTAACCTTGTCGAATACAGCCTCACCTAAGATATTTTTATTCATAATATTGAGTCTCCATAAAATATAAGTGTCAAGGTTTACTCCTACCCACCTAATCATAACATATTTTGCGACAAATTGCAAGTCTTTTTTTTACATTTGTATAATTTTTAATAATGGCATCTGCTATATTTTTACAAATAGCAATAAATCATAATCAAATTCTCAATAAACTCTTGACATAGCCTAAAAAAAGTGTTATAGTTATAGTGGTATAGCGTTTTTTATACGGCAGAATTTCATACTTTTACAGAAATACAAAACGCAGTCATAACAAACATCTTTTACCGGAGTTTTAGTATAATGGATTTAACCGTGTTCCTTGTTCTGTATTTTGCAGTTTCTGTCTTAGGCGCGACCGCGTGTTTGTATTTTGTTGTCCGTGTGGCTTTTTCCGACTATCGCAATAAGGGACTCGTGAGTTTCTTTATTCTGGGCATTGATACCGCCTGTTATAATTTGTTTTCGGGGCTTCTTTACATAAGTTCCAATGAAGTCATTCCTTTTATCTACACGCTGAAAATGGTTGCGATCTGTATTCTGCCGTGGGCATTTTTGCGGTTTATTCTGTTCCTTGTCGATTCGCCGTTATCAAAATCGCGTTTGCTCCGATATATCTGCATTATCGTTCCGCTCATTGATATTATCCTTTTAGTAACAAATCCGCTTCATTACCAATATTTTGCATCATACGATAATGTTGCTTTCGGCGGCGCAATTGAAGGGCTTCTCTTTAAGATACATATGTACGTTGACTACTTCGTGCTTGTGTTGGTACTCTTGATTCTGACCCGTTTCAGCATCAAAACCGTTACCGACAAAAGGGTAAAACGCGGAGTTGTGCTTTCCGGCTATGCCATGATGATACCTTTCGTATTTAACGTTGTCTTTTCAAATTTCGGCTTTAATTATGATTTCACGGCAATAGGCGCATTGATAACGATTGCATTATTCTTCGCTGTTTTATATAAGAACAAGTTATTCAGCTTTAAAAGTGCACTCCTAACCCATGTTTTTGACACCTACCACGACTGCATTTTGCTTTGCAGAGATGAAGATGATGTTATCCTCGATGCAAACGCAACACTCAACGTATTTTTCCCGAAATTTATAATAAAGCCGTCCGAAACAACCATTCAAGATTTTTTAGGTTTTCTTAAAGACAGCGTGTCGGAATTTGAGCCGGAAAACCTTTTTTCGCCCGACAATACCATAACTGAGGGACGATTAACGGTAAATGACGGCGGTGTAATGAAAAAATACAAATTCGGGGTTTATTTTTCAGAAAATCAGAAAAATTATTCTGTCACAATTTCGGACGTTACGGAATATTTCATGCTTCTTGATGAAGTTGAACGCCAGAATACCGAACTCAAGGAACTTACCGAACTTGCAGAACAGGCGAACAAGGCAAAAAGTAACTTCCTTGCAACAATGTCTCATGAAATCCGCACGCCTATGAATGCAATAATCGGCATTTCGCAGATGCAGATGAGCAGGACAGACCTGCCCTCTGACTGTGTCGATGCAATCGGCAAAATTTATACTTCCGGTTACGGTCTGCTCGGAATTATAAACGACATTTTGGATTTATCGAAGATTGAAACCGGCAAGCTCGGACTGCTCCCGATTGAGTACGATCTGCCGTCGCTTATTAACGATACAGTCATGCTAAATATCACCCGCATCGGTACAAAACCGATTGAATTTAAGCTTAACGTCTCGGAAAAAATCCCCGCTTCGCTTTTTGGTGACGAACTGCGGATTAAGCAGATATTAAACAATATTTTATCGAATGCATTTAAGTATACCGACAAGGGCAGCGTCGTGCTTAATATTTCGTCTAATGACACCGACAACGGTTTAGTCCTGAGCTTTTCTGTTACCGATACCGGGCAGGGCATGAAGAAAGAAGACTTAGAAAATCTCGGGAGCGAGTTTGTGCGTTTTAACCTCGACAGAAACCGCAATTTTGAAGGCACCGGGCTCGGCATGAGCATCACAAAAAAGCTTATTTCGCTTATGAACGGCGAACTGGAAATACAGTCCGAATACGGCGTCGGAAGTACATTTACGGTTAGGTTGCCGCAGAAAAAAATCTCCGATCGGATTATCGGAAGCGACCTTGCCGGAAAGCTTTGTGACTTTAGTTATTCGCAGAATAATCGTGCCGAAAAAATGCATATAAACCGCGAATATATGCCTTACGGAAAGGTGCTTGTTGTCGATGATGTCGAAACAAATCTGTATGTTGCGGAGGGGCTTCTTAAGCCATACGGCATTAAGGTTTCTACGGTAACGAGCGGTCAGGCGGCAATTAACCTTATCGACGACGGCAACACTTACGACGTAATTTTCATGGATCATATGATGCCGCAGATGGACGGCATTGAGGCGACAAAAATTATCCGCAGTAAAAATTACACCGCGCCGATCGTTGCGCTTACGGCGAATGTTATCGTCGGAAATGATGAGATGTTCAGAGCGAACGGTTTTGACGATTTTATCTCGAAGCCGATTGATATTCGAGATCTTAATCGTGTTCTCTTAAATCTTGTACGCGGCAATCGCCCGAAAGAAGAAAGACCCGTCGAATCGTCCGCGACGCTGAAAAATCCTGATGTTAAGCTCGTTTCGATTTTTATAAAAGACATAAAAAAAGCACTTGTTTCGCTCCCCGAGGATTTTGAAAATAAAGACTTAAAAAGCCTTGCGATAACTGCCCACGGTATGAAATCGGCGGCGGCGAATGTGGGCGAAGATGATATTTCGGAAGCCGCAAAAGCTATCGAATTCGCGGCGAAGGATAACGACATTAATACCGTATCGGAAAAACTGCCGGAACTGCTCGAAAAACTAAAAGCTTTTGAAGAAAAAAATGCTCCCGTTAAAAGGCAGAACGGCATGGGCAGTATTTCCGAAGAGGTACAAAAAGAGCTGCTCTTATCCGCATCGAAATTTTGCGGTGACTATGACGAAAGCGGTGTAAATAGAGTTTTAGCGAAGATGAGGGAGTATGAACTCTCCGGCGATATGACGATTTTCCTCGAAAGTATTGAAGATTATTTGCTTCATGCGGAATTTGAAACGGCAGAAGCGAAAATCATCGAAAGGCTGTAACATTTTATGCAACATCTTATTGTAATCAACCCGAAATCCTTCCCCGATAAAAAAGAATTGCAGAAATTCATCGCTTACGCTGCGGAAGTTTTAGGTGAGACTCAAACTACAATTTTATCGCCTTATCCGCGTTTTGCAATCTCAAAAGTAAACGATTTTTTGGAGGAAGCAACAAACCGCAAAGAGCAGGTTCGCGTTTACGCAGTCGGCGGCGACGGAATACTTTTCGATTGCCTAAACGGTATGGTAAAGTACCCCGAACACGAGCTTGCAAGTATCCCATACGGCAATGCAAACGATTTTTTACGCGCATTCGGGCCAGAAAATGTCCCGCTTTTCCGCGACATAAAACTCCTTTCGGAATCGCCCTCAATCCCGACAGATTTATACCGCTGCGGCGAAAATTACGGCATATCAATTGCCTCTTTGGGGATTGAAAGTGCCTCGGTTTTAATAACCGATAAGATGTCGAAAAGGCTTTCAAAAATGCCGTTTTTGCGAAAATTAATCCCGGCACTTTACACCCTCGGTGCGGTGGTTGCACTGTTTAACAAAAACCTTCGCTGCCAATATTACAGTATTGAAGTTGACGGAGAAGATTATTCCGGCGAATATATCGGTGTCAATTTAGGAAACAGTTACGGGAACGGTGCGAAATGCTGTTCTAACCCATATGCAATGCCTGATGACGGTATTTTAGATGCAGTTTTTATAAAATATATGCCGTTTATAGAAAGCCTTTTCAGCGTCAGCGGATATACTCGCGGCAAGTTTGAAAAATACCCCGACAGATTCTTTCACCTTCGCTTTAAAAAACTTCACGTATCATCGGATGAACCGTTACGAATGTGTGTTGACGGCGAGGCATTTTATACATCGGAACTCGATGTCGAAATCTACCCGAAAGCTGTACGGATAATCGCGCCTGAGGGCGTTACATACAAGCCTTTTAAGGAGTATTTGTCATAATGAGCAGTGAATATAAAATCGCAAATCATGTCGGACGTTTCGGTGTTATGCTTTATGGAATACTTCGGTATCTCGAAGGAATAATCACCGGGCAAAACATCGAATACGGCGAAAGTTTAATTGTACTTTGCACAATTACAACGGCAATTTTAATTATAACGCAGACGCGCCTTAAGAGCAGCAGATACGTTCCGATAGTTACCGGCATTGTAATTATGGGCGTATTCTTAGGCGGCGCAATATATTTTCACGACTTCGAGTATTATTACATATCAATGCTTTGTACCGTCGGAATTGTTTGTATCTACCTTAATTTTAAGTCCGTTGTTACCTTCTTTATCATAACAATTGTCGTTAATTTTCCGCTCTATTTCACAGTCCTCCGAATTCCGGGCGTTGCCGATATGCGCGAGATGCTTATCGACGGTTTGCTGTTCCTTTACGGCTTCATATTCATGATGATTCTCTCGTATCGCCTTTCCGTCCGTAATACCGCTGCGCAAAAGGGCTTGGATGCGCTTGCTTCACTGCTTCAATCGACGCCGAATATGATGCTTATCGTTGACGATATGCGGAGGATTTCTTACATTTCCGAAAAGATGGCGGAGTTCGCCGATTGCCCGTCACGCTACGCTGTCGGGAGACCTGCGCTTGATCTTTTCCGCGATTTCGAGATAAAAATAATGTTCGCGCATATTATCGAAAACGAGGGTTTTTTTGAAGGCATTGAAAAAATTGACGTGAACGGCGTGCCGCATTATTTTAAGATAGTCTGCGATAAACTTGAGGGTGAAACAAGCGGAATGTTCATCGACGTGACGGAAGTTTCCGCAATGGTTGAAGCGAAGATTGAAGCGGAACGCGAAAAGGAAAACGCTGTCCGCGCAAATATATCGAAATCGAAATTTTTAGCGACAATGTCCCACGAAATCCGCACGCCGATGAACGCAATTATCGGCATATCGCAGATGCAGATGGGGCGGAATGATCTGCCGAACGATACAGTCGAAGCAATCACGAAAATTTACTCTTCCGGGCATGGTCTTCTCGGGATTATAAACGACATTTTAGACCTCTCAAAGATTGAAACGGGCAAGCTTGAAATCCTGCCGGCGAAATACGATCTGCCGTCCCTCATTAACGATACAATTCAGCTTAATATCACGCGGATTGGTTCAAAACCGATCGAATTTTTCCTTAAAATTTCAGAAGATACCCCCGCAAAACTTTTCGGCGATGAGCTTCGTATAAAACAAATCCTCGGCAATATCTTAACAAACGCCTTCAAATACACCGACCGCGGAAGCGTTAAAATGGACGTTTCGTCCGAAAAAACCGCAACCGGCGTTAACCTCATAATCAGCATCAGCGACACCGGGCAGGGCATGAAGCCCGAGGATGCGGCGGTTCTCGGGAACGAATTCGCCCGCTTTAACCTTGAAACAAACCGCACAACCGAGGGAACAGGGCTCGGAATGAGTATCACAAAACGCCTCCTCGTTCTCATGAACGGAACGATGACGATTGAGTCTGAATACGGCGTCGGGAGTACCTTTACGGTAAGCGTTCCGCAAAAAGTCTCGGCGGATAAAATTATCGGTGCGGAACTTGCCGCGAATCTTTCAAACTTTTCATATTCCCGCGATAAACAGACCGCAAAAATGCAGGTTATCCGCGAATATATGCCGTACGGAAAGGTGCTTGTTGTTGACGACGTTGAGACAAATCTTTATGTCGCAGAGGGGCTTATAAGACCGTACGGAATTACGGTTGAGACCGTCACAAGCGGTTTTGCGGCGATTGATCTCGTTAACTCCGGGAAGACTTACGACATAATTTTCATGGACCATATGATGCCGCAGATGGACGGCATTGAAACTGTCGAGAAGCTCCGCGCCGGCGGGTATAAACTGCCGATTGTCGCGCTGACGGCGAACGCGCTGACCGGGAATGAAGCGATGTTTCGCGAAAAAGGTTTCGACGATTTTATCTCAAAACCGATTGATATTCGCCGCCTGAACACCTCTCTCAATCGTTTTGTACGAAATGAAAAAAAGGCTGCCGAATTTAACACGGCGAAAAATTTACCCCTGCCCGAACCTGCGAACGACGGCATTTCACCGAAACTTATCGAAGTATTTTTACGCGACGCAAAAAAGGCAATTCCGATACTATCGGAGCTTTGGAAAAACGAGCTTTTTGTAACAACCGCCCATGCCATGAAATCCGCCCTCGCAAACGTCGGCAACAACGAGCTGTCCGAGCTTGCAAGGCTTCTTGAAACCGCCGGGCGTGAAGAAAATCATGATTATATCGAAAAAAACACGCCCAATTTTATCGAAAAATTAACCGCCTTTACCGAAAAAATCACGCCCCAAAAAAAGAACGAAACGCAAACAGAAGACACCGAATTTTTGCATAAAACGCTTTTTGAAATCGCCGCCGCCTGCGATAATTACGACACCGACACAGCGGACAAACTCATCGCGGCACTCCGCGAAAAGGATTGGCTTGAGCAGACAGAAGAGGTTATCACCGAAATTGCGGCGCAAATCTTACACGCCGAATTTGAAGAAGCGGCAAAACTTTGCAGAACATTAAGCTAAAACTAAAACAAGATAAACATATTTCGGTATCTGAAAAATCTGGGTTCCCCGCCCTATCCCCGCAACGCAAATATTAATTTTTTGTAAACAATTACAAAACCCCTTGACAATTTACATCGAGGGGTGTATTATTGTATTATGACATTAATACATTAGTACAACAATACAAGAGGAGATGAGAAATTGAGTTGGAAATTTGACGACGGGACACCCATCTACCTTCAAATCGCGGAGCGAATACGCACACAGATTGCCTCCGGGGAATTGCCGCCGGGCGGGAAAATCCCCACAGTCCGCGAGATTGCAGAGACGGCGGGCGTTAACCCGAACACCGTCCAGCGTGCCTTGTCCGAGCTTGAATCCTCCGCGCTTGTTGCTTCTGAACGCGGCAACGGCGGGCGGTTCGTGAACGATAACCCCGACATTCTTAATAAACTCAATCACGACCTTGCGCGAGGTGCAACCGTCGATTATATCGCGAGGATGAGAAAATTAGGTTTTGACAAGGCGGCTTTGACGAATTATTTAACCGAATTCAAGGAGGAAAAGTGATGGCAATTTTAGAGACTGTCGGGCTTACAAAGGCGTATGGAAAGAAAAAAATCGCCCTCGACGACGTTAGCCTTAACATCGAATCGGGGAAAATTATCGGGCTTTGCGGTCCGAACGGAAGCGGAAAAACTACGCTGATAAAGCTTGCGGCGGGTTTATTAACCCCAACCGCCGGGAGCATAACCATTGACGGCATGAATATCGGACCGGACACGAAGGCGGTTGTCTCATACCTCCCGGACAAAACTTTTGTGCCGGAATATATGAAGGTTTTCGCGATAATTGATTTTTTCCGCGAATTTTACGCCGACTTCGATATGAACGCGGCTTACGAAATGTTAAAGCGGCTCGATATTGACGGCTCGGAGACCTTCAAAACCCTTTCAAAAGGCACACAGGAAAAGGTTCAGCTTGTGCTTATCATGAGTAGAAAAGCGAAACTTTATCTTCTTGACGAGCCGATCGGCGGCGTTGACCCGGCGGCGCGTGACTACATATTAAACACAATTATCAGCAATTATAACGCCGATTCAAGCGTGATAATTTCGACGCATCTCATAAGCGATATTGAAAACACACTCGACGAAGTTATCTTTATAAAGTACGGGAAACTCTTTTTACACTCGACTTCCGACGAAATCCGCGAAACCCACGGAATGTCGGTTGACGCTTATTTCAGGGAGGTTTTCAAATGTTAAGAAAAGTTATAAAATACGATCTGAAAACGCGGTGGCTTCCGTTTGCACTTATCTTCGGCTTTGGAGTAATTATCCCGATTTTGTTCTACGCTATGACCGGAAATCTGGATGAAGACTTGCGGTTTACACTCCGTTTGCTTGTCGGTTCTCTCGGTTCAATGGTTATAGTTGTCGGGACCTTTGCTTTAAGTTTGTTATGGCTTGACAGCGACTTAAACGGCAAGACATCCTACCTTATTTCTATGCTTCCGGTGAAGTTTAATAATCTGCTTTTTTCAAAAACTCTGTTCTTTTTCATCACGACATTGCTCTCATTTTTCTTCGCGCTTCTTTGTATGTCCTTGTCGATTATGAATTTCACGCCGTTCTCCGAAGCTTATAATTTTCTCGAATTAATAATTCAAAGCATTAGTTCCGAAGCCGGTTATTTTATAGCTGTCGCTCTCATGATTCGTTCTCTGTTAGGGATTGTTAGCTTTTATGGTTTTGTATGCGCGGGCGGAGCGTTCGGACATCTTTTCGGCACAAAAAGAAAGGTTGCAGAAGCCCTGTTTGAAATTGCTGTCTTTCTGATATACGTGCTGTACTCGATTATATTTAACGGATTAGTTGAATTCAGCAGCAGTACGGCAACCGAAATTGTGCTGTACGGCGTTGACACTGTTGTAGCAATTGCAGTTACGGTCGGATTCTTCCACTTCACAAATTGGGTCTTCACGAAAAAAATCAACGTCCTGTAAACCGCAAAAAAGTGCTTAGTCTTATAACGGCAAAAGCATAGTGCTTAGCCTTCCGGCTAAGCACTTCTATTTTAATTACTTCGCAAGCTTAAATTCTTTAATGCTTTCGTCAAGAAGCTCTGCCTGTTCGGTAAGTTCGACGCTTTCGGCGGCACTTTCTTCGGCGGTTGCGGAGTTTCTTGAAACAACGTCGGAGAACTGCTCGAGGGCGGTGTTGATGTTTATGAGGGCTGTTTTTTGCTCCGTTGAACCCTCTGAAATGTTGTGGACAACCGCCGCGCTTTCGTTAATCCCCGCAACAATTTCATCAAGCGATGCGGCGGTTTCTGCCGCTATTGCTGCGCCTTGATTCGATTTTTGAATGGAATTTTCGATTAATGCGCCGGTTTCCTTCGCCGCTTCTGCGGATTTTGATGCAAGGTTTCTAACCTCGTCCGCAACAACCGAGAAGCCTTTCCCAGCTTCGCCCGCTCTCGCCGCTTCGACAGCCGCATTAAGGGCTAAAATATTTGTCTGGAAGGCTATGTCGTCGATAACTTTTATAACCTTTGATATGTCGTGCGATGCAGACTCAATCTCACCAACCGCCGTTTTAAGGTCGTTCATCTGTGCGTTGCCCTTTTGTGCATTCGTGCGGATTTTTTCGGAAAGCGCATATGCATTTTGCGCCATTTCGGCGTTTTGATTTGCCTGTGAAGCAACATCGGTGAGGCTTGCATTGAGTTCCTCGATGGTTGCGGCTTGCTCTTGAGAACCCGAAGCGAGCGACTCTGCGGCGTTGCTAATCTGCTCCGCGCCGTTTTTAACCTGAAGCGACGACGAGCGGATTTTTTCAAATGTAACATTGAGTGAGTCGATCATGCGGTTAATTTCAATATTCATTATGTCGCCGTCCGAACGCACCGCAACGTGGGAGGAATAATCGCCCTCGGAAACCGCCGTGATAAGCTTCGCCTGCTCCTTAATGCTGTCCGCCATAACAACGAAAGCATTCGCAAGAAGCTCAATTTCATTCTTTGTATTAGCATCGGTTTTTTGAATTGTAATAGAAGCCGTATCGCCGACGCTTATATGCCTTGCGCCGTCGATAATTTCTTCAAGCGGCTTAATTGCCCGATTAACGGTAATAAACACCGCCAGCGCAACAAGCAGCACAATTGCAACCCCGAAAATTACGATAATAACCGTGAGAGCCGTTGTCGAAGAATTAAATTCCGAATTAAGCACCGTTCCGCCCATTACAAGATTGGTCGGCACATCGCCGGTCTTTACCGGGATGAAATAAAGCATCCTTCCCTCTGCTTCGCCGTACCATTCTGTGCCGTCTTTCGCGGTCTGTTCGATTTTATCCCCGACTTCCTCAAGATAGGAAATTGATGAATAGGGCTGTAGAACATATTCCGGCGTGGGGCTTGTTATAACTGTGCCGCCGGAGGAAAGGAGGAATACGTAACCGTTCTCTAAAATTTTCGCGTCCGCCATAAGTTCGTCCGCACTCACAAGCATAATGTCTGCGCCGATTACACCGATTACTTTTCCGCCCTGTATCATCGGGAGGCAGATTGAATAAACATTCGACTCAACGCCGCCGTACGCGTATGCGAAAGGTTCTGTTATGTAGGGTTTTCCGGAATTTTTCGCACCCTCGTAAAATTCCGTAGCCGGGTCTCCGATTCCTGCAAGCGGTTCGATTAAAAATGAGCCGTCGGAATTACGCGAAACGCAGGGAACAAAGCGCAGATTAGTGTCCGTTACAATTGTCGAGCTTGAAAAAACCGCCTCAGGGAGGATATCCGGCTCGAACGCCGCCCAATAAGCCCCCGCATCGCCGTTTGAAGCAAGCGCGCTTTCAAGCATAGCCACAATTCTGTTCGACTTCTGTAAACCCGTGTCGCTTGAATTAAGCGTTTCATAAACCTGTTCTCGGAGGAGTTCAACCGTAGAGTAGGATTCGCCGTTGATTGTTTCAAGCTGTGCGGCGTACGCCTGAACGCGATTGTCAACCAAATCAGTCACGAGCGAAGTCGTTGTGTTAGATGAAACAAGCGAAATCGTTACCACCATGACGAGCATCAATGCGATAATTATTGCAAGGACCGAAAACATAATTCTGTTCTTAATGCTTGTCCGTTTATTCATTTCTTACCTCCGAGAAATTGACAATTTTAACGCTTCGTTGAGTTATACAATTTATCTATATATAAATTATACACCTCCTGTTAACAATATTCATGCACAAATTGTGAACATAGCGTGCTTTTTTAATTTTACATCATTTACAACGTAAAAAAAAAGACTTGCGGCGCTGCAAATCTTTTTTTTGTAGATTAATTCATTTGTATGTATTGTTTTGAAGAATAGCCGCGAGTGCCGTTATAATTCACAACATACCAATCTCCCGCGTCGCCGAGGACTGTAACGGTTGCTCCTGCGGGGATAGAGCCGACAACAGCGGCGGTAGAAGCGGGGAATTCACGGATATTAAGCCCGCTGCCGTCGGTTACAACGGTTCCGTAACGGACGTTGCCGCCGTTTATGAATGGTATCCCGAAGTAATCGGCGAGGGACTTCACGAGAGATTCGGCAATCTGCGGAATGTTATTTTTTATCCATTCGGCGTCGGTAACGTTGTCGTGATAACCGAGTTCGGCGAGGACTGACACGGCTTTTGTGCGGTTAACCTCCGCAAGGCTCGTCGTGGGCTCGGTCTTAACCCTTGAGGGGTCGGGATATGTACCGTCTTTCATATTTGCGGCGATTATGTCGGCAAGCTTTTTTGAAAATTCCGAATACGGCGAATAGTAAACGTCAACGCCCTGAATTCTCCCTGCATAGTTTCCGCCGGCGGCGTTTGAATGAAGCGCAAGGTGTACGTCATATTGCCCGGCGTTTGAGTCGTCAATCGCCCCCAGCACATTTTTCGCCGGGTCGTTGCGAACATAGTCGATGCCGGAAGCCTGCAGGAGCGGTTCCATATAATCGGCAAGGATATTCATGTACTGTTCTTCGGTTCCGCCGTTGACATATTTATTCCATTCTTGTGTTGATGGGCTTAAAAAAACTTTCGGCAAAGTGTCCACACTCCTATAGTATTACTTTTTACTATAATATGGATAATCCACTCTTTAGTTACCGAAAAAACAAAAAAGACGCGAATTTTATTAATCCGCGCCGTGATTTTATTCATCATATTCGTCGTCGATTTTCTCAAATAAAATCGGTTCGTGTGTTTTAAGCCAAACGTCATAAGCCGCGTCGATGAACTCGTAAGCCTTTGAAAGTCCGTCTTTGTCGGCTGAAAATGTTTCGCCCGAAACCTTTTCGGAAGATTCAAGGTTTAGAAGCCCATACCAAATATCGGCAGTAAATACCTTTTTATCGTCTGTTTTAACTATCGCTGTTTTGTAGTTAAAATCGTCTTTTTCGGTGCCGCGGCGAGAACCGCTGTATTTTCCGCCGTTGTCGTAATATTCAAAAACAGGAACATCAAAATCATTGCGCGTTTTCATAATTTATTAATTTTCCGTTAATAATAGTGTATTTAACTTTGAACGGATTCTCCTCCGCGATTACAAAATCGGCATCGAAACCGGGCTTTATGTAACCGACACGGTCGTCAATTCCGGCAATCTTCGCCGCCTCGGAGGTTATCGCGGCAATAGGGTCGGTTAAGCCGTTCGCAGCGGCAATTTCCGCAGAGTAAAGAAGGTAATGCTCGGGGATTTCGGGGTGGTCGGTGCAGATTGCGACGTTAACCCCGGCATTTTTGAGGATTCCGGCGTTTTGTTCGGTAACTTCGGCAAGCTCGGGCTTCGATTTTGAAGAGATAATCGGTCCGATAACGGCGGAAGCACCTTTTTTTGCCAGAAAATCGGCGATTTTATGCCCCTCTGTGCAATGAATGAGGGTATATTTTAGGTTAAATTCCTCCGCAATCCGAACTGCGGTAACGATGTCGTTCGCCTTGTGGCAGTGGAAATGCGCCATAACCTCGCCGCGAAGAAGCGGCAGCAAGGCTTCGGATTTTATGTCAAATTCCGGGCGGTCAATATCGCCGTTGTCGGAAGTTCTAATGTCTGAAACTCTGCTTTCGGAAACTCTGTTGTCTAAGCCAACGTTACCGGAGCTGCCGTTGCCGGAGACACCACAGCAAAAATCACTGTCGCCTTCCGCCGCAAGAAGGTCATCACGATAACGCGCCGCCTTCAAAAGTGCCTCGCGTATCAGTGCGGCAATCCCCATCCTTGTAACCGGGGGCGAATTTTTGTCCCCGTGGACTGCTTTCGGATTTTCGCCGAGAGCGAATTTTATCCCGACAGGCTTAATGAGCATCTCGTCGGCGATACTCCCGAAGGTTTTTACCGCGATAAGATCGCCGCCGATAACGTTCGCAGAACCGCTGCCGGTTACAACGGTCGTTATCCCGGCTTTACACGCCGCCGCAAATTCCGGCTCGAACGGGTCAAGCGCGTCAATCGCACGAAGTTGGGGCGTGACAGGGTCGGAGTCTTCGTTAAGGTCGTCGCCCTCAATACCGATCCCGGAGCCGTAAAGCCCGAGATGCGTGTGGCAATCAATGAAACCGGGATAAACTATACACCCGCGAGCATCAATATCAGCATTAATCTCATCTACAGGGATTTTCCTAATTTCGGTAATTTTCCCGTCTGCAATATAAATCGCGCCGGAGATAAAATTCCCGCCCGGCATATAGATTTTATCGCCGATAATTACCATTATAATGCACCGCACTCATCATATTCTGCCCAACGCTCGTTGTAGCGTTTTAAACTGATAAGTTTACAGAAAATGAACCCTGCGGAGAGCAGAAAAACAAGCAAAGCACAGGCAAGAGGCGCGTATTTTTTCAGATATCCGATGAGACAATCGTTTTCGGGGGTTTTTATAGCTTTCATTATTTTACTCCTGAGGTAGTTTTTTACACTTCTGTTTTTTCGTTTCAATACTATTATAATAACATATTCAAACTCAAAAATCAAGAGGTTTTTTATGCTATATTATTAATAATATCTTAAAATTGATACTAATTTCCCTAAGACTTCGCAGGTGTCGGTGAGGATCGGATTCATGGAGTCGTTTTCGGGCTGGAGGCGGTATCTGCCGTTTTCTTTGTAGAAACGTTTGAGCGTCGCGGAACCGTCAAGCATAACTGCGGCAATTTCGCCGTTTGCGCAGGTCGGGGCTTTTTCGATAACCGCAATGTCCCCGTCCATAATATAGGCTTTAATCATGCTGTCGCCGCGAACACGCAGTGCGAAAAGGTTGCCGTAATACTTCTTGTCCGTGTGGAAATTTATGTAATCCGTCACGTCTTCAAGGGCAGTAATCGGCTGTCCGGCGGTAATTGTGCCTATTAGCGGTATACGCGTGGAATATTTTCCCGTGAGCTTCACAGCACGGTTCTTTCCGTCCGATTTTTCGAGCAAACCTTCTTCCACAAGGCTGTTGATATACCTTGCGGCGGTCGAAGTCGAGCCTATGTCAAGTGCCGCACAAATCTCCCGAACAGACGGTGCGTAACCTTCCGTTTCGATCTTACCTTTGATGAAATCGTAAACCGCCCTTAGTTTATCTTTCATTTTGCTTTAACCTCCGCAAGATTTCGGAAATAATTTGTGCATTACTGCTATATTATTTCCGTATTTTCGTGCATTTTCTACAATATATTGCCGCTTTCGATACGGCAGTCAGATTATTCGGCATATTTTTCCTTAAGTTTTGCAGTAACCTTCCGCGCAACTTTATTAATGTCGCCGCAACCGAGCGTTAAAATAAGATCGCCGGGTTTTGCATTCTCTATAATGTAATCAACTGTCAAGTCGAAGTTTTCGTCATGGTCTTCATTTTCAAAATAGACGGCATCGGGAATAAGCTTTGCAAGGTCGCGGGTGTGAATGTTGTAAATATTTTCCTCGCGTCCGCCCATAATCGCAGTTAATAAAACCTTGTCAGCCTTAGCAAGAACCTTCGCGAAGTCGTCGAGAAGGGTTTTTGTACGCGAAAACGTGAAGGGCTGATGCACCGCCCAGACGTTTTTATACCCCATCGAAAGCGCCGCATCAAGCGTTACGGAGATTTCCGCCGGGTGGTGAGCATAATCGTCCGCGACAGTTATGCCGCCCGCTTCGCCGTACTTTTCAAACCGCCTGCCCGCGCCGTGAAAATTTGAAAGCCCTGCCGCTATGAGTTCGGGGGAAATTTCGAGGTAATCCGCCGCCGCCGCCGCCGCAACCGCATTAATAATGTTATGATGCCCCGGAACGTGTAACTCGACTTTACAGAAAAGTTTTTTATTCTTAAAAATGTCGAATTTCGTTAATAATGGGTTAACTATTTGTATATTGTTCGGATAAAAATTATATGATGAATTATCGCCGAATGTTAACACTTGTTTGTCTATATTTGCCATAGTTTTAACGGTGTTTTTATCAGAACCGTTTATTATCAAAACCTTTGATGCACTCTCCGCAAACGCCCTGAAGGACTGACACAGACGGTCAAATGTCTGAAAATAGTCCATGTGGTCCTCATCAATATTGAGGATCACGGCAATATCGGGCGAAAGTTTTAGGAAATGATCCTTGAATTCACAGCTTTCAACGACGAAAATATCGGACTTCCCGAAAACCCCGGAGCCGCCTATACATGGGAGTTTGCCGCCGATAACGGCACTTGTGTCAACCCTGGCGTCAACTAAAATTTCAGTTATCATCGAGGTAACGGTCGTCTTCCCGTGAGTCCCCGAAACGCATACCGTATTGTCAAAATACCCCGTCAACAGCCCTAAAAGCTCGCTTCGTTCAAGGATTTTTACGCCGGAATCACGCGCCGCACGAAGCTCGGGATTGCTCTCCGATACAGCACCCGTGTAGATTATAAGGTCAGCCCCGGAAAGGTTTTCAGCCCTCTGCCCGATAAAAACTTTTATCCCCATGGAGCGAACCGCTTCGACCGTCTCAGTCTCGTTATTATCCGACCCGGTAAGGTAAAAACCGGCACTATGAAGTATCTGCGCGAGGGGGTACATTCCCGAGCCGCCGATTCCGATAAAATGTATATGAGCGGCGTTAATATCATTTACAAAACGCTTCTTAAAATCGAACACTTTATTACCAAATTGTGTTTTTATTTCGTTGGAGTTCATAAAATGTTTATCCAAAAAACACACCTCATCAATATTCTTATCTAACTATTTTAATAAATATTTGTTATAATATGTCGAGTAAGGAATTCAAGCAATTATACATAGGTGTATGATTGTAAATAAAAAATTATTCTTGAATAACTTACCGCGTGCGGGGAAAAACAAAGGTACAGCACGAAATTTCACTATCGGGATTACTCGAAGGAGGACGTCATACTCATGACCATTACAGATATCAAAATCAGGAAAATTATTCCTGACGGAAGACTCAGAGCAGTTATTTCAATCACAATAGATAATATGCTCGCAGTTCACGACATTAAGGTAGTTCAAGGCGAGGAGAGACTTTTTGTTGCAATGCCTTCCCGTAAAGATGAAAGCAACAATTTCAGAGATATTGTTCACCCCATCAGTCCGGAAGCCCGCGCAATCATCGAAGGTACTATCCTCAAGGCTTACGAGGAACATATGGCTCAGATTGCCGCTGAATCCGAAGCCGACGAAATGGGTCTGTAAAAGTTAGCGAATCCGAGGCTAACAAAATGGGTCTGTAAAGGAGAACTTCCGCCGGAATTCGCCGATATTTGCACAGCGCATCCGCGTGCACGGCGCATCCGCGAGGTATCGCATGAACTTTGCGCAGACGAGACATCCAAACGTTTTTCGCAACGAAATCCACATGGGTTTCGTTGTTTATTTTTTGTTGCGTTTTGCTGCAATCATCAGTATCCCTGCCGCCGTTTTTGCGTCCTTAATTTCGTTGTTAAGCACCATCTCCACGGCTTCTTCAAAAGGTACTTTCAGCACCTCTATATATTCGTCGTCGTCAAAATGCGTCTCCCCGAAATGCAGAGATTTTGCATAATATATATGAATTTTTTCATAAAGATATGCGACAGACGGGTAAAGCACGCCGAGATATTCATATATATCGGGCGTCGCTCCGACCTCTTCGGCAAGCTCGCGAAGCCCCGCAGAATAATGGTCTTCATTCTTTTCAAGCTTCCCCGCCGGAAGTTCAATTAAACCCTCTTTGAAGGGATAACGAAACTGTTTCACAAGGATAATTTCATCATCGTCGGTAAAAGCCGCGACACAAACCCCGCCGTTATGAAGCACAAGTTCCCTCGTAACTTCCCTGTCAAAAAGCTTTGCCTGCTCGACTCTGACCTCGATAATCTTCCCTTTGTAAATAAGTTCCGATGAAATTGTTTCTTCAAATGCAATCATATTATTACCATTTTTAACAGTTTGTTTGTGCTATTTTTGTTGTTAATATTAGTATATCATGAATTTTGTAAAAAAGCAATAGTTATTACAAAAAAATCGAACATATTTTTTGTTATTAAAAATTTTGTCAAAAATAGCTCTTGACATTGGTTAAAAAGTATGTTACAATATATCTGTGATATTGTATGCAGTCCGGAGGTAAAGATGACGTACAAACAGGCGTTTATAAAATTCATGCATGAATGTAATGTTTTGAAATTCGGGGAGTTCACGCTCAAGAGCGGAAGGCTTGCGCCGTATTTTATAAACACCGGCGAATACTGCACCGGGTCGCAGATAAAAAAGCTCGGGGAGTTTTACGCCGACTGTATTCGTGAAAACAATCTTTCGGCAGACACGCTTTTCGGTCCCGCTTATAAAGGGATTCCGCTTGCCGTCGCCGCCGCTTCCGCGCTTTTTGACAAATATAACATTGATTTGAACTATTGCTTTGACCGCAAAGAAGCCAAAGACCACGGCGAGGGCGGCGTTATTGTCGGGAAAAAACTCACCGACGGTGAACGTGTATTAATCGTCGAGGATGTTATTACCGCCGGGACAGCAATTCGCCAGACATTACCGGTGCTTCGTCAGACGGCGGACATAACCATAGCCGGGATGATTATATCGGTTGACAGGATGGAAAAAACTGCGTCCGGGAAGTCGGCTGTCGCTGACGTTTACGACGAATTCGGGTTTAACATCTACCCTATTGTAACTATTCTTGACATAATTGATGCAATTAAAACAGGTGTTATTCCGGGTGCGGAGTATCTTCCGAAGATTATGGAATACAGAGAAAATTACGGCGTTTAGCGGGCTCTATTCGGTATCAGTTACGGGATTTGTGAGTTAAATTAAAACGATTATATTTTGAAGGGTTGGTTTTATCAGTGGGAGCAACGTTTGATATTACGGTAATCGGCGCGGAACTTTTAGAGCTTGTCGTATTCATGGATAACAGTCCGGCGTACATGGCGTTTTCCGAGGAGATTGTTAAGATTCTCTCTGAATTTAACAAAACCGGCATCTTCGGCATGGAGATTGACACCGCCGCGCTTGTCGATTCTTCAAAAGATACCCTCACAAATATGCAACGCGCCTTCCTGTGTTGGACCTTTAACAACAACGACACCGACTCCGACAGGAATTACTTCAACTATCTGAAACTTTTCTGCAAGTCTCAAGAAAAATATTTCATCGCCGCGAATGACGGTTCCCCGAAGATAACCGTTACCGAAATTCCCGCCGTTAAGCAGAAATATTTGAACTATCTTTCGACAAATCCCGAAAGTTTTATAGCCTTAAAAGATTTCTTCGCGGGTTATATTTACGGCTATTTTTTCAATTACATATCCGAACAGCTTATCATGCGCGATTATGCCGAGCTTCTTGTCTGCCTCGGGATTATGTCGAATAAGATTCCGTCTTCCGGGACGGCGAGCATGAAGATGCTCCCCCGCATGAGCAAGCTCCTTGAAAATGACCGCTTCAAGTATATCTCGGGCGAACTTCCGCTCTCTCTTGTGCTTGATATTATAACCGGGCGTTTTAACCTCACCGGGATTTCCGACAGAGAACGCTTAAAAATCCGAAGCGAGATTCAAAATATAATCACCGTCGATTACGAAGACAGCGTGAATGACGACCTCATAAGAGATAACATTATCTGCGAATTATTCGAGAAATTAGGGAAAGAATTCGTCTCCGCGCCTGCATTCGCCGACAGCTTCTTCCGCACCTGTTTCGGCGGCATAAGAACCTTCACCGACGGTGACCGCGAAGATTTCGGCATCTTCACCCCCGAATACATAACCGAGCTTATCAACAAAAAATGCAACGAAGATTTCGATAGTTCATATTCCGACGAAACCCGTTTCCACGCCGATTATTCCCTGTCGGGGAGCAATAACGGTTTCCTCTACCCGCTTATAACGAAATCCGCCGGGATTTATCACATCTCCGAAATTTATCTTTATAACCTCTTCCCGGCACTGCACGACAGCATCTACATAGAGATTGACGAAAACGACCTTCCGCTTTCAATGTATCAGTTCTCGACACCGGCGTTCAAGACCGATGTTGTACGCACCCTCGGCGGGCTTCCCGATTCGACCTTCGTTATAAGGAAGGACAAGAAGGATCTCGTTGACAGAATTAAGGCGACGATGGCGGACGATACCGGCAACGACGCGAAGATGTATGTGTTGGAGCTTCTCCTCCCTGCCGTTTCGGGCAACATGGATGCCGCCTCATACAACCGCTTCGTTATCGAAAACCTTCTTGCAACAAAGCTCTTTGAAAAATACGTTCGCTTCCGTGCAGAAAAGGTTATAAAATCCGGGCTTTCGTCCATAGACTCGAAGAAAGCATTGCTCGATAAGATTAATTCATTAATATGAAAAAATCGGGGGATTCACATTCCCCCGATTTTCTTTCGCCCGATTTAATTATTCTGCATTCAGTTCTTCGAGTTTTTCAACCTTATAACGTGCGATTGATTTTTCGTTAAGGATAACCTGCTGTTCTGCCGCCCAAGCCTTTACCGTCTCGTCAAATTCGGTCGAATAAAGCTCGCTTATAATCGTCTCGCGGTTAACGTCAATATAGGTCGGGTCGGAGAAAAGGTCTGCAAGCTTCACAACATAGTAGAATTCGCCGCCCGCATCCTCAACAATAAAGTAACGTGTCTCGCCCGGGTTCGCCGCCTGTTCTTCAAAAGCTCGTGCCGCAACCGCCGCAGTCGGCAGTTCGTCGCCCTTTGATATAACCATTTCGTTGGTTACGGTTTGGGTCTCGGCGTTGGGGTCAATTTCGTCCGTTGCAGTATCATCTGTTTCCGTCTCGTCCGCCGGGGTTGCCGCCGCTTGGAGAGCCGCATAGTAGTCGTTGTATTCGGCAAGGAGGCTGTCGAAATTTTCGCCCGCCTCTGCACGTGCAACAAAATCCTCCGCCATCTTCATCTGCTCTGCTTTGCCCTCGGATTTGAGAAGGTTACCCTCGCCGTCCTTGAGTACCATCGGGATATAGTTTATCCGCGCATTATCTTCAAGGAGCTTCTCCTTAATTATCTCGTCAGGCACGGCTTTTTCGCCGCCCGGACCGTAATAATACATGAAAACTTCCTGACGTTTAAGACTGCCGAGCATAACGTATTCGTACGAAGCCTTGCTGATACCGAGCTTTGTGAGGGTTTCGCTGAAATACTCCCAGTTTTGGTCAATATAATTTTTGACTTCGCGGTCTTCATTGTTTTGGTAGGTTAAGCCGAGTGATGCGAATTTGTCGTTAATCGCCGTGTATTCGCGAACGTCCTCGATTGCCTCTTCGGTGATGTAGTCGCGGACGGGAATTCCGTCGATTGAATCCTGCATAAACGGCAGTGTAACTGTATTTGCTTCCGCACCCGGAAGAGGCAGAGACGGCGCGGCAGGTTCTGCGGCTTCGGTTGTCGCCGCCTGTTTTTCGGCAATCTTGCTAAGCGCATTATTATACGCCATATATTGGTAGTTAATGTAGATACCAACGGGGATTTCTACGCCGTTAACGGTCCCGAACGTTGTTGTATCTGCCCCGCAGGCGGTTAACATCGCAAGCGACAGTAAAGCCGCCAAAGAGAGTTTAGCTATCTTCATTACTATTTAAACCTCCGATATTGTCGGATATTATTGTTACCAAAAGTTCTAAGGTATATTAACATTTTAACCTAAATTAAATAATTTGTCAAGCGTTTTTGTAAGGCTTAATTTTTATCTTCTGCCCTGCGATTGATTTCCCGGTCATGGAGGATATGACGTGTTCGCGGTCATTAACCGGGACTTCGACGGTTGTGTAGCTGCCCTTAATGTCGATTTTCCCGAAAGAGCGTCCGGGCAAGCCTGTCGCGTCGGTTAATGCGCCGAGAACGAAACGCGGCTCGATACGCTGTTCTTTCCCGAGGGAAATTTCAACCTTCGACATATTCCCGCGAGGGACACGGTCAAAATTCTTGTTGCCTTGGTCAAAGCTCCTACTTCTGCCGCCGTCTCTGCTCCCGTCTCTGCCATAACCGCCGTTTCTGCCGCCGTCTCGGTTATATCCGCCGCCGTCTCTACCCCTGTCTCTGCCGTAACCGCCGTAGCCGCCGCCGTAACTCCGCCCGCCCTGACGGGGCTTGCGCTCATCAAAGGTTGCCGCCGCGATGTTTTCGGGGATATTTTTGAGTTCTTTCGATATGCGCATACCGAGAAGGGCGCGTGCGACTTCGTCGGTGGTAAGCTCGGAATTTTCGATAAGCCTTGCGATATAATCGTTGTATTTTTGGTATCTGCCGGTTTCGTTAACACTTAAAATCCGCTCGCCGAGGTGTTTAAGCTTATTTTCGATAATATCTTCGCGGGTCGGGAGCGGTTTTTTAACAATCTCTGCCTTTATAAACGAGATAATATCGCGCAGTTCATAATATTGCTTCCGCCCCGAAATAAGGGTGTACGAAACGCCGGTTTTCCCTGCACGCCCGGTTCTGCCTATGCGGTGGATATAATATTCATTATCCTGCGGTATATCGTAGTTAAAAACCATGTCAACATCATCAACGTCAATCCCCCTCGCCGCAACATCGGTAGCGATTAAGATACCCAATTTGCCGGACTTGAAGGAGTTTATAACCTGTGTTCGGTTTTGCTGTTTCATGTCGCCGTGAAGCCCGGCTGCCTTGAAACCGTTGCTCACAAGGAGGTCGGTAAGCTCGCTTACCTTAATCTTCGTGTTGCAAAAGATTATCGAAAGCTTCGGCTCAAGCGACAGGAGAAGCATTTTTAGCGCATCGTCCTTATGCCCGATAGGCACTTCAACGTAGTATTGGGTAACGCTGTCAACGGTGCGGGATTTTTGCTCAACCCCGACAAGCACCGGGTCTTTCTGGAATTTCTTTGTAATGTTAAGTATCGGTGCCGGCATCGTTGCCGAAAATAATATGGTTTGCCGCTCTTCCGGCGCAGTCGCAAGTATCTTTTCAATATCCTCGCGAAAGCCCATGTTAAGCATTTCGTCCGCCTCATCAAGGACAACAGTCCGCACGGCATCAAGCTTCAATGTCTTTCGCTCGAGATGGTCGATAACCCTGCCGGGCGTGCCTATGACTATATTTGCGCCGCGCCGCAGATTCCAAATCTGCTTTTCTATATCTGCACCGCCGAAGATTGCGACTGGGTGGATATGCGGCATAAATCTTGCGAATTTTCTAATCTCGTCCGCCGCCTGCATAGCAAGCTCTCGCGTGGGGCAAAGCACAAGAATCTGCACTCCGCGGATTTCTTCGTCAACCTGCATAATCGTCGGAATGCCGAATGCGGCGGTTTTCCCTGTGCCGGTGTGGGAACGTCCGATAACATCATTTTCAGAAAGTATAAGCGGGATTGTGCGTTCTTGGATTTCCGTCATCTCCGTGTAGCCGAGTTCTTCGACTGCCTTTAGGATATATTCGGGAAGCGTTCGGGACTCCTCGCCCCAAGTGATTTCATTAAATTGCATAGTTTCTCCGTTTTTTATTCTATTATCACAAAATATAAGTTTAACATAAAGATTAGCAAAAGTCAAGCGTTAAATTGTTAAATTTAAAAATACCCTGACTTTAATGACAAAAATGAATTTAGTCAGTTTAGTCAGGGTATTTCTATAAAATAAATCTTAATCTAAAACAAATCTTAAATCCGCTCGCCTAAATAATAATCATCGCACTAAAGCGTTAAATTAAAAATCATATTTAACCAATTTTGCATATTTTCATAGGCAGAGCAAAATTTAATTATAAAAATACCCTGACTTTAATGACAAAAATGTATTTTGTCAGTTTAGTCAGGGTATTATCTACATCGCAACGATAAAGTTAACGTTCCCGAAGGTGAAGTTAACCGGGAAAACTTAGAGGTTTCCGAGACCTGAAAGGTCCATCTGCTCGTAGTATTTTTGGGGTTCAAGCTCGATTTCGAGACCCTCGTTGTTTGAAAGCTTGACCGCGAAAAGCCCGTTATGTAGGTTAAGGAACTCGCTTATGCAGGCTTTTGTGTAGTCGTCGTTCATGGACAGGGATTCGTTCGAGAAGCGCGAAGCGAATTCAACCATCGTATTCTCGTCCGCATCAATAATCGTTATCGCGGAAAGACCGTGGCGGATACGCTGTTTTGCGCCGGAAGCGGTTGTGTCAAGCTTCTCAATCTTATTCGGAACAAAATCGTCGCCGACGAAGCGGATAAGGTTCTTAAACAGAAGCGAAACATATTCGACAAGGTGTTCTTCCCCGGCAACATTCCCGTTAAGTTTATAAAACCTCCCGAGCATCTTTTCGGTGAGTTCGTCCTTAACGTCGTAAAAATCGTCGTCGGTGATGTTGTTGTCAATCTTAAATTGGCGTATTGCGTCCGCGAACTGGGCGGTTGTCATGTGTCCGTTGTCGATAAGCGCCTGTCCGAGGATAAGGTGCCCGCTCTTTTGCGATTTAAGCAGTACGGCAATCTGTTCGGGAGAAAGATAACCTTTTTCTACCATAAGGTCGCCGATACGTTTGTCCATAATCCTTTGAAGTTCGTGAATTTCGTCAACCTGTTCGGGCGTCATAAGCCCTGCATCAATCGCTAAAACCCCGAGTTTAACACGGGTCGAAGAGCTTTCGCGAAGTGCTTCGATAAGGTGTGACGGCGAAACTAAGTGTTGTTTTAACAGATAATTACCGAAAAGTTGAGTCAACATATATGTTTTATCTCCATTCTATTCTTCGTTTTTGCTCTCAAGTTCGGCTTTAACGAGTTCAAGTATTGTTTTAACATCATCGGCGCTGACGGGCTTTTGAAGAAAACCTCTTGCGCCGAGCTTCTCGGCTTCTTCACGCTTCGAGATTGTACCCATCGACGAAAGCATGAAAACGATTGCGTCGGGATGATAAGCTTTAATCTCTTTTAAGGCTTCAAGCCCGGTTTTGTTGGGCATAACCTGATCCATGAAAACCACATCGGGCTTCGTCAGCTTAAAGAGCTTAACCGCCTGCTCTCCGTCAAGCGCAGTCTGCAAAACAGAAACGCCGAGCGACTTTAAGACGTCACCCATTTTTTTGATTATCATCAGCGAATCATCACAGAGAAGAACCTTCAAACCCGAATACATTTTTTTACCTTTTTCATATTGATATACTTTTACATTTGTTGTCTTCATTATATCATAACGACAAGGTAAAATCAAGACTATTTCTGTAGAATATTTCGTTAATAAATTGTGCATTTTGCATATATAATCGTTTAACATTAATGCAAATTATGTATACTATAAAGCTTTTTTCTCCATATTCCCTTGCGATAGATAATTATTGAAATTATTGCCGTAACTGCAAGCGCGGCACTGTAACTTACATAAATTGCCGCCGCGCCGAGTTTCGGAGCTAAAATATAAACAAGCAAAACGCGTATTCCGAGGTTATTCACCGTCGTCAAGAGATAGAGTTTCATCCTGCCGGCGGCGCGTAAAATATCGTCGCAGAGGTATTTTATCCCCATAAGCGGATAGACCGCCGCCGCTGTTATTATGTAATGTGCGGCGATATCGACCGCTTCTTTCGACGTCCCTTTTTCGACGAAGAAGCTTATTATCGAATCATAAAAAAATATTATCGCGAGCGAAAAGGCAACAGAAAGAAATGTAACCATAATAAGCCCGGCACGAAAACCCTCTTTTACGCGGTTAAAGTCGCCGCTGCCGATATTTTGGGCGGCGAAAGCAGAATTCCCGTCGGGGATGCTGTCGATACAGTTCCCGGCAAAGCCGTTTATCTTCCCGCCTAAGGCACACCCAGCGATAACCGCCGTCCCCATCGGGTTTATAACCCCTTGGATAAACACGTTTCCAATTGCCGAAACGGAGGAATGGAGCATCGCCGGAACGATATTTTTCATCAGATAAAAAAAGCATTTGAGCGTAAAAACAGGCGTGCTTTTCTTTAGCTTTTTCCAAACTCGAAGCTTTACCGCAAGGGTAAAAAACACGGCGGCGGCGGCAAGCCCCTGCGAAATAAACCCCGCCCACGCAAGCCCGACAACGCCGAGGTCTGTATAAAAAACCGAAAACAAGTCGAGTACAAAGTTAATTACATTCGAGAGGATAAGATAAACGGCGGGGGTAAGGCTGTCGCCGAGAGCCGTAAAAACCCCGCTCGCAATGTTAAATATGTACATAAAAATAAGGCTTAAAAGTATTACGCGCAAGAATTCGTGCGAGTCGGCATAAATCTCCGCCGGGGTTTCGATTGCCGTTAACATCGCCCTCGAAAAGATTGTCCCGAGGATTGTTATAATTATCGCGAAACCCGCACCTGCTATAAAGAGGGTGCATATCGCCAAATTCTTGTCGTCATTCCTCCCCGCGCCGCAAAGCTGGGAAACCACAACCGACCCGCCCACATTCATTCCATATGCAAAAATCATAAAAATTTCGGTTATGGCGGTAACAATCCCGATAACCGAAAGCGCGTCTTCGCCCAAGAATCGCCCCGCCGCGAAGCTGTTTATAAGTCCGCTCTGCCCGAATATTACGCAGACTAAAATCGGCAGCGAAAGCCTTAATATATGGCTCCACGGTTTCCCTTTCGTCATGTCTCTCATAATAAAGCCCTCTTTTCGCATAGTGTTTACATTCTATGAAAAAGCTCTCGAATGGTGACTGTTAAGCCGGAACATTTTTTAAACTTTTTGTAAATAATAAAGGTTATAGTAAAATTAGTATTGACATTATAGCATATATGATATATAATGAGTTTTACCTTCGCGGCTGCAAAAAAAAACAAAGGAAGGTTTCACTAAATGAACAAAATTATCGACAATGTCGGCATGACTGCCGCACAGATCCTCGCAAACGGTTATAACCCCGACCGTATCCCCGCAATCGACAAACATTTTGAACGCCTTGTGAACAACGAATGTATCCACGGCGCGGCTTGGTGCGTTTCCCATAAAGGGAATATTATCGCAAAAGGCGCGGTCGGCGCGGGTTCAGGCTACGACTCATCCGTTAAAATGAGTCCGGACGTTCACTTCCGTATCGCTTCAATTACAAAATTATTTACAACCGTTGCCGTTATGACACTTGTTGAAGACGGGCTTATCCTTCTCGATCAGCCTGTCGCAAGATACATAAAAGAATTCCCCTTCGGCGACATTACCCCCTATCAGCTCCTCACTCACACCTCCGGGCTTCACCCCGACGGCGGTTGCTTCCCCGACGATCACGTTCCGGCTTGGTATGAGTTTATAGAAGATGCCGTAAAACTCCACGGCAGCGATTTCGACTGGGTCAAGGTAGGTCTTACCGCCGGCCGCCGCCGCCCCCCGAACGTAGAATGGATGTACAACACATTCGGCTTCGTGCTTTTAGGCGAAATAATTAACCGCGTTACCGGCATGGACTCCAAAGATTACTTAGCAGAGCGTGTCTTCAAGCCCATCGGCATGGACTTCACCACAATCGGTCCTAACCCCGCTCTCGCGAAAAAATCCTTCGCGTGGGAGAAAGAACAACGCGAAAGGCTCGATGCCATTGCCGACGGAACGCTCAATGACGGTGATGACGAACCCGACATCTGGAAAAAAATCCCCGGAACCGGCGGCGGCGCATTCTCTACCCTCCCCGATCTCGTTAAATTCGGCGAAACAATCAAAAATTACGGCACAGCCCAGAACGGCGCCCACATCTTAGGCAGACCCTCCGTATCAGTAATCACCGCAGACCAGCTCGTAGGTATCCCCGAATTCTGCTGGGGTTCCAACAATCTCAACCGCAAATACGGCATCGGCTTCGACAAACGCCTAACCTCCGCATTCACCCTCTCAGCCGACTCCTTCTCCCACGAAGGCGCAGGCGCTTCCGCCATCTACGTCGACCGCACCTACGACCTCGTAGCCGCGTGGTTTACCCCATGGAACAAAGGCGACTGGTGTCCCGACCCCCTATGGAACGCCCAAAACGTTATCTGGTCGGGGGTTATATAGGGATACGGGTAGGGCATTGGGGGCTACGTTGGGGGAGGGGCGCTTGTAGTGACCGGCATTTGCTGCGGCAAATGCGCCCCCCTCCCCCAAACCCCCACCCCGAAAGACTTTAAAGTTAGACTTGTTTATTATTCAACGCAAAAACGAAAAGGCTTTACGAATAGCGGTGTAATTAAGAATTATTATATATGAATAGAATTAAAAAGTCTCTGGAGGGGGGTTTGGGGGGAACCTCTCCTCAGAGAGGTTCCCCCCAACGTCTCCCCCATAGTCTCGACGTATGTCTTGCTGTAGCGGAAGCTACATATAAGGAGTGGGCGGCATATCGGTCACATTCGATGGTGTCGATTTTGGTCGGACCTATCTTTCTTTTGGTGCAGTATTTTATATGGACGGCTGTGTACGGTGGGGTTGAGACGCTTGGCGGACTTAATTTGGAGCAGATGATACGTTATTTTGGTGCATCGTCGCTTATCGGGTATGTCACGATGGATTTTGCGGATTGGAATTTGCAGATGCTTGTTAGGACGGGGAAATTTTTGACGTTTACGCTGCGTCCGATACATCATCGGTTTTTCGCGCTGTCGCAGAAGTTCGGGCATCGAGTGCTGGGGCTTTTGGTTGAGTTTATACCGTGCCTGATAATATTTATACTGCTTTTCCGGATTGACATGATGCCGGAAAATATACTGATTACGGTTATGTCAATAATTTTGGCATTTTTCGTTAACTTTTACGTTAACTATACCCTTGGGCTTCTTGGGTTTTGGCTTGTTGATGCGGGGGGTATAAGTCGGTTTGTCGGGATTTTGACGAATATATTTTCGGGTACGCTTGTGCCGCTGACGCTATTCCCGGATTGGGCGCAGTATATACTTTTATTCCTGCCGTTTACCTATATGGGGTATGCGCCGACGATAATCTGGACGACCGGGCATTTCACCCTCGGGGGGATAACTATGAACGGTTATCTTGCCATAGCTTTTCAGCTTATCGCGGTTTGTTTCATGTACGTGATAAGTGAGATTTTTTATCGGCTTTCGATACGCCGTTTTTCGGGGGTGGGGGCATGAATGCAGAATACAGAGGCGAGAATACAGAATACAGAAAAAAGCATACACATCATGGTTTTGGGCGGGTTTATCTTGCCGGGATTGGGGCGAGCATGAAGTCTGCCGCCGCCTATCGCGTAAACTTTCTGCTTATGAATCTTTTTGACCTTGTTTGGGCTGTTGCCGCGCCGCTTGTTACAATCCTTATTTACGGCTCGGGGGCTTCGTTTCCGGGCTGGACATTTTGGGAAGTAATGCTGATGCAGGGGCTTTTTGAGCTTTCGTCGGCACTCTGCGCGGTGTTTGTTGAAAATATCGTCTGGTCAACGATGAATCATGTGCGGGAAGGCAGTCTCGAAACGGTTCTTCTTAAGCCTATGCCGCCGATACTCTACATGGTTTCGACAAGTTTCAGGTTAGACAGTTTCGGGGGGCTTTTGGGCGGTCTTGTTTTAACGCTTATTGCGGCGGGGAACTGCGAAATAATGGCAATAAGTCTTCCGCTTTGCATATTAATATTCGCCGCCGGTTTTGCGGTTAACAGCGCCGCTTCGCTAATCTCCGCCGCGGCAAGCTTTAAGTGGGTTGCGAATTCGCGCCTTTCTGAAATCCGCATGAGCTTTGAAAATTTCGGGATTTATCCTGTGAAGATTTTCCCCTCTGCGCTTCGGTTTGCGGTAACATTTATCCTGCCTTACGCGGCGATGGGCTGTTTCCCGGCGGAAATTCTCCTCGGGCGGTTCGATTACATTAATATTCTGCTGATAATTCCGGCGGCATTATTCTTAATGTTTGCTATCTGGTTTTATAACCATATGATTAGGCTTTACGAGGGGGTGGGCGGATAATGGCAATAATCACGGTCGAAAATTTAGTCAAAACTTATACTACATACAAGCGCGGAAGCGGCTTTCGTGAGACGGTAAAGAGCTTTTTTAAGCGCAAAAAGGTTGTCGTAAACGCCGTTAACGACATCTCTTTCGAGATACCCGAGGGGCAGATCTGCGGGCTTCTCGGACCGAACGGTGCGGGGAAATCGACAACCGTTAAGATGCTCTGCGGCGCGTTATATCCGACATCCGGGCGGATTGAAGCGGCGGGATTTTCCCCCGCCCGCGACAGAAGGCACTATGTCCACGAAATCGGGGCTGTCTTCGGGCAAAAATCACAGCTTATCTGGGACATCCCCCCCGAGGACAGCTTCAACCTCAACCGCGCAATATACGACATTCCGCGTTCAGACTATAACGAACGCCTCGCGAACATGACAAAGCTCCTCGACGTTGCCGATGTGGTAAAAAAGCCGACACGCGTTCTGTCGCTGGGCGAGCGTATGAAGTGCGAATTTATCATGGCGATGCTTCACGCGCCGAAGATTGTTTTCCTTGACGAGCCGACAATCGGGCTTGATGTTATCGCGAAGGCAAGCGTCCGCGAATTTATCGCGAATATGAACAAACAGGGTACGACTTTTATCCTCACAACGCACGACTTGGACGACGTTTGCGAGCTTGCAGAGCGTGTTATAATCATAAACAAGGGTGACAAAGTCTTCGACGGAGAACTCGAGGGTTTACAGCATTATCTCGGGCGGAAGAAGATAATCGAACTGACGTTAGCGAAACCGCTGACCGACGAGACGGGGCTTAATATAATCGAACGCCGCTCCGATCTTCAAATCACAATCGAAGCAGACATGGAACGCGTTTCAATCCGCGAATTCTTACAAAACCTTTCGACAACCTTAAAAATTACCGACATTTCGGTTAAGGAACTGCCGATGGAGCGGATTATAGCAGATATTTACAAAAAATAATGCTTTAATTGTAAATTAATTAAAAATTTTTTCGTAATTTTCTATTAAAGCATTTACAAAATAAAATTAATATGGTATAATAGTAACGTTGCGCAAAGCAATAGTTACCCTGAACTCAGACAAGGGAGCAAGCCGCAGACCCGTTTACCCTGTCTTAGTCAGCGGAAAAATTAAAAAGGCGGTATTTTTACCATGATGCTCAAAGATGAAAAAACAGCCGTTATCGAAGCAAACCGGCTGTCGGACAAGGACACAGGCTCGCCTGAGGTGCAGATTGCGATCCTCACGCGCCGTATCAACGACCTGACAGAACACCTCAAAATCCACAAAAAAGACCACCACAGCCGTCGCGGACTCTTTAAGATGATCGGGCGGAGACGTAACCTGCTCGGTTACCTCATGAAGACAGACATCAGCCGTTACAGAGCAATTATCGAAAAACTCGGCATCAGAAAGTAAAATTTTAAGCAGAGTAAGGGCGGTGTTAAAACCGCCCTGATTCTAAATTTTACGGACGGTATAATTAGCATAAAATCGTGTTTATAACTGTTTTATAGATAGGATTTTGTGCTTGGTGCCGTCCGAAATGAAAGGTTTGTAAAAATATGTTTGAGAATGCAAGAACATTTAAGACCACATTCGCCGGACGCGAATTAACCGTCGAAACCGGGAAAACCTGCGAGCTTTCAAACGGCTCTTGTTGGGTACGTTACGGCGACACCGTTGTAATGGGCAATGTTACCATGTCTGCCAAGCCCCGCGACGGCATCGACTTCTTCCCCCTCTCGGTTGACTTTGAAGAACGCCTCTATTCTGTCGGGAAGATCCCCGGCTCGTTCATGAAGCGCGAGGGGAAGCCCTCCGAAAAGGCAATTTTAACCTCCCGTGTGGTTGACCGCCCGATTCGCCCGCTTTTCCCGAAGGATATGCGGAATGATGTTTCGGTTGTAATGACCGTGCTGTCGGTTGACCCGGACAATTCCCCCGAAATCACGGGTATGATTGCCGCTTCGATTGCAATTTCAATCTCCGACATTCCTTGGAACGGACCTATCGGCGGAATTTCCGTCGGGCTTGTTGACGGGGAACTTGTCCTAAATCCGACCCTCGAACAGCGCGGACACAACGACCTTAACCTCACCCTTGCGGCATCTGCCGAAAAGGTTGTAATGATTGAAGCCGGCGCAAACGAAGTGCCGGACGACAAGATGATTGAAGCTATCGAACTCGGACCCGCTGAAATTAAGAAGATAGTCGAGTTTATAAAGTCCATTCAGGCAGAAATCGGGAAGCCGAAGATACAGTTCCAGTCCATGGATGTTGACCACGATCTGTTCGATAAAATTGAAGAGCTTGCAGCCGAAAAGGTTAAGATTGCGCTTGATACAGACGACAAGAATATCCGCGAAGCACGTCTTCAACCCATCAAGGACGAAATCCACGCGGCGTTTGACGAAGCTTATCCCGACAAAACCGCAATGATTGACGAATGTATCTACAAGCTTCAGAAGAAGATTGTAAGAAATTGGCTTTATGAAGGCAAGCGCGTTGACGGACGCGGTATCGACGAGATTCGCCCCCTTGCGGCGGAAGTTGCGGTTCTCCCCCGTGTACACGGCTCGGGAATATTCACCCGCGGACAAACTCAAGTCCTCACCGTCTGCACACTCGGTCCTGTTTCAGACAGGCAGAAGCTTGACGGTATCGACGAAGAGGAATTCAAGCGTTATATCCACCACTACAATTTCCCCTCATACTCCGTCGGCGAAACGAAGCCCTCGAGAGGTCCGGGCAGACGTGAAATAGGGCATGGAGCCTTGGCGGAAAGGGCTCTCGAGCCTGTTATCCCGCCGGTCGAAGACTTCCCCTACGCGATCCGCCTTGTTTCCGAAATTCTTTCTTCAAACGGTTCAACCTCCCAAGGTTCAATCTGCGGCTCGACACTCGCTCTCATGGACGCGGGCGTTCCGATAAAATCGCCGGTTGCGGGGATTTCCTGCGGACTTATCACTAAGGACGACGGAAGCTACGCGACGATGGTTGACATTCAGGGGCTTGAAGATTTCTTCGGCGACATGGACTTCAAGGTCGGCGGAACTAAAAACGGCATAACCGCGATTCAAGTTGACATAAAGGTTGACGGCTTGACGATTGATATTATCAAGGAAGCCTTCGCGAAGACCCACAAGGCGCGTGATTATATTCTTGACGAAATTATGCTTAAGGCAATTGCGGAGCCTCGCCCCGAAGTCGGCAAGTATGCTCCGAAGATGATGCAGATTAAGATTCACCCCGATAAAATCCGCGAGGTTATCGGTTCGGGCGGCAAGGTTATTCAGAAGATTACTGCCGACTGCAACGTTAAAATCGACATTGAAGACGACGGAAGCGTGTTTGTATCGGGAATTGACGCCGATAACTGCAACAAGGCAATCCGCATAATTAACACTATCGTTAACGACCCGGAAGTCGGCGCAATCTACAAGGGCAAGGTTGTCCGTATAATGACTTTCGGCGCGTTCGTTGAAATCGCCCCCGGAAAAGACGGTCTCGTTCATATCTCGAAGCTTGCAAGACAGCGTGTTGAGAAGGTTGAAGACGTCGTAAATATCGGCGACGAAATCCCCGTAAAGGTTATGGAGATTGACAGCCAAGGCAGAATTAACCTCTCGCTTATCGCCGCGCTTGCACAGCTTGAAGCTAAGAACGCCGCGAAGACTGCCGAATAAAAAACCTCTTCGGAGAGTGTATCCTAATGGGATGCACTCTCTTTTTTAGCATCAAAATGTAAAATTTCTACGTTTTTTAGAAACACTGTTTAAAAATACTTGATTTTACAGTACATTCATATTTCTGTAATATAAAAACGTTTTTTATAGATTTTTTCAGCGATATAATTTAAATGGTTATCAATTATTACTTTTCATTATAGAGGTTGTACATATGAAAA
>JAISIH010000009.1 GCA_031262105.1 Ruminococcus sp. | reverse complement strand
TGTAGCGGGTTCTTCCGCAACGGCGCGTGATGCCGCATAGGCGAATTTATTAGACTGCCCGACGATGAAGGTGTCGAAGGTATATTCATATTCGGCGCGTTTGTAGGTTTTTTCAAGCTCTTTTTTCTTGCCGGTGTTCTCCTCCGGTTCGCGCGGGGGAAGTTCCGGCCAAGTGAGGGTAACCTTAATCGGGAGCCCTGTCAGGCGGGAGAATTTATCTTCAAAATCGTCCTTGTAATTCTCGATAATGAGTTCTGCCGAAAAGCTTGAAGAAGTTTGCAGGAAAATTTCGTTGCCGTTCATCTTAACAGGCTCGGTTGTGCTTATCCAAAGCTTAAAGGCGGTCTGTGTAACCTTCCCGCTTTCAATATCGTTTTGAAAGTCGTCTAAAACCGCATTGAAAAGATCATCAAGGTTCAAAGTAAGCTATCCCCCCATTCGTGTAAGTAACTAATTATAGCATATTTCCGCGCGATTTTCAAGAGACTTAAAAAAAACTTTTTATTTACATTTTATGTCTTGACAACCGCCCGAAATAATGGTATAATAGCATATTAACGCAAAACTCAAGGAGAAATAAAAATGAATATAATCGAAACCGCAAGTGTAGCGGCAGACGGAACAGTTGCAGGGCAGCAGGCGATGACGGGCGGGAGCATGGTATACACCCTCGTGATGTTAGGGTTAATGATAGTGGTTTTCTATTTTCTGTTAATCCGCCCGCAAAAGAAGAAGGAAAAGGCAGCGAAGGCACTCCGCGATAACCTGCAAATCGGCGACGAAGTAACGACAATCGGCGGCATAACCGGCATAGTAACAAAGCTCACCGAAGACACCGCAGTCATAGAAACAGGCGGCGACCGCTCAAAAATCCGCGTGAAAAAATGGGCAATAAGCGAGAATTTGACTGTGCATGATACTACCGAGGAAACGCTGGCGAAGTAAAAAGGCAAAAAGCAACAAAAAGGGGGCAAACAGCTCCCTTTTAATGTTGCCCGCAAAAACCCCCGCCGCTTGTTTACTATGCACTTGGAAAAACGAGGCGCGGCGGCTTGCCCGCGGGGGCGTCCCCGCTATGCTGAGATAAATTCGCGGGTGTGTTCGGTTTCGACAAATTTGAGAGAACCGTCCTTGTTGATTTCAACCCATAAAACACCGAGATTCGGCGTATCGTCAAGAAGCCCTCTTGACCCGTCATGTAAACCATTCGGGTGTGAGTGTGCAAAGTAAAAATCATCTTTTCCTCTTCCGAAATGGCAAGCTATTAATTTGTTATAGTCAAGTCCGTTTTCGTCGCAATATTCTTTAACGAGGTCTTTGTACGGGGAAAAATATGCCATAGCTGTTGAACTCATATTATCACTCCTAATAAAATACTTCGTGATTGCCTAAAGAATTGTAAATAACACTCTGTGTTTGCGGGAAAGACGACAGAATCTCAAAATCACCGTCGGAAGCAACCAAAGAGAACTCACCGATCCCCGGGTGAGTATGCCCGCTCCATCTGTAGCCGTCCGCCGCGAGAGATTTCGCGGTATCAATGTCTATGTTCACGGAATTTGCGTTGCCTCTGATAATGAGGCGTTTTTTGTTTTTGGTAAACATTGCGAATTCGTCGCCGGTGAATGCAGTAAGAGCCGAAAGGTCGGACATACTCACCGCGTTTTTTTCTACAAGAGCCTTGCTGTCAAAATCGGGGAGCTTTAGGAGCAAATCCCTTTGTTTTGACGAAAGCCCGACGCCGAAATGCATAAGCGCGTTAGGATTGCCCTTTTTCTGACCGTGTTCAATAGGCGAGTCGATGCTTTTAATAATCAAGCTTTTCACTTCCCAACTCTATTATACCCCCTTTTCAATCAATTGTCAATAATAAACCCCCGCCAAACCGCATATATTTAACTAAAAAAGAAGGTTAAATATGAAGAGGATGTTGAGGCTGGGGTTTGTTATTCTTGGGATAATGGTAATTATCCCCGTTTTCGCGATTGTATTTTTCAGGGAATATTTACCGCCGGCAGGGTCTGATTTCGCGCAGTCAGCCGCTGTTAACCTTGACCCACCAGAAAAAATCGCCGCCCCCGAAATCGCCTACACCGCCCCTCCCGTAGTCCGCCTTAAATCCGGCGAAATTATCCCCATGCGGGATTACGTTATCGGCTCGGTCTTCGCGGAGATGAACGCGGATTTCCCGCCGGAAGCCCTGAAAGCCGAGGCTCTTGCGGTCTTCACCTGCATTGTCCGCGAGACGGTTAAGCACCGCAACGACAGCTTCGATATAGCCGACGATTTTTACATAGGTTATTTTACCGAGGGTTTAGCACGCGCCTTTTATACCGACGGTTATGAAACAGCATACGCAAAAATTTCCACCGCCGTTGATGAAATAATGGGCAGCGTTATCGTTTTTGAGGACGAGCCGATCGCTGCCCCGAGCTTCGACTGCTTCACCGGCAAGACCGAGGCGGCGGCAGACGTCCCATATCTAACGTCCGTTCCAAGCTCCGGGGACGTCTATTCCCCGTTTTATCAGACCTCCGAGAGCTTTACGGCGGCGGAAATTTCCGCAAGACTTTCCACCGAAGCGGGTATAACCTTAGGCGGCGACCCGACGGATTATTTTGAAATAATTGACATAACCCCCGCCGGAACGATATTAACCCTCCGCGCCGGAAACAGCGTTATTTCCGGCGAAATGTTCACAGAAATTTTGAATCTGCGTTCCCCGGCTTTTGTTATACATTATGATAATAATACCGAGCGTATAGTAATTACATCAATCGGGAACGGCGACGGAATCGGTTTATCGAAGTACGGGGCGAAGTTTATGGCAGAAAACGGCAGCGATTACAAAGAAATAATCCTGCATTATTTTCACGGCGTGCGGATAGACAAAATATTAATTGAATATTAATAACTTATATATAAAAATTACTCATTATTGTTGTATAATGAAAAGAAAACCGAAAAAGCAGGATATGAAAAACCAAATTTCAATAAATCAATTCGGCTATCCGAAGCTCGGCGCGAAACAGGCGTTCCTCTCGGGCGAGACGGACGCTTTTTCCCTCATCGACAGCGTTAATAACGAGGCTGTCTTTGCCGGGAAAGCCGCCCCCACAAAGCTTATACAGGCGTGGGGGGAGCGGATTACTATGCTCGATTTTACGGCTGTGACCCTCTCGGGGAGCTTTTTTCTAAGCGCGAATTCGGGGGGGCAAACCCTGCGTTCGGGCGTTTTTGATATTGCGACAAACCCTTTCGCAGCCTTAACTGACGGCATCGAGCGGGCAATTTTCGCGAACCGCTGCGGCTTTAACACGGCGGACGAGAATAACCCCCATCCCCACGCCGCCTGCCATAAAAAGGTAACAACAGCCGAAAACGCCGGCAGGGACAGGCATATTTTCATGTTAACGGGCGAGACGGAGGGGCATACCGACTTTTCGGGCGGCTATCACGACACGGCGGAATATTCCCGCAACGTCTATCTCCACGCGGTTTCCCTCGCCGCCTTTATCTACAGCATAACCGTTAATGAGAACCGTTACGCAACCTTCAAGCTATACGGGCTTCCCGCCGATAATATTAATATTACAGAGAGTATAGTTAATGAGATAAAATACGGACTGAACTGGCTTCTTAAGATGCAGGACAAGGACGGCGGCGTTTTTGCGGGAATTAAAACCTTTGAACAGACCGATATAATTGCGCCCGAAGATGACCCGGCGGAATACGAGCTGTTGGGGAAATCCGTCTACGCGACGGTTGCCTTCGCGGGGGTAACTGCCCTTGCGTCGTGGCTTTTCCGGAAGACGGACGAAAAGTTCGCCGAGCGGTTAAAGGACGCTTCAATCCGCGCGTGGATTCATTTTGCCGAATACGACGCCTCGCACGTCATCGACTTTGAAGCGGAGGCGAAGACGGCGGTTTCCGGGCTTTGCTATCAAGGCACCTGCGACTTTGACGGAGTGCGTTTTTGGGCACTTTGCGAGCTGTATGCCCTGACGGGGAGCGAGGACTTTTTGGAGGGCGCGAAGGAGAGTATTCCGGCGGATATCTGCTCGTTTTCCCCCGATAATGCGGCGGGTTTCGGGTTGCTGTCGGTGTTTTTACATCCCGACGGCGGCGACCTTGAACTCCGGCGTAAGATTATGTTTGCGCTGCGTGTTAAGGCAGATAACCTTACATCAATATCTGAGAAATCCTTCATAACAATGGAAGATTTCGGCGCGTGTTCTAACATGAAGATTATGTCCGATTCGTTAACACTTTTCGCCGCCGCAATGATACTCAAATACCCGGAATTTCGCATAATCGCAAGGCGGAATCTTAACTATATTTTGGGAGCGAACCCGCTTAATAAATGTTTTGTAACCGGCTTCGGGCAAAACCCCGTCCGCCGCCCCCGCCACACCCTCTCGGCAGTACACCCCGATATCCCCCCGCTCGCCGGAATGGCAGTCTGCGGCGCGAACAATGACCGCCTTTTCGACAACTACCTAAAGTGGCAGCTCCCCCGAGGGACGCCCCCGGCGAAATCGTACGGCGACGCGCCGTCCTCCCTCACCACGAACGCCGTTTCTATGCCGGCTACCGCGCTGCTTTACTTTTTGATAACTATTGTGTGAGGGTTTTTTCTAACTCTCTGCTTTTCGCGCCATAACGCGCCGCGCCTATTTCCGCGCTGTGTACAGCAATATTCTCGCGCCAATCTGCGCAATGTTTCGCCGCGCCGCGTAGTACCGCTTTTTACTCCGCCCAGCACCGCCCCGGCGGACAACTCGCCCCCGCGAACGTCTTTTTCCTTAGTATCGCACCGCTCGCACTTTTTTCCTCGCGCCGCGTACCGCAATGCTCTTGCACAAACCCGCGCAACGCACGTGCCGTGCCTCTCTTTCCTCACGCCGCCCCGGCGAATGTCTCGACGCGCCGTCCGCACTTATTTTCCCTACGCCGCGCCGCGCTTCATTATAAATTTTTTTAATAAAACCTAATCTTTCGTAATTTGCAAAGGGGGAAAAGGGGAGAGGGGGACAACCTGAGTACAATCACGTTGCCACGAGTGAATATCTGTGCTGGTACTCTTGTTTTCCCCCGTGTGGCGCTACGCCACACACCCCTCATACTCCCCCTCTGCACTCCCCCCCACCCCTCACCCCCTTTCCAAGGTGTGGTAAATAAAAGGGTAGGCAGCTCCGTCCGCCACTTGCGTGAACGCCTCGCCTTTCGCAAACACCGAGCCACTTCGCGCCACTCTGGCGAACGTCTCGTCCCCGCAAACACTCTGTCGCTCCGCGATTATCGAGTTTTCGTGAACGCCCGAGCCGCCGCTACGCCTTTTTCCGTGCTGTGCCGCACCGTCCCCGCGAAATACCGCCCCTGCGCCAACCCGTGCAATTTTTCGCACTCCTTTTTTCGCGCCGCGCCGCCGCTTTTTCCCTGTTTTTTATTAATATTAATCTTTCGTAATCTGCAAAGGGGGAAAAGGGGAGAGGGGGACAACCTGAGTACAATCACGTTTGCACGAGCTTAACATCTGTGTGGGTCCTCTTGTTTTCCCCCTCTCCCCTCCTCCCCCTCTGCACTCCCCCCCACCCCTCTCCCCCTT
>JAISIH010000016.1 GCA_031262105.1 Ruminococcus sp. | reverse complement strand
CAGAATATGTTCGACGTATTCGTACCCGCTACAGCATTCGCAAAGGGTGATACTCTCACTCAATACGACCAGACCATCAACACCTACTTCCGTGAAGCAGTTCGTCAATACACTGCAGGCAACATGACAAGAGAAGAAGCTCTTGACACATTCAAACAGCAAGTTGCTGATAACCTCGACGTTGTAGTAGAATAAAACCGCAAAGTGTAGCAGCGGGGATAGCGGCACAGCACCTGTGATGCTATCCCCGCGCTTACTTTAAAAAGGCGTAATACCGTATCTTAAACCTTAAAGGTTTAATGTTCGTTAAATACAGTTTACGTACTCGGAGGGAGCGATAAAATGAAACGCAGGAAACGCTTAAGCTATGCAAAATACGGATATATGTTCAGTATCCCGTTTGTTGTGGCTTTCTTGCTGTTTTCCCTGTACCCCACCCTTTATACGGTTGTAATCGGATTCATGGGTGCTAAGGGTATCGATAACGCATTATGGACGTCACTTGACAATCCGTTCCAGAACTACATAACAATCCTAAATAACAAGAGTTTCCAGCAATCCGTCGGTAATACCATTTGGATTTGGGTTATGAACTTCATTCCGCAGATTCTTTTGGCACTTTTACTTACCGCATGGTTTACGACAAGACGTACAAAACTCAAGGGGCAAGGGTTTTTCAAGGTAATTTTCTATATGCCCAACATCATTACCGCTGCAACCATCGCTATCCTCTTCTCCTCCTTCTTCGGTTATCCGGTGGGCCCGATCAACGATTTTCTCGTTACGTTCGGCTTTGCTGACAGTCCGATAAACTTTGTAATTGACAAATTAGCTTCACAGATTACTGTTGCCTTTATCCAGTTCTGGATGTGGTACGGTTATACAATGCTAATCCTTATTTCCGGCGTTTTGGGTATTTCTCCCGATATTTTTGAGGCTGCCGATATTGACGGTGCAAACACCTTCCAGCAATTCTTCGGCATAACCCTCCCGAACATCAGGACAATCCTCATCTATACCCTCGTAACAAGCCTCATCGGCGGTCTTAATATGTTCGATATCCCGAGACTGTATCTTAACGGCGGTCCTGCGGGCGCGACAACAACCGCCTCTGTATTCATCTATAACCAAGCGTTCGCTGGAAGCTATATGTACGGACGTGCTTCCGCTGCGAGTATGATAATGTTCGTTATAATTGTTCTCGCGTCTCTCCTCCTCTTCTACCTCATGCGTGATAAGGACGAAGCCGCAGCAAACAAACTGTGGAAACAAAACCGCAAGGCACAGGCGCTTGCTGATAAAACTGCCGGGGGGAGGGGTCTGCTGTGAATAAAACAAGTTCACGAAACGCAAGTATAGCTTTCAAAATCTTCGCTTACGCCCTCTGTATATTCCTTACCGTTCTTTCTATACTCCCGTTCCTCATAATGTTTGTTAACGCAACGCGTTCTACAATCGACATTCAACAGCACGCCGTTTCACTCATACCCGGAGGTTATCTGCTTAAGAACTTCGATGTATATACCGGCAAGACATTTAATCCTATGCAGGGCTTCATGAACTCGATGATTATCTCAATCGGTTCAACCGCCCTCAACATCTACTTCTCGACCCTCACAGCATATGCACTCGTTGCGTATAACTGGAGAGCGAGAAGCGCATTCTTCTCGGTAATCATGGGCGTAATGATGATCCCCGCCCAAGTTACCTCTATCGGTTTCTATCAGTTCATGTATCAAATCGGTATGGTTAACAATTTCTTAGCACTCATCCTTCCCGCAATGGCTGCCCCGGCTACGGTCTTCTTCATGAGACAGTATATGGTTGCGAACCTGCCGATGGATCTTCTCGAAGCCGCCAGAATCGACGGCTCAAGAGAATTCTCGACATTTAACCGCATCGTTTTACCTATCATGAAACCGGCTATGGCAACCCAAGCGATCTTCTCCTTCGTAGGAAGTTGGAACGCACTCTTTATCCCCCTTATCCTGCTCACCAGCAACAAAAACTACACCATGCCTATCATGGTTAGCCTCTTAAAAGGCGATATCTACAAAACCGAGTACGGTGCAGTTTACCTCGGACTTTCACTCACCGTTCTGCCCCTCTTTGTGGTATATTTCCTACTCTCAAAATACATCATCGCGGGCGTTGCCCTCGGCGGCGTAAAGGGCTAAAGTGGGCTGAAAGTGGGCTGAATCCGGCAGCAATAGGCGGGTTTCCGTGTTGTTATTGTCGGTGTAACCCTAATGAAAACTTTATACAAAAAGAAATGGCGCGTGTTTTCGCGTCATTTCTGCAATAGGAAAAATTAAAATTCCCATTTATTAACAAGGAGTAACCCTCATGGAACGTACTAAAGCAATAGAAAAAGCAAAAGCCCTTGTGGCGCAGATGACTGTAGAAGAGGCTTGTTCACAGCTTCGTTATGACGCGCCGGAAATTGTGCGTCTCGGCGTACCCGCCTATAACTGGTGGTCGGAGGCTCTGCACGGCGTTGCACGCGCCGGAATAGCGACAGTTTTCCCCCAAGCAGTGGGAATGGCGGCAATGTTTGACCCCGAAATGATGGACGAAATCGCCGATACAGTCGCAACCGAGGGCAGAGCAAAGTACAACGAGTTTTCAAAACGCGGTGACCGTGACATTTACAAGGGCTTAACATTCTGGACGCCGAACATAAACATCTTCCGTGACCCGCGTTGGGGGCGAGGACACGAAACATACGGCGAAGACCCTTACCTCACCGCCGAACTCGGCAAGGCTTTTGTACACGGGCTTCAAGGCGACGGTCCCGTCATGAAGGCGGCGGCTTGCGCAAAGCACTATGCTGTTCACTCCGGTCCTGAGGGAATCCGCCACGAGTTCGACGCGAAAGCAACCGTAAAGGATATGGAAGAGACATACCTTCCCGCTTTTGAAGCACTCGTAACCGAAGCCGACGTCGAGTCCGTAATGGGTGCCTATAACCGCACGAACGGCGAACCCTGCTGCGGTCACAAGGTTTTGATGGTCGATATTCTTCGCGGTAAATGGAAATTTAAGGGGCATTTCGTTTCAGACTGTTGGGCAATTCAAGACTTCCACACTAACCACATGGTAACTAATTCCGTTGAGGAATCCGCCGCACTTGCGATTAAAAACGGCTGTGACCTCAACTGCGGCAACACGTATATCCACATCTTCAAGGCATATAACGACGGTCTCGTTACCGAAGAACAGATCCGAACCGCCGCTGAACGCCTTTTCACCACGCGTTATCTCCTCGGGATAATGGGCGGCGGGAGCGAGTGGGACAACCTCGACTACAGCGTGATTGAGTGTGACAAACACCTTGCGCTTGCTAAGAGGGCGGCTGAAAAATCCTGCGTACTCCTTAAAAACGACGGGATCCTGCCGCTTGATATCAGCAAATATAAGACTATCGGCGTAATCGGTCCGAACGCGTACAGCAGAGCGGCTCTTGTCGGCAACTATCACGGCTATTCTGCAAGGTATATCAGCGTTCTTGAGGGCATCAGAAACTACGCGGGCAAAGACGCGCAGATACTCTATTCCGAGGGGTGCAAGCTCAGCGGTGACCGCGTTGAAGGGCTTGGCAACAACGACGACCGTATCTCCGAAGCACGCACCGTTGCGGCTCTCTCCGACCTCGTTATCATGGTTGTCGGGCTTGATGAAACCCTCGAGGGCGAACAGGGCGACACAGGAAATTCCGCGGCTTCGGGCGATAAAGGCGATCTGCTTCTCCCGAGGAGTCAGCGCCGCATGATGAGGGCGGTTATGGCGGAGGGCAAGCCGGTTGTTGTTGTGCTTATGGCGGGCAGCTCGATTGACCTTGAAGAGGTTAACGATTCCGCAAAGGCAATTCTTCACGCTTGGTATCCCGGCGGACAGGGCGGCGAAACGGTTGCGGATATCCTTTTCGGCAAAGTTTCCCCCTCCGGTAAGCTTTCTGTTACATTCTACCATAACGGCGATCTGCCGAAGATGCCCGATTTTACAGATTATAACATGAAGGGCAGAACCTACCGCTACATTGACTTTGCGCCGCTTTATCCTTTCGGCTACGGCTTAACATACGGCGATGTTTCGGTTAAATCAGCCTCTGTGAAGTTACAGCCGGACGGCAGTACAGTTGTCGAAGCTGTTGCTGTAAACAAGGGCAAGCGCGACACAGAAGACGTTGTTCAGGTTTATCTGCAAAATGAGGGCAGTGCAAATGCGCCGAAAAATCCGCGCCTTGCGGCATTCAAGCGCGTTTTAGTTCCGGCAGGCGGCGAAGCTGCGGTTAGCATGACAATCAAGGCGAAGCAGTTCACCGTTGTTGACGACGCGGGCAACCACGTAGACGAGGGTACGCCTGTACTCTACGTTGGAATGGGACAGCCCGATGCGCGTACGGAAGAACTTACCGGGCAAAAGTCCGTTAAGGTTACTCTGTAATAATACTATTCCCTGATAAAAATGCTTGTGCATTTTTATCACCGGCGCTTTGCGCCGGTTACTCGCCTACGGCGAGCAGGAATATTACTGACGGCATCCCAAAGCGGCTTTGCCGCTCTACCCGAAGCTACGCTTCGGGTAGTTAAAAAACATTTTCAATGTTTTTTAACTGGGATTAGTATAAATTTTCAGCAGTCTTAATAAAATTTTGCGGGGGAGAATTTCGTCTCCCCCATAAAAATTATGACGAGTGGATATTATCCAAAAATTACAAAGAGTGCTAACTAACCCTAAAATTAACAGCGAGGGCTTTATGAATATTTACCTTGACCACGCGGCGACAACCCCGCCGGACCCGACGGTAATTGACGCCGTAAGCGAATGTATGAGAAGTTTAACTGCGAATCCGTCGGCGGCGTATTCGACAGCAAATCCATGCAGGGCGAAGATGATTGCCGTTAAAAAGCAGATTGCGAAGTTTTTAGGCGTAACTCCGCAGGAGATTTTTTTCACATCCGGCGGAACCGAATCGAACAGTCAAGCGATTTTTCAGGCGGCAGGGAAGCATATCGTAATCGGCGCGGCAGAACATCGCTCAATTTTTGCGGCGGGTGCAAATTTTTCCTGCGAAGTAAGCATAGCCCGCCCCGACAGGAACGGCATAATATCCCCGGAAGCTGTCCTGAGGGCAATTCGCCCCGACACCGCGCTTGTGAGCGTGCAGTACATGAATAACGAAACCGGCGTAATTAACCCTGTCGGTGAGATTGCGGACGCTTTGAAATCACGGAAAATCCCTTTCCACACCGATGCAGTTGCCGCGTTCGGGCATATTCCCATAAATATGACAAATATAACCATGCTATCCGCATCTGCACATAAATTTTACGGACCTCGCGGAATCGGTTTCATATATATAAAGCAAGGTTTCCCGACAAAGCCGCTTATTGCGGGCGAGCAAGAGGGGAACAGGCGAGGCGGCACAGAAAATCTTCCCGGAATTTGCGGAATGGGTGCGGCGATTGATCTTCTCCCCGAAGATATGAATATTGAAATTACACGGCTTGGAAGCCTTCGCGATGAATTTTTGGGTTGCTTAACGGGGAGCGGTATAAGCGAAACAGTTTCAAATGCGAATATTTATCCGGGAATAATTTCCTTAAGGCTTCCGGGATTTCCCTCCGAAAAGGCAATTTCCCTCCTTGACGCAAAGGGAATCTACGTCTCGGGCGGCGCGGCTTGCAGCAGTTCTTCACATTCGCCGAGCCATGTTCTTATCTCAATGGGAATGTCCCCGACGGAAGCTTTTGAAGTCATTAGAGTCAGCATGGGGCGGGAAACAACCGAAATGAAGACGGCGGCAGAGGCTATAAAGGAAATTTACGGCAAAACAACCTTATAAAAAATTACAAAAATGGCACTTTGCGTTAATTTTGCGGAGTGCTTGTATTTTTGTGCAACTGTACAATAAAAACGCCTTAAGTCTTCAAAATATGTCAGAGTTTAGGTAATATAAAGTTAAAAAATGGTGACAAAAGTAGTGGAATGGTTACAGTATTTGTACAATATGCACAAAAACTAAGGCTGTTTTTGATTTGACATAACCAAAATAATAGTGTATACTGCTTATATTGAAAGGTGGTTATATGCTAATAGTAAAAAAGAATTCCGTAAGACGTTTAATGTTGATTCCGCTTTTTGTGATTGCGGCGATTCTCATAATAACCCTGACAGTCGGGAAAAATGTATATGCCTTTGATGAAGAGGAATTATCAGAAACAGAGGAAACTGCAATTGCGCTTGCCGCGTCTATAAATAACACCCCCGCGCCTGTCACAGACGACAACACCCCCGCAATCCTCGCAAACCGCGTTACAGAAAAGGTTACAACCGAAGTTTCGGAAATCGAATATTCCACAATTTACAAAGAGGACGAAACAATCGAAAAGGGCGTCGAAGTCGTTATGACAGAGGGCTTGCCCGGACAGCGAACAAGCAGTGTCAAGCGTACATACGTTGCCGGGAGGCTTAAGGCGGTCGAGCTTATCTCCGAATCCGTAATCCCCGCGACAGACAGAGTTATCCACGTCGGCAGTAAGGTACGTTATCTTCCCGAAAATATGATTTCGGAGCTTGAAATTCCCGCTTCGTTCTCTCTCGACGAAAACGGCGTACCGACAAATTATTCATCGGTTCTCACGGGGAAAGGCGTTGCGTATTGGGCAAAACCCGGCGCAAAAACCGCCTCCGGCAGAACGGCAATGCCGGGAATGGTTGCGGTTGACCCGTCTATAATCCCCTACGGCACAAGGCTTTATATAGCTTCAACCGACAACGAGTTAATCTACGGCTACGCAATCGCCGCCGACACGGGAACAAGCCTTATCGAGGGCATTTGTCTCGTCGATCTTTTCATGAACAGCTACGACGAGTGCTGCGAATGGGGCGCACATCAGGTTAACGTCTACATCTTGGATTAAGCAAAGATGATGTGCAAACATCAGGTTAACGTCTGCATCTTAGACTAACATTTGTAAACTTATTATTAATTCATCATATTCGTTTGACAAATCGGAATATAAATGTTAGAATTACTACGGGAAGATTTATTTCCCGTAGTTTTTTATGAAAAGAGTGATTTTTGTGACCTTCGCAGAGAAATTAAAACGCTGCCGGCTCGTCTTAAACCTTTCTCAGACTGAACTTGCGAAGCGTTCCGGCATAACCGAACGTACAATATACACATACGAATCTATGGGAATCATGCCCAGAAGCGGCAATGTTAAGCGGCTTGCCGACGCACTCGGTGTTTCTGTGAGCTATCTTTTGGAGGACGACCGCAACGTTGTTTTAACCCCGATCGACGAAGAATCTATCGACGATGTTAACGCTGAAATATACCTCACCGCGGTTAAAGAAAAGTTCGGGGAAAAGGGGCTTTCAGAGGCAAAAGAACTCCTTGCGCGAACCGCCGCTCTCTTCGCCGACAACGACATTGAGGAAGAGGCGAAAGACATCTTCTTCCAGAGCCTCATGGAAGTATACCTCGAATCAAAAGCGGAAGCAAGGGACAAATTCACCCCGCGTAAACGAAAATCGCGTTCGATAAAAGTATAAACGGATATATCCGAATTGAGCGTATACGCTATAAGCGAATATATCCCGAAAGAGTTTATACGCAAAAATGGCGTATAAACCAAAACAGTGTATAAAAAACAGCGTACATTTTCGTACGCTGTTTTCGTGTATTCTATTTATTATTGCTTATTTTGGATCAAGAAATCCATAAAGAATATTTATTGCCTCTGCTCTTGTGACTTTGTTATCCGGCATGAATTTGTTGCCGTCTAAAAATTGAAGTCCTAACGCTTTTGCGATATTGATGTAGCCTACATCGGGGTCTGCGGCGGGAATGTCGGTGTAAACCGAAGCGTAAATGCCCGTGAGTTTTGCCGCCTGTGCCGAGCCTGACATTGTTGTAAACAGCTTCGCGGCTTCGCGATAAGTTATGGCTTTCTCCGATTTATCAAGCCCGAAAATTTCGTCACTGTTATAGTATCCGCCGGTGTAGCTGCGGAAAAGGGTGTAGAGTTCCTTGCCGGTAATCTCGCTTTGTGCCGAGAATTTCCCGTCTATCGGCTTAAGCTGTATGCCGTAATACCCCATCTCGGTTACTTTTTTGCCGAAGTCGTCGTCCTTTATGTCGGAGTATTCGTATTTGGCTGTGCTTTCGGTTTTCGGAATCGGGTCGCCGTAATAATCGGAAAGCTTACCTGTGCGGGCGTTCATATAATAGCTCGGGAGTCCATATATTAAATATGTGTGGGGAGTGCCGTCGGCGGTGAAACCGGCGAAGTAGAGTGAAAATCCGGTTTGCTTCCAAAGTTCGGCGAAAGCTTCCTTCGCGGTTAAAATCTCCGCTTTCGGGAAGGTTGCCTTCGTGTAAGTCTGCGAAATATTTGTCACTTCGCCGTACCCGTTGACGGTTACATTAATTGAATCGCCCTTTACGGGAATGTTCTCGTGATAACGTTCAAACCGGAATGTTCGGCTGTGGATATTAATCGTCTTCCCGGTCTTGCTGTCCTTATCGAGAGGCTTTGTGTTCGCAGAAACGGCGCGGTATTCGTTAAAACTGTTCCCGTAGTAGTATTTCGCCGCATCGGTTGCTTTTGTATTATTCTTCGCAACGTCAAAGAGCGGCAGTTTATTAATCGGTTGGTCGTTTTCGTCAACCTCTTCGATTGCAATTGCATCTTCTACAAGGGGGTAATCAACCATTACAACCGTGTCACTATTCGCACCCGATTGCGAAAACTGTTCTATTTTTCCTGTGTCGGCGTCAAGCACTACGGAGACAAAACCGTATTTTTTATCATCGTCAAGCTTAAACTGCAACTGCCATGTGTTCTTTTCGGGTCCGAAAGTCGAGTTTGAATAGAGGTTCGCGGCGGTTAATTTGTACTTATCGTTCATGAAGATGTACGGGTCGTCTTCTACGACTTTTGCCGCCTGTTCCTTTGTGTAGCGAACTTTACTTTCCTCAATTTCGCGGCGTTCGGCGGCGGTGAAGGCAACCGCCTCATCATCGGCAGACATCCCGGTAGCGGCTTCCGCAACTTCAATGCCGTTTGCGGCACTGTAATAAGGCATCGAAACATCAACACTGCTGTTGAACTTTTTCATGTCCTCATACATTGTCGTTTCTTTCCCGGTAAAGGCATCGAATTCGTAGCCGTCGGCGGACGGGGTATAGACTATTTCCGCCGTTATAACGCCCTTTTGATAGTCTTTCTTGATTATATATGCGGGGTTTAGTTTTATAACGGATTCGTAATTGCTTTGAATTTTCGTTGCGGACAAACGCTTTGCGGGGTCGGGGAACTCAGCGTTATCCCACCAGCTGACGTTAAAGCTGAGAAGCTTGCCGCTGTCCTTATCGAACGAAACAGAGCCTGAATTCGTCGCAACCCTTATGCCGTTTTCGACACGGTTAAAAGAACACCAAACCGACTCGCCGTAGAGCGACGAAGTCATATTGGTAAATTCGACCTTATCAGCCATTCCCGGGTTAACGAGATTAACCGCACGTTTTGCAGCGGCTTCGTAGTCTTCGGGGTTAATCTTCCCGAAAGCCCGCGGTGTGCTTCCGTCGCCGCCGTAGACTTTGTTTTCGTTATAGTCAACGTTTGTGATAACGTCGCCGACAATCGTCGCGGTGAGGTATGTAGGGATAACCGAGCCGACCTTAAGCGGCTCAATGGTTGCCGCACTGTCCTTGGGGCGCCATGTGAAATGAAAGGTGGTAGTTTTGCCCTTTGTGTTTACGCGATACTCGAATTCGGACAGGCGTGCAGGCACATCAATCCGCCTCTTAACCTTCGCCAAGGCTGTTTGAAGATCAACGTCCGAAACCTCCGACGACGTGCTGTTCCCGCCGTAATATCCGCCGGCGTAAACATAATAATCATCGGCAACATCTTCTTCGACATATTCATCCGCCGACACGCTTATAACGCCCGCAGACAACGCGAGAGCCATTAAAACTGCCGTTAACTTTAATTTTTTCATGCTTTTATAAAAACCTCGTTTCTGAGTTTCTGATACATATACAATTTAACGCGATAATATTTTTCATTATTTCTTGTTTTTTAAAAATTTTTGTGTTACAATGTTGATAGTGCTTTTTTAAGGAGATGTTAAAATGTGTGTAAATAAATTAAGCGATGATTTGTGGGAGATTGACGAGGGGTTTGTGCGTTGCTTTCTGCTTCACGGCGAGAACGGGACGCTTTTAATCGACGCCTGTATGGCGGGCGGGAAAGGTTTTCGCGACGCGATTTCATCTATAGCGGGGGAGAATGAAGTTAAAAAGACTGCAACCCACACCGACCGCGACCATATCGGCGGCTTTAAGAAGGACGACACCGTTTATATTTACCCGTCGGAGTATGAGCATCTGGGCAAGCATGATTTCGCGGTTGCGCCGCTTTGGGAGGGCAATATTTTAGCCGCCGGGAATCGGAAGCTACGCATTATGCATATTCCCGGGCATACTCCGGGGAGCGTTGCTTTTATTGATGATGAAAACAGGATGGTTTTTTCGGGCAACAGCGTTTCCGAAAGCCATGTTTATATGTTCGGGGCGGGGCGGAATATCGAAAGCTATATCGCGAGCCTTGAAAGGCTCGAATGAACTGCACCCAAAAGTATAGACATCTGATAAAAAAGATGATATACTGAAAGGGTGCAGTTTTTATGCGTAAAAAAGGAAGTAAAAACAAGGTATATTCGCCGGAATTCAAGATTGCAGTAGTTAAGGCACTTAGAGAACGACAATTAACCTACAGATTTGCAGCTGAAGAATTTGAGATTAGTGCAAATGCACATAATGGAATGACAACAGTTAAGAATTGGGAACGAATATACCTCGAAGAAGGCGAGGCAGGCTTGATGGAAGAAAAACGAGGCGGAAAAGGAGCCGGCGGCAGACCGAAGAAGCTTAAACCGGAAGTGGAAGAAGACCTCATTGCTGAGGTGCAGCGGCTTAGAGCGGAGAACGAATACCTAAAAAAATTAGACGCCTTGGTTCGGGAGAGGAAACTGCGCGAGAAAGGTCTAAAGTAGTTTTTGAACTCAAGGCGAAGTACAAGCTCTCCATGCTTTTGGATATAGCGAGGCTTAACCGAAAGACCTACTATTACCATGTGAAACACTTCGAAAAAGCTGATAAATATGCGGCAGTGAAAGAGAGAATCACTGAGATTTATCACGCAAACAAGGGCAGATATGGGTATCGTCGGATAGTCAGTGAACTCCGAAAAGAAGGCACAATTATCAATCACAAAACTGTAGAGCGGCTGATGAAGGTATTAGGACTCAAATGCCAAGTGCGAATGAAGAAATATCGTTCATATAAAGGTGAAATCGGCAAAATCGCTCCGAACCTTTTGAACAGGAACTTTGAAGCAAGCCGTCCCAATGAGAAGTGGGTTACAGATGTAACGGAGTTCAACCTTTTCGGGCAGAAGCTGTATCTATCGCCGATTCTTGATCTCTACGACCGCTCCATCGTTACATACACTATTTATGAACATCCTGTTCTTAATATGGTAACAGAAATGGTAAAATCGGCGATTAAGAAAGAAAGTACTAAAAACGACTTGGTTTTGCATTCAGATCAAGGCTGGCATTATCAACACTTCGGGTATCAGCGTCTTCTTAAGGAAAACGGTATCAGGCAAAGCATGAGCCGCAAAGGTAACTGTCTTGACAACTCGGTTATGGAAAATTTCTTCGGACATCTCAAATCTGAACTTCTCTACTTACAAAAATTCGATTCGATTGAACACTTTAAGTCAGAACTTATCGCCTATATTGATTGGTACAACAACAAGAGGACAAAGGCGAAATTCGGTTATATTTCGCCGCTTGAATACCGCCATCAAGCAGCATAATTCTCAAAAACGGCGAACTCTGAAACTTTTCCGCCGTACGGAAAAAAGTTTCAGAGTTAAGAAAAAACTATTTCTTAAAAAGTTTGTCTAACTTTTTGGGGGCAGGTCATTTGTAGCAAAGGCTTCGCGGGGTTTTTATTTTCAAGATTTCGCTCTATGCCGTCCGAATGCCGTCCACACCATAACGGTGTATGACTTTCTTCTGTCTTTTCGGAAGTTGCTGTATCTTTTTGTAAGCTCAATAT
>JAISIH010000053.1 GCA_031262105.1 Ruminococcus sp. | reverse complement strand
CACACTCTTTCCCTACACGACGCTCTTCCGATCTAAACTACAGCTTCGACTCGGACGGCAACGGCGACTACTCCCCGATAACAACCCCGTCCGAATGGAAATTCGTACCCCGCTCCGTCGAAATTACAATAAACCAGCTCCCCGGTCTTGAAATAGAATATGTCGGCTCGCCAATCTATTTCCCGCGTTCGGCTGACCCGAATTATGTACCTCCGGAAGAATAAAAAATTATTTAAGTTTGCACACTTCTGCACGATATAAAATACAGCAAAGGTTAAAATTTATGCTTATAGAAACACGCGATTTCGGCGAATTTGAAATAAATGACGACACAATCATAACCTTCCCCGAAGGTATCCCCGGGTTTGAAAATCTGCGGCGGTTCGCAGTCCTCTCCCCGCTCGGCGAAGGCGTTTACCCCTGTTGGCTTCAAAGCATTGACGACCCGGGTACCTGTTTTATCGTCTTTAATCCATACGAAATCGTTTCCGACTATATCCTCGACGAATGGCAGCTTCTCGACGAACTTGACGTGGGCGAAGCGACCCCGATCGGCGCGTTCGTTATCTCGATTATTCCCGAGGAGTATATAAACACGACCGTCAATCTGCGCTGTCCGATCGTCGTAAACCTCGACACAATGCAGGCGCGGCAGATTGTCCTCGAATCGGAATACCCTATCCGTCATCCCGTTTTTACAAGCGTCGGGGAGGAATAATATGCTTATTATCTCCCGAAAAAAAGACGAAAGCATTTTAGTGGGCGACAATGTTAAGATAACTGTTATCGAAACCGGCGACGGACGCGTTAAAATCGGCGTCGATGCCCCGCGAGAGGTTCGCGTTATACGCGCCGAAATCGCACAGATGGGCGAATTTAACCGCTCTGCAACTTCAAGCAAACTCTCCGCCGAGGTTCTCGCAAAGCTCAAAGCCCAATCCGGGAAACTTGATAAGATTTAACGGCGGCGGCACTGTAATCTAACGGCGGCGGGCAACCCCGCGGCGGTACTATTATATAACGCCAACGGCATAACACTATTAACGGAGGTAATATTATGGCTTCAACTGATCCCTCAAGTATGACCAGAATGACCGGCATGATGTCCGGGCTTGATACCGAATCCCTCGTCAAGGCAATGGCGTCGCGTACGCTTTCAAAAATCCGCAAAAACCAAGCGAAAACTCAAACCCTAAAGTGGCAGCAGGAAACCTATCAGAGCGTTATAAAACAGCTCCAAGAGTTCCAGTCGAAATATCTCGATCTTACGTCGAAGGACTCACTGCGCCTTCGCGGGAATTTGCAGAAGATGTCTGCGACTTCAAGCGACACGTCCCTCACGGCGGTTGCGAACAGTTCTGCGATTGCCGGCACATATCAGGTAACTGCCGCTTCAAAGGCAAAGGCGGCGAAGGTTGAGACACAGGCGACTGCCGGCGGCGAGAAGAGCTTTTCGGACGGCAACGTTAAACTTGATTTTTCTAAGGCAACGAACGCCACCGACGGCTATAACGTTGATGTAACCCTCGACGGGAACAAGAAGACCGTCCATTTTAAGGGCGATACAAATGCTACTGTTGCCAGAACTAATTTTGAATCCGCGCTTCAAACGGCGTTTGCGGACAGCTATAAAACAGGTCAGAAATTTAATCTTGCCACAGACGGCACGCTTTCTTTTGACACAAGCGCAGCCCCCGATACCGTTTCGCATATATTTAAGGTCGGCTATAACGATGAGGCTGTCGGTCTTAAAAACGATGCCTCGAATGTCGTTACGCCGCAGTCAACCCTCGGCGAAATAAGCTTTAACGAAGCCCTCGACAAGAGCGTTCCGCTTTACCGCATTAACGTTAACGGAAAAGATTTGGAGTTTAATAACGACAGCTCAATCGCCTCGATAGTTAACGCAATTAACGGCGCGGACGTCGGCGCAAAAGCTTCCTACAACAGCGTTTCGGGCAGATTTTCTATCGAAGCGACAGAGTCCGGCGCGGGCGCGGAGGTTAAACTTTCGCAGTCTTCCGGCAATCTCTTAAACTCCCTCTTTAACATCCCCGAGAGCGGCACAGGCGGGCTTGCGGTTGTTAACTCATCCGTTTCAAACAAGTCCCTCGAATATAAAACCTTCGGCGGCGTTTCCGGCGACTTCGCAAAAGGCGTTGTTGCCGACATAAAGGACGGTATTGCCGCAGGGAAAGACTATAACTTTAAGGTTAAGGTTGACGATTACGACCTTAACATTACCCTCGATTCGAGCAAATTTTCGACAGGCAACACATATACCCTTGCGGATATTCAAAACGAGATTAAGACGCAGATGGAGAGCGGTCTCGTGGGTGCGGGAATGACTTCTTCCGATGCCGCGACAATTATGGGTGCGATTGATGTTAAGGTTGAGGATTTCGATTCTGTAACCTTCACAAGCTCATCAATCGGCATCTCCGTTGCGGACGCCGGCGCAAACCTCACAAAGCACGGCACAACCGGCGTGAACTACACCACGTCAAAGATTACCGGCTCAATGTCGCCGTTCCCGACCGGGGCTCCTGCCCAGAAGACGATGACCTTCACGAACGGAAACCCGGCGGAAGACGTTGTTATAACCGGGAAAGCCGGCGCAGATATAACCCTCGACGATCTTACGGCGAGCGGCGCATTCTCCCTCACAAAAGACGGGCATCTTGTCTCTAACCTTGACGGTTTTAAGGCGGCTGATGCCGGCGCAGAAGCTCTTATGTCCGAATATTTCGGCGGTGCGACTGCAACCCTTAATTCCTCGGCGGGGAAAGTCGCTTCTGTTGACTCGAGCTTCACCGGCGTTTATACAAAAGGCGCGAACGCTTCGATAACCGTTATCGACCCGACCGGCGCGGAAGCAACTTACGAAAACGCTTCCGATGCTTTTGAAATCTCCGGCGTAACCTTTAACGTTGAGGCTATAAAAGAGCTTAAGGCGGGCGACACGCCGATTGACGTTGTTGTTAAAAAGGACAACGGCGCCGTAAAGGATCTTGTTGTACAGTTTGTTGAACAGTATAATACCCTCGTTCGCGGCATTAACAAGGCCGTAACCGAAACCCGCCCGAAATCGAACGGCGCATTCTTCGACCCGCTTACGGAAGAGCAGAAGGAAGAATTCTCCGATAAAGAGATTGAGAACTGGGAAAATCAGGCGAAAAAAGGTCTGCTTTATAACGACTTAACCCTCCAGCAAACCCTCTCAGATCTCTCGAACGCAATGATAACCGTCGGCGGAAACGGCATGACCGTCTTCGATCTCGGCATAACCCTCTCGGACGATCGCTCCGGCGGCAACGTCTTCAAGATTGACGAGACAAAGCTTGACGAGGCGATAAACAAATACGGCGACGAGATTGCCGATTTCTTCACGAACGCCGAAACAGGGCTTGCGACGAAGGTTAATCAAGCCGTTGACAAGATGGTTTCGACGAGTCAGACGACTCCGGGCTATCTCACCGCAAAAGCCGGCGTCCCCGACACACGTTCCGCAACCACAAACAATATTTATCTGCAAATTAAAGAATACGACGAGCTTATTGCCTCGCTCCAGACAAAATACACCAACGAAACCGCACGCTATTGGAAAAAATTCACCGCCCTCGAAACGAACTTAGCAAAGCTTCAAAGCCAAACAGATGCTCTCGCAGGGCTCTCCCCCGTCGCCTCAACCGCGCAGCAGCAATAAAGTCCGGCTAACCCCCCCACCACCACCGGCTGACCTCCCGTGCGGCGCATTAACCCCCCCATGAAGGAAAAAACTATGTACCAAAACCCATACGCCAAGTATAAAACCGCCTCAACCGTTACCATGACTCCGCTCGAGATTCTTATCGCGCTTTACGATAAGTGCATTATCGAATGTAAAAAAGCGGCGGAGTTCATGGACAGGGGGCAGTATATCAAGTCGTCGGAGTCAATCCGCAGAGTCGAACGTATCGTCGATGAGCTTCGCTATGCCCTCGATATGAAATACGATCTCTCGAGGAACCTTCGCGATCTCTACATCTTTTACCGCACAACCCTCGTTGATGCAACCCGCAACAAAGATTCCGCCGCAATTTTATATCTTGTCCCGCATTTTGAAGGGCTTAAGGAATCGTTCCAGAAAATTTCGGCGATGGTGTAACTTATTATGGATGAACTTTCGGTACTCCTTAACAGGCGGCTAATCGAGCTTGAGTGTTACAAAAACCTCACAACCCGCCTCCTCCACGAGCCTCTCGAGACCTTCCCCGAACTCCTCCTCGAACGCGATGCCCAGCTCGGGGTTATGGCGAAGACGGCGGCGGCGATTAAGCGGCAGGGCGGCGACCACGCAGAAATAACCGAGAAAATCAATGCGCTGAAAGCAGAAATTATCGAACTCGATAAAAAGGCGGCAAAACGCGTCCGCGACGAGATGGACTCAACCCTCGAGCTTATAAAAGACTCCGAAAAATCTAACAAAGTCGCAACCTACATAAAAAGCGCGAACTTCAATGTAGCAAAGGGTGCGGCACTTAATGCCCGGTCATAAATAACTTAAGAGAGCGTCATGTGAATTGAGGCTCTCTTTTTATTTTGAGTTTTCGTTGACAGATTTTATTAATCGTGGTATAATTACAGTACGGAGGGATTTTTTATGAAAATTAGAATTTTATTCGCGGTTGTTGCCGTGCTTATATTCGGCTTGCTGCCTGTGAATGTGGCTGCTTTAGATATGGGTGACATAATTGTTGTGCTTACTAACAACGCGCCTGTCGCGAGACCGCAGACGCCGACAACAATTGAGGTTATGGATTTTGTTTTTGCGCGGAACTTAGCGACCGACCCCGACGGCGACCAACTTAAAATCACCGGCGTTTCGGGCGTTGACGACAGATATATACAGATACTTCAAGGCGACATTAACGTAACCATCTACCCTGTCGCGGCAACGCCGTCCCCGCAAACGCTGACTTTTACGGTCTCCGACCCGAGCGGCGCAAGCGTTGCGGTTAACTACACCTATACGATTCCGGCGAAGCCCGAGCCTGAACCCGAGCCGGTCATTCCCGAGCCTGAGCCTGCCGTGCCGGTTAACCCTGTAAATCCCGTCGAGCCGGTTAATCCTGTCGAGCCTGTTAATCCTTCTCCCTCGCCCTCTACACCGTCCGCACCAACGATATCCGCGCCAACGGTTGCCATAACTACGCCGCCCAAGACTGATGCAACCGCCACGCCCAAACCGCCCACCGCTTCGTTGCCGGAACCTAAAACCTTCACAAGCGGCGATGTTGTTGCGGTTGTTGAAACCGATTTGACGGTTAAAACAGGGGTTAACCCGACAGGCTCGCTTAATTCCGCTTCCGCCGTACAGGCGATAAAAGCCGCGGCTGTGCAGGTTAAGGAAAAAGGCGACGACAGCATTGTCGTTAATCTTGACCCGAATACTAAGGCAATTTCCGGGAAAACGCTCGAATAAATGCAAGACGCGGCGGGCGATTTGTCGCTTAAGCTTGTCTACAAAAATACCACTCGTGATCATGATGCTGAAACGATTGCGGCTTATGAGCTGGAAAAAGAAAAAAGCTACAGCCAAGTTTTTGAAACCGATCCTATTTAGGGAAAAGAAAAACCGCAAACCAACTCCGGCAACGGTTTTTACGTCGGCGTTAAAGAAGCAGACCGCGTAAAGGTTGAAAAAACCGAAAAAGAGCGGAACATTCAAACAATTTACTCTTTCGATACCGTTCAGCCTGTCGCGGTCGGCGTTCGCGCAACATACAGCGTTAACGCAAAAGCCGCCGGGATTGACCTTAAAATCTTTGACGACTGCGAAGAAATAGACGGCGTGAAGGTTGTCTATCTCGTTGTAGCCGCCGCAGACGGCAACACCTATCAGTCACGCGTCACATTCGACGGCGAGACACTTACAGGCTCTTCCGCACAGGCGGGGACGCTTATGTTCTCTGCAAAAAGCGCGAAATAATTATTTTAGGGAGAGGGTGCTTTGCAACTGCAAAGCCTGCCTCCCCTTTAATTTTTTTATAAAACCCTTGCAATGTTTATAATAATAGTGTATAATATTCTCTATGGAAAAACTTAATTTCTTTCAAAAAATCGGTTTCGGGCTTAAAAAAACCCGCGACAACATTAATAAAAAGCTGAACCTCCTTTTCGGGAAGAAGATTGACGAGGCTTTTTTCGATGAACTCGAAGAACTCCTTATAACCTCCGATATCGGCATGAAGATGTCGGAAGAGATAAGCTCGAAGCTTCGCAAAATCGCCGGAGAGAACGCGATTACAGACCCGGCGCGGATTCGCGAGGAGCTTATTAATATTATTTCCGAACAGATTACCCCCGAGACTTCCGAAAAAACCGCGCGGATTGTCCTTGTTATCGGCGTGAACGGCGCGGGGAAGACGACGACTATCGGGAAGCTTGCGGCGCGTTTTAAGGCGGAGGGCAAGCGGATTATCCTTGCGGCGGCGGATACGTTCCGGGCGGCGGCGGTCGAACAGCTTGAAATCTGGGCGAAGCGGGCGGACGTCGAGATAGTGACACGCCCCGAGGGGTCTGACCCTGCCTCTGTCGTTTATGATGCGATTGATATTTTCAAGGCACGACACGCCGACGTTTTAATTATCGACACGGCAGGGCGGCTTCATAACAAGAAAAATCTCATGGACGAGCTTGCGAAAATACGTCGGATTATCGCCGATAAAACCGGGAACAGCGACACAGAAACCCTCCTTGTCCTCGACGCGACAACCGGGCAGAACGCTGTCTCACAGGCAAGACTTTTTAACGAAGCCTGCGACGTTGACGGAATTATCCTGACAAAGCTTGACGGAACAGCCAAGGGCGGCATAATTATACCGATTTCGGCGGAGCTTAAAATTCCCGTTAAATATATCGGCGTGGGCGAGCAGATTGACGACCTTACGCCGTTTGATGCGAGGGCGTTTACGGAGGCTTTATTTGATACTGATAGCGACGAACAATAAAGGCAAGCTTTCGGAAGTCCGCGAGATTTTGGGGGACGGCGTTATTTCGCTTGCCGAAGCGGGGATAGTTTCCGAGCCGGAAGAAACGGGCTTGACACTCCGCGAGAACGCGCTTATTAAGGCGCGGGCGGCGTATCAAGCGGCGCAAAAAGCGGCGTTGCGAAATTTGTCCGTTATTGCGGACGATTCGGGGCTTTTTATAGATGCGCTTGACGGCGAGCCGGGGGTTAATTCTGCGCGGTTTGATGTCCCGGGGAAGCGGCGCGAAAAGGTTTTGAAGCTTCTTTCCGGCGTAGATGAACGTGCGGCACATTTTGAAACGGTTATATGCTACTATGACGGCGTTCATAAGGAATTTTTCACCGGGCGGCTTGACGGGATAATTGCCGAAAAAAACAGAGGCGAGGGCGGTTTCGGTTACGATTCAATCTTTGAAGTTAATGGAAAAACCTTAGCGGAAATTCATGATAAAAACAATATTTCGCACCGAAAAAAAGCCCTCGAAAAACTTAAAATATACTTGGAGAAAAATAATGGACTCGAAGCAACGAGCAGACCTTAGGGCAAAAGCACAGCCTCTCGATGTTATCCTTACAATCGGGAAAAACGGCGTGTCTGACGCGACAATAGCGGAAGCGGCGGCGGCTTTTAACACTCACGAGCTTCTAAAATCACGTGTTCTTGAGACTGCGCCGGAGGATATAAAAACCTGCGCGGAGGCTGTTGCAGAGGCGGCAGGCGCGGAAATTGTACATATTATCGGGAACACGTTTGTACTATATAAGAAACTGCCGGAGAAAGCTCATGTTAAACCTAAACCAAGAAAGCCTGTTTCTAATGTTAAAGTTCGGCGGCGGTATGCTTCTGATACTGCTGTTCGTGTATCTCGCCGCTCTGATAACGCCGAAACTCGCGAAGGTAATCGACAAGGCTTTCAAGATAAAGCCAAAAGCCGACCAACCCGACCCGGAAAATTACAAGGTAAAAGACCCTTATCAGGGAAATATAAAAGAGGAAAATAAAGATGAAGAATAATGCTATTACTGCAATGGACACTGATTTTGCGAAGTGGTTTACCGATGTTTGCATGAAGGCGGAGCTTGTTTCTTACACCTCCGTTAAGGGCTGTATGGTTATCCGCCCGTACGGTTATGCCTTGTGGGAAAATATTCAGCGGATTATGGACGGGATGTTTAAGGCGACGGGGCATGAGAACGTTTGTATGCCTATGTTTATACCCGAGTCGCTTCTGCAAAAGGAGAAAGACCATGTTAACGGCTTCGCGCCGGAGGTTGCGTGGGTAACGCACGGCGGATCGGAAAAATTAGAGGAAAGACTTTGTGTCCGCCCGACGTCGGAGACGCTTTTTTGCGACCATTACAAGAACATAATCGAGAGCTATCGCGACCTGCCGAAGCTTTATAATCAATGGGTAAGCGTTGTGCGTTGGGAGAAGACGACAAGACCGTTTCTCCGCTCGCGAGAATTCCTCTGGCAGGAGGGGCATACTATCCACGAGACGGCGGCGGAGGCTGAGGCGGAGACAAGGAAGATGCTTGACGTTTACGCCGAATTCGCCGAAAAAACCCTTGCGATTCCTGTTATAAAGGGGCAGAAGACCGAGTCTGACAAGTTCGCGGGGGCGGTTTCGACCTACGCGATTGAGGCTCTTATGCATGACGGAAAAGCCCTCCAAGCCGGGACTTCCCACTATTTCGGGGACGGCTTCGCAAAGGCTTTCGAGATACAGTTCACCGGGCGTGACAACAAACTTGCGTACCCGCATCAGACAAGCTGGGGCGTTTCAACACGCCTTATCGGCGGTATAATTATGACGCACGGCGACGACAACGGGCTTGTCCTGCCGCCGGCGATTGCTCCGATTCAGGTTGTGATTATTCCCATTCAACAGCAAAAAGAGGGCGTTCTTGACAAGGCTAATGAAGTTGCCGCGAAGCTTAAAGCGGCTGGGATTCGCGTTAAGATAGACGATTCCGACAATTCCCCGGGCTGGAAATTTGCAGAATATGAGATGAAGGGCGTGCCTGTGCGGATTGAAATAGGTCCGCGGGACCTCGCCGAAAACAAGTGCGTTATCGCTTTAAGAACCGGCGGAAAAACCCCGGAAAGCCTCGACGGCATAGAAGAAACCGCAAAAACAGCCCTTGATTCTGTCTACAACGCGCTTTACAAAAAGGCACTTGCAAACCGCGAGAATAGAACACACACCGCGAAAACCACCGACGAGATTTTGAAGGCTCTCGAGGGCGGCGACGGTTTATTCCTTGCGCCGTGGTGCGGCGAAGAAGCCTGCGAAGACGGCGTTACCGAAAAAACAGGCGTGCGGAGCAGATGTATACCGTTTGACAAGGAAATTTCAGACGGGGATAAATGCGTATGTTGCGGCAAGCCGGCTAAGCACATGGTATACTGGGCGAAAGCGTACTAAATTAAAAGAAATATAAGCGCGGCAATCAGCGGCAATTCTGCCTTTTCTTTCATCAGCATGAGGATAAGCGCGATAATAAGGCAGTTGTCGCGGGTTAGCTCTATGCCGAAAAGAGTGTTGTTTATCTGCTTCGGAGCGGATTTTTGGGCGGGCTTTTTGGATTCTGTTTTATCTACCCGCTCAAAAACAGCCTCGGGGATAAAAGCGGTTTTGCTCTTCACCGACGGGTGATTTACATTCAGCGATGATTGATGATAATTTTTAAGCCGTCTGTTCATTTCTTCGCACCGCTCCTTAGCCGCTAAAAAACCGCTCATACATTCACCATGCTACCGTTTTGGTCTCGATACCGTTATTATCGGGTTGAGTGTAAAACCGAAATTGTTTCGCCGCGGAGTTTTTGTCCGCACAGCCGGTCTTTCCGGGTGTATCTCAAATTCCGTTATCTTAAGATTCGGGGTTTGGCTCGGGAGTGTTACTTCGGGGGGCGCGGCAACAGGCGCGGCAGGTTGTGCCGGAGCGGGTTCTGTTATAACCGGTTCCGGTTCTCCCAAATTTAAGGTGGCTTCCGGTTTTATGTATTCATTCGCCGCTTTTACCATATCGGCGTAGATGTTTCTTTTCGAGGACACGCGCCGAGCTGCTTTTTCGATTTCGACGGTAATGCTATTCATCAACTTCCCTCCTTTATATAAGATCTGACAGACCTGAGAGCATACCGCTCTCTTTTAACGTCTGATAAATATCATACATTTTAAGTATCTTAACCGCCTTTTCGACCTTCGGGGCGCGATCTTCCGACAACAGCGGCTTTAAGGCAAGCAAAAAGTTCACGTTCTTGTCGGACGGCGGGTTCGACAAAAGATTAATAAGCTCTAAGATTTTATCAAGATCAATGTTATTAAAAAGGTCTTCAAGCCCCTCGGTATCGGCATTTTCAAATGCTTGTTCGGTTGTTTCGGTCATTTGAAAACACCTACTTCAAAAAAATTGGGGGCAGCTGTACGCGGCGGGTTGTTTACCCTAAAAATTTCTTGTATAACGCTTGAGCTTGGGGGTTTGAAATAAACATATTCGCGAGTGCGGGGTTAGACACAATCTGGTTAAATTTCGCGCGTTGCTCGGGGTTCATATTCTCGATTGCGGAATCGAGCTTCCCCTCTTTTAGGTCGGCGGCGAGTTTATCCTTTGAGACACCGGCTTTCCCGGCTAAAATTCCGATGAGTTGGTCCATGTTTTTTGAGTTAAAATTTTGTTGCGGCATAATTTTTCTCCATTATTCTTTTTATGTTTGCTTTTATCATTATATGCAGGGGGGCGGCTTTTTGTGCGGATAATAATCATGTCAGACAGCCACGGAAATGAGCGTGTTTTGGAAAATATCGCAAAAAAAGAAGAAAAAGCCGAGATTTTTGTACACCTTGGCGACACCGAACGCGAAGCCGCTGCCTTCATGCGAAAAAACCCGGCTGTAGATTTCCGCTACGTCCGGGGGAACAACGATTATAACAGCTCCGCACCGCTTCAAATTGTCGTTGACGTCCCCGGGGCGAGGATTTTATGCGTCCACGGCAACCGCCACGGTGTCTATTACGGAACGGATATTTTAGCCGCCGCCGCCGCGAATTTAGGCTGCAACATAGCCTGTTTCGGGCATACGCACCGATATTTTGAAGATTATGTTAACGGGATATATCTGCTAAACCCGGGGAGCTCCGCAAGACCCCGCGATTCGCTTGTGCCGTCTTATGCATTTATTGACATTACTAACGCCGGGATTGTTATCGGGAAAAAAGATATTTAGAGAGGAGGGATATTATGGAAGACATGAACATGGCTGAATTAACGCTTAGAATGTATGAAGACAACATAAAGAACACGCGCGCGAACTTCAAGCTTGCACTGCACAATAAAATTCTCGCGCTTAAAGAAGCCGGCAAAAGCAAGGGCGAAATTCTCGACACGATAGAAGCAGAACTTAGCATATAATGAAAACCGGGAGTGATAAACTATAAAAAACGAAATCGAGGCTCTTTCCGAAGAAGAGGCAGAAAAATACCTTGAAAATATTCGCGAAATCGAGCAGGGGCAGTATATAACCCTTGACGAACTTAAAGCAAAACGCGCCGAGTAATCCCCATTTTATGGGGATTCTTTTTTTATAATCGGGTTGCCTCTTTTTATTATTCTGAAAAAATACTTGACATTTCCCGATTCTAATGTTATACTGTAATTAGAAAAATACGCGCCTGCGACTAATCTTGGAAGTAAAAGATAATATGAGTAAACTTAGCCTAAATCTGTCAATAAAGATACTTATTGCTGCTGCTATCGCACTTGTTCTTGTTATTGTGCAAGGCTTCATATTTGCGGGGTCATCTTTGGGTGTACGTATATTTATGGCTCTCTTTATCCTCATTTTAGCGGCGGCAGGTGTCGGGGTTTATACATATTTAACCATCAATAAGCAGATCGCAAAACCGATCAGCGATGTTACAGATGCGGCTGTGAAGCTCGCGCAGGGCGACATGAACATAACCGTCGAGGGCGACTTCGAGGGCGAAATGAGTATGCTCGCCGATGCCGTTCTTGACATTTCCGTCGATATAAAAAAGCAGTCCGACATTCTCGCGTCAATTGCCGCTTCCGATTATACCGCCGCAATTACCATCCGTTCTGACCAAGACAAGATGAACCTCGCTTTAGAGGGTATGATTAACGCAGTCTCACTCTCGATCGGCACAATTCAAGCCGCAACCGACGGCGTTTCCTCCGAAGCTTCCGACATTGACGAGGTTTCAAAACGCCTTGCGAGACGTGCCGCTGACCAAGCAGACACAATTAAAGCTCTTTCGGCGAATGTCGAAAAGGTTGCGGAAGCCGCGGCTGACAACGTTAACGCCGCTGTCGGGACACTCGAGAAGGTTGCCGAAACGGACAAGCTGACCGCCGCCGCCGAACGCGCAATGAAAAAGATGGTCGGGGCGATGCGCGACATTGACGCTCGCTCAAAGGATATTTCAAAGGTAATTCAGGTTATCGAGGACATTGCCTTCCAGACAAACATCTTAGCCCTCAATGCTTCAATCGAGGCGGCGAGAGCGGGTGAGGCTGGCTTGGGCTTCTCGGTTGTCGCGGACGAGGTCGGGGGGCTTGCCCTTAAATCGGCGGAAGCGGCGAAATCGACGGCTTCCCTCATCGACTCAAGTCTGCGCAGTGTCCGCGAGGGCAACCAGATTGTGCGGACGGTCAACAGCAGTCTCAAGGCAGTTTCAAACATCTCCGAAGAGAATATCGAATACATAACAAAGCTTAAAAACGAGTCCGAAAAGCAACGCCGCTCCATTTCTGACATTACAATGCAGATTGACGAACTCAGCGGCATTGTTCAGGAGAACGCGGCGACGGCAAAGGAAGCGGCAGTTTCAAGCTCCGAAATGACAGGGCACGTTGCCGAACTCAACAGCGTTTGCAAGAGCTTTAAGGTAAAAGACACCTCCGCACTCCGCGCCGCCCAAAACCGGGGTATCAGAGGGCAGAGCGGACAAGCCGGGCAGTGGGGGCAAGCGAACCAATTCGCGGCACCTCCGGCGGCAGCACAGAACGACTTCGGTATACCGTCTTCGGTTGGCTTCGGCGGCTTATTTGACGACGAACCGGCAGAAACTCCGGCGGCGAATAATTTCGGCGGATTGTTTGATGATGGTCCGGCGGCGGAAGCTCCTGTGGCGCAAAGCTACGGCGGATTGTTTGACGACGAGCCTGTCGAAGAAGCGGCGGAAGCCCCTGTTACGCAAAGCTACGGCGGATTGTTTGACGATGAGCCTGTTGAAGAAACGGCGCAAGAAGCACCTGTTACGCAAAGTTACGGCGGATTATTTGATGATGAACCTGTCGAGGAAACGGCGGCGGCGCAAAGTTACGGCGGGTTGTTCGACGACGAACCTGTAGAAGAAGCGGCGGCGGAAGCTCCCGTTACGCAGACTTACGGCAACCTTTTCGACGACGAGCCTGCGGACGAACCGCCCGAAGAGGAGAAGAAAACCATCTCCGAGGGGTCTAAATACGGCGGTCTCTTCGACGAGATTACAGACGGAATCGACTTTTCAAACCCCGAAAAGCCTGACGACAAATACGGCGGACTATTTGACGATTAACCACATTTTCCGAAAAGCCCGACTTAAAAATGCCGGGCTTTTTTTAACCGAATTGTAACTTGACAAGCCATATTATTTATTGTATAATATCATTATTCACTCTTATACTAATCCCTGATAAAAAACATTGAAAATGTTTTTTATCTACCCGAAGCAAAGCTTCGGGTAAAGCGGCAAAGCCGCCTTGGGATGCCGTCAGTATTATTTCCGCTCGCCTTTGGCGAGCAACCGGCGC
>JAISIH010000042.1 GCA_031262105.1 Ruminococcus sp. | reverse complement strand
AGCTTTGACCCGTAACCTGATGCGGATAATGCCGCCGTAGGTACATTCAAGGCTATATGCTTTTTATGAACGTCTATGGATTTTTCCGTAGGCGTTTTTAGCTTTTTATTATTCAGAATTTTTATAAACGGAGAAAACCAATGGAAACAACAAAATCCCACGCCGTCTTAATCCGCCTCGTAACCTCCGCGATACTTATCGCCCTCGCCGCCGTTTTATCGAACATAAAGCTGATGACGCTTCCGCTCGGCGGTTCGATTACGCTTTTGTCGATGCTCCCGATATGCCTGCTCTCGCTTAAATACAGCGTAAAATGGGGACTTGTCTGCGCGTTCCTCTATAGCCTGACGCAGATAATGTTCGATTTGGGGAGCATAATGACTTGGGGCTTAACCCTGAAAACATGGATCGGCTGTATTGCGTTCGACTACATACTGCCCTTTACCGCCCTCGGTCTTGCGGGAATTTTCGGGAATAAAACCGTTCCGCGAATCTGCGCCGGAATAACCCTTTCGCTTGTAATAAGACTGTTCTCGCATTTTTTAAGCGGGGTAATCGTCTTCGCAACATGGTGTCCCGAGGGTTGGAATGTCTATCTTTATTCGCTCGCGTATAACGCCTCATTTATACTCCCGGAATTAATCATGACAATTGCCGGAGCCGTCGCGTTATTCAAAGTCCCCGCAACAAGAAAACTGCTTTTAGCGTAAAAACAAAGCCTCTCGGAATTTCCGAGAGGTATTTTTTGAAATTCGCGTTAATCCAATAAATAAGTTTCTTCGCTATTTTTTTATATTCGCATTAATCCAGTCTGTAAGCTTCTTAGCCATTTTCTGATGTGTTGCCGCGGATGGATGCCAGTCCGCACCATAACCGTCATCGGGAATTTGTACCTCAAACCGCAGGCTGTCTAAATTTTTATCACCCGTTTTTTCTGAATATCTCTTAACTGCTTCCTCGACGCATGGACAGAGCCTGTCGCCCAAAACCCCGAGCGAACAGAGTATAAACGCATCGGGGTTAACTCTGCGAATTTCCTCGATAAATTCGATATATTTTTCAATGTATTCGGCTTGCCGGTCGAGATCATCGCCGCAATAACTCTCGTCATTCGCCCCGAGATTTACGACAATTAAATCGGGTTTTGATGAAAAATCCCAATCAATATCAACCGGATATGTGCCGCCTATCCTGTCGGAAGAATTCCCGATTTTCCCGTAATATTTCGGAACAACAGAGGCGGGCTGTTTAACGCCGCTTGCGGTATATCCGGAGATAATGCCATGCCCGGAATAGGCAATAATGCTGTAATCTGCGCCTAAACTTTCTGCGGCAAGATAAGCGTAGGTGTCGGTAAAATCTTCGGTTTCGGTAGAAAACTTGTGGCTTTGATCCGGCGCATCAACCCCATAACCGCAGGTTACAGAGTCGCCGACAAATTCGATTAAAAAGTCATTTTCGGGAACGGGCGAAATTTTGCCAGCCCCGCCGTCAACGGTTATACCGGATATTCCGAAAATCGACTGCATAGCCTCGGAAAGCTTTATAATCTTGACGGTTGAAGGTTCATCGGGGTTAAGCGGCACATCTATAACCTTTGTTTCCTCATCAACCTGTGTATCAACCAACCGCTCATCATTGACGTAAACCGCAACTCTTGCATAGACCTTCTCGTTGTTCGATTTACTTGCGGCGTTCCCGCCCTGAAGCGTTATGACAAGCTGTTTTCCGTTCGCGGTAAACTCCGCACCCGTCCCCGAAAGCACACACCAGATTGTATCTTCGGAAATATATGTTCGCCCGAGATGTTTAACATTATCAAAGAATTTATCGGATTTTATTTTAGCGGCAGTCAAGACGGTTTCCTCCGTTATTTCGGGAATCTTTTCGACAGTAGTTTCGGTTGCGGTTGTTATTGCTGTTGTTGTTTGGGGCAGATGACCGGCGGCTTCTGTCTCTTTTTCGCAAGCCGATATCAGAAACACTCCAGAAAAAATTATTCCGAAAATGAGTTTATATTTCATGTTAAGACCCTCTCTATGCAGATTATAGCATAACTTTATTAAGTAATGATGAACATTCTAAAAATAATTTTCATCGCGTTAAAATGATAAAATGCTTGACAAAGGTTTTTTTTTGTGTTATAATAGACACTGATAGTTTATTGAAAATTATGGTGAGATAAATTGGCAAAAAAGGAAAAACCAAAAGCTTCGGCGTTACCGAAGATAAATGCATATATCGCCGGCTCGGGGAAGGTTTTTGAAGAACAAATAACCGACACCTTAGAAAAAAACTATATGCCCTACGCGATGAGCGTAATCGTTTCGCGGGCAATCCCCGAGATTGACGGTTTCAAGCCCTCCCACAGGAAGCTTCTTTACACCATGTATAAAATGGGGCTTCTTACCGGACTGAGGACGAAGTCGGCGAATATCGTCGGGCAGACCATGAAACTCAATCCCCACGGCGACAGCGCGATTTACGAGACGATGGTGCGCCTCTCGAAGGGGAACGAAGCACTCCTCCACCCCTTTATCGACAGCAAAGGCAATTTCGGCAAGGCGTATTCGCGCGATATGGCGTATGCCGCTTCAAGATATACCGAGGCGAAGCTTGCGCCGATTGCGGCGGAACTTTTCCGCGACATTAACTCCGACACGGTAGATTTTGTGCCGAACTACGATAACGAAACCACAGAACCTACCCTCTTTCCGGTGACGTTCCCGTCGGTGCTTGTTAACTCAAACGTCGGAATAGCCGTTTCAATGGCGTCGAATGTCTGTTCTTTTAACCTGTCCGAAATCTGCGATACAACGATCGCGCTTATAAAAAACCCCCGTGCGGAGATTTCCGATACCCTTAAAGGTCCCGATTTCCCGGGCGGCGGCTATATAATCTTTGACGCGGACGAAACGGAGAAGATTTTTGACACAGGGCGGGGCGGCTTTAAAATCCGCTCGAAATGGCGGTTTGATAAGGACTCGAACTGCATTGAAATAACCGAAATTCCCCCGACCGCAACGGTTGAAGCGATAAAGGACAAGGTTGTCGAACTCGTCAAGGACGGCAAGCTTCAAGGCATATCCTATATCCGCGACGAGACGGACATTAACGGCTTAAAAATCGCGATCGACATTAAGCGCGGGACAGACCCCGAAAAGCTGATGAAAAAGCTTTTTAAGGTAACCGCCTTAGAAGACTCCTACCCCTGCAATTTTAACATCCTAATCGGCGGAACTCCCCGCGTAATGGGCGTCCGCGAGATTTTGACCGAATGGACGGCGTTCCGCAAAGAATGTGTTAAGAGGCGGGTTTATTTTAACCTTAACAAGAAAAAATCGCTCCTTCATCTTCTGCGCGGGCTGCAAAAAATCCTGCTTGATATTGACAAGGCGATTGAAATCGTAAGGGAGACGGACGACGACTCCGAGGTTGTTCCGAACCTTATGATCGGCTTCGGGATTGACGAAACACAGGCAGAGTACGTCGCCGAAATTAAGCTCCGTAACCTTAACAAGCAGTACATTATTAATCGACTGAAAGAGGTTAACGAGCTTGAAGCGGACATAAAGAAATTAGAGGAAATCTTAGGCAGCGACCGGAAGATTTACGCGATAATTATTGAGGAACTTGGTGAAGTTAAAAAGCGTTACGGGCAGCCTCGCCGCACGGAGTTTATATACGACAAAGAAGACGACGAGCCGGAGGAAGACGAAACCCCGGATTATCCTGTAACGGTGTTCCTTACCGAACACGGTTATTTCAAGAAGATAACCCCGCTTTCCCTCCGCAATTCAGGGGAACAAAAGCTAAAAGAGGGGGACAACCTCACCCGGATTATTGAAACCAACAACCGTGCGGAACTGCTTTTCTTCTCCGACCGGGCGCAGGTCTATAAGTCGAAATGCGACAGCTTCGCGGATACGAAGGTTTCGGTTTTGGGGGATTATATCCCCTCGAAGTTAGGCTTTGACGAGGGCGAACAACTCTTTGACATGGTTATAACCGAGGACTATTCCGGCTACCTTATCTTCGTTTTTGAGAACGGAAAGGTTGCGAAAGTCTCGCTCGACGGTTATATTACCGTTACAAACCGCAAAAAGCTTATGAAAGCGTATTCGGAAAAATCACCGCTTGTGAAGATTATCCACATTATCGACAATACAGAAATTCTCCTTTCTTCCGACGCCGGGAAAAGCCTTGTCTTTAACACCGGTATGCTTGCGGTAAAACAAACCAAGAACACCGAGGGCGTTGCTGTTATGACGCTCCGCAAGGGGAAGATAAAACTTGCCGAGGTTATTACCGACCAGACTCGTGACAGTATGAGAAAACTTGTCGTGAAAAATATACCGTCGGCAGGTTTCGGCGGAAAGGCACTTGAAGAGATAATTCAGACAAAATTCGACCTTTAGATTAAATTTTGTTTACGCAGTGTTCACAAAAAATTAAGTATTTCCGCTCGCATTATGTCTTCAAATTTGTTACAATGTAAAATATTAGTTTAAAGCAGTACAGGAGAAGTCTTATGAGGATAAAATATCTTGCACTTGTAAGCGTTTTTATAGCCGTCTTTACCACCGCCGCCTGTAATAACGACCAAGCGGTAGAGGAAACGACGACGATTGATACGACGATCGTTACGGTTACGGACGAGAACGGGCAGGCGGTACGCGATGAGCAGGGAAGCGTCATAACCTCCGTTATCACTCCCGAAACGACTACAACCACGACCTACGATTACGATTCGGAGATTGCGGGGCTTGAAAGCCAGATTTCATCCCTCCGCGATATGACAATCCGCGAGCCGGACCCTCTTAAAAAGGACGACTTTTTAGAGGCACACGGCAACGAGCGGATCAGCGAAGCCGTGTCTATAAGGGCGGAGATTGAGCCGTATAAGCCCGCAACCTGTTTTATCGGCGGCAAGGAATACAGCACAGAGATAACGTCCCTGACAATTACCGGGAAAAACCTTTCTGACGACGACATAAAAGAGCTTAAATATATGGTTAACCTCACCGAGCTGTTTTTATATTCAAACAGCATCTCGGACCTTTCGCCGCTCCAAGGTTTAACCTCCCTGACGACGCTTTCAATGTTTAACAATAACATAAGCGACCTTTCGCCGCTTTCGGGGCTTTATAACCTCGAAAACCTGTTTTTGCGGAGCAACAGAATATCAGACTTAACGCCGCTTTCGGGGCTTGTTAACCTTCAAAATCTTGATGTATCGGGGAACGATGTAACAGACCTTTCGCCGCTTAATACCTGTCGGAAGGTTACGATGCTCTGGATTAACGACAACGACATTGCCTCAATTTCACCGATCTATACAATGACAAGTTTAGTGCGAATTCATATGCAGAATAACAATATAAGCGACCTTACCCCGCTTACCGAAATGACGCATATGCTTGAAATCTATGCGGATAATAATACCATTAACGATATATCGCCCCTTTCAAAGATGGTTCGTTTGCAATGGCTGAGGCTTAGCGAAAATCCGATAAGCGATGCGGCGGTTATCGCGAATTTTACAGGGCTTAAGAATGCGTATCTTGAAGACACATTAATCCCTGTTGACCAGATTTCGGAGCTTCGCAACGCACTCCCCAAGGCAGAGATAACCTATTAAAAAATACGAAGAAGTGTAAACATGATTATTTTACTAAAACGAGGCGCCGATAAAAAGGATATAGAGAGCCTTCGCGCCGACCTTACAGCGAGAGGTTTTTCGCTTCACGAATCGACCGGTACAACGGAATCGTTAATCGGCGTTGTCGGCGACACATCTATTCTCGATCAAAGCACAATCGAAGCACGGGCTTGTGTCGAACAGGTTACGCGAATAGCCGAGCCTTACAAAAAGGTTAACCGCAAGATGCACCCAGAAAATACGGTTATCGACGTTCGCGGGCATAAATTCGGCAACGGTTCTCTGCAAATTATTGCAGGTCCCTGTTCAGTCGAAACAGAAGAACAGATTATGACAACCGCAAGAGCCGTTAAGGCGGCGGGAGCGACGATGCTCCGCGGCGGCGCATTTAAGCCGAGAACTTCGCCGTACGCGTTCCAAGGGCTTGAAGCCGAAGGAATAAAACTGCTTTTACAGGCGCGTGAAGAAACCGGCTTGCCGATTGTGACGGAGATAATGGCGGAAGATGATCTGCCGCTCTTTGAGGATATCGACGTAATTCAAGTCGGCGCAAGAAATATGCAGAATTTCAAGCTGTTAAAGGCATTGGGCAAACTTCATAAACCGATACTTTTAAAGCGCGGGCTTGCGAATACAATTGAAGAACTTCTCATGTCGGCGGAGTATATATCCGCGGGCGGCAACACCGACATCATCCTCTGCGAACGCGGAATACGCACCTTTGAAACGATGACAAGAAACACCCTCGACATATCCGCCGTTTCGCTCCTTAAGCAAAAGTCGCATCTTCCCGTCTGCGCCGACCCGTCTCACGCAACGGGGATACTTTCGCTTATCGAGCCGATGAGTCTGTCGCTTATCGTTGCGGGGGCGGATGCGCTTGAAATCGAAGTACACTGCACCCCAACCCGCGCCCTCTCCGACGGCGGACAACAGCTTACCCCCGAGGCATTTTCAAGCCTCATGGATAACATTAAGAAAATGGCAGAGTTCTTAGGCAGAGAAATCGGCTGATAATTTATAAAGGCATGGAAGAAAAAAGTTATGATAATTATATTAAAGCAGGGTTCAAACAAATCGGAAATCGCAAAACTTGAAGAAAATCTTCGCGCAAACGGACTTAAAACAAATCTCATCGAAGGTGTGGAGAAAAGCATAATCGGGCTTATCGGCGACACAAGCAAAATCGACCTCGACAGCCTCTATGCTCAAGACTGTATCGACAGCGTTCAGCGTATTCAGGAAACATATAAAAACCCGAATCGAAAAATGCACCCAGAAGATACCGTAATTGAAGCCGGCAACGTAAAAATCGGCGGCGGCTCGCTTCAAATAATCGCCGGACCATGTTCTGTCGAATCGGAAGAACAGATTATGTCTACCGCAAGAGCGGTTAAGGAAGCGGGCGCAACGATGCTTCGCGGCGGCGCATTTAAGCCGAGAACGTCGCCATATGCGTTCCAAGGGCTTCGCGGCGAGGGGTTAAAACTCCTATTAAAAGCACGTGCGGAAACGGGCTTGCCGATCGTGACGGAGATAATGTCAGCCGATGATCTGCCGCTTTTTGAGGATATTGACGTAATCCAAGTCGGCGCAAGAAATATGCAGAATTTCGAGCTTTTAAAAGAACTCGGAAAGACGAATAAGCCGATACTTTTAAAGCGCGGGCTTGCGAATACAATTGAAGAGCTTTTGATGTCCGCCGAATATATAATGTCGGGCGGGAATAAAAATGTTATCCTCTGCGAACGCGGAATACGCACGTTCGAGACGATGACCCGAAACACCCTTGATATCTCCGCCGTGCCGCTTCTAAAGCAAAAATCGCATCTGCCAATCTGCGTTGACCCGTCCCATGCGGCGGGGGTAATATCGCTTATCGAGCCGCTCTCCCTCTCGAGCATTATCGCCGGAGCGGATGCACTCGAAATCGAAGTACACTGCGACCCGAAGAAGGCATTATCGGACGGCGGACAACAACTCAAACCCGAAGTATTTGCAGAGATTATGAAGAAGATTAAGTCCCTCTGCGGCTATCTCGGGCGAGATTTAGGATGAAAAATATGAAATCTATCCGCGTTAATGCCTCAAAATCGTATACCGTTCATATCGGGCGCGGTTTGATAGACCGCGTCACCGATTTTATCCCGAAAAAATACGGCAAATTTATTATCATAACCGACGATAATGTCGGGAAATTTTATCTTGACAGAGTTACCGCCGCCATTCCGTACGGCTGCTGGAATATTATGTTTACCCATGGCGAAGCCTCAAAAACCCTTGCAACTATCGAATATTTTTACAACTACCTTTCCGAAGCGGGTATCGGCAGAAACGATTGCATTATCGCCCTCGGGGGCGGCGTGGTCGGGGATATGGCGGGTTTTGCCGCCGCAACCTACCTTCGCGGAATTGATTTTGTACAGATTCCGACGTCGCTTCTTGCGCAGGTTGACTCGTCTGTCGGCGGAAAAACGGGGGTTGACCTTCCGCGCGGAAAAAACCTTGTCGGTGCTTTCCATCAGCCCGTCGCCGTCATAATCGACATTGATACCCTCGATACACTCCCGCAGTCGTACTTCAAGGACGGCTTAGGCGAAGTAATAAAATACGGCTTAATCCGTTCAAACGAAATAACAGAGCTTCTCCTTTCGCACGACACCGACAGCATAAAAACGGTGATTGACGAAATAGTTTACCGATGCATTGACATTAAGCGGCAAATTGTCGAGAACGATGAATTTGAACGGGGCGAAAGAAAACTGCTTAACTTCGGGCATACTTTCGGACACGCAATTGAGCGGCTCGAAAACTTCACGGGAATGTCACACGGGCTTGCGGTTGTTGCCGGAATGAAGATCGTTTCGGCTGTTACGAAAAATAACGATGTAGTTAGTCTGCTTGATAAAATTTCCGAAAAATACGATCTGACCCGTGAAGTTAACTTTAGCTTTTCAGAGCTTTTAGAGGCGGCGATGACCGACAAAAAGCGTTCCGGTGAAACTATTGACGTTGTGGTGTGCAAAGCACCCGGCGAAAGTTTTGTCGAGAATATCAGTTTTGAAAATTTAAGGAAAATGTGTGAATGATCGACTGCCGTTTTTACGGGAAAAGGTATCGAAATTAACCTCCGCACCCGGCGTATATCGGATGCGGGATAAAAACAACAAGATTATCTATATCGGCAAGGCGAAAAATCTCAAAAATCGCGTGACGAGTTATTTCCGCGACACAGAGCATACGCCGAAGGTCGAGAAGATGGTCTCGCTTGTTTTTGACTTTGATTTTATTGTGACGGAGAATGAATACGAGGCGCTTGTGCTTGAATGTTCGCTTATTAAGCAGGAGATGCCCAAGTATAATATCAAGCTTAAAGATGTCCGCGGGTATTCGTATATACGGCTGTCGGACGGTTTGTATCCGCGCTTTTCGGCGGTTATGAACGAGCAGAAGCCGGGCGAATATTTCGGTCCGTATATGAGCCATTATATTGCGTCGCAAACCGTCAGAGAGGTTAACCGCGTGTTCCTCCTCCCGACCTGCAACAGGCGTTTCCCCGAAGATTTCGCGAAGGGGCGAACCTGCCTTAACTTTCACATTAACCTTTGCATGGGAGTCTGCACCGGGACAATTCCGGCAGACTATTATTCCGAGATAATCGCGGAAGCGAAGCAATACATCAAAGACGGAAGCGAAACGAGCGTAGAACGTCTTACCGCACAGATGGAAAAGGCGGCGGAAGAATTAGAGTTTGAACGCGCCGCGCTCTTGCGTAATCGTCTTACTGCGGTGAAAAAAGCGACCGAACGCCAGTATATTATCGACGACGAAATGAAGGATACCGACGTTATCGCGCTGTCGCGAAACGGAAGCGAAATATGCGCGGCGGTGCTTTGTTATAGGAACGGAAGACTCGTTGACCGCGGCGAATATTTCTTGGGCGAAGCGGAAACCGTCTCGGATATGTACGAAGATTTTATCCTCGAATACTATACTTTTGAAACGGAAAATACGGACGAAATTCGCCGCGAAATCCCGCGCGAAATTATAACCGCTGACGACCTTGAAAACGCAGAAATTTTAGAACAACTCCTCCGCGAACGCGCCGCCCACGCCGTCGATTTATCGAACCGAAAGCGCGGCAGGGGAGCGAAACTCATTACCCTTGCGAAGGCGAATGCATCCGACTCCCTTGCCTTAAAATTAGGGCGAACGGGCAAGGAAGTGAGTGCCCTTGAGGAGCTTCAAAAGCTCTTGGGGCTATCCGTTACGCCGAATATTATCGAGAGCTACGACATATCAAACACAGGAAGCCAGACGATGGTTGCCGGAATGGTTGTCTTTGAAAACGGACGACCGAATAAAAAATTTTACAAGAAATTTTCGATAAAAACTCAAAGCATACAAAACGACTACGCGAGTATGGCGGAGGTTATCGAGAGGCGTTTTAGGCGATATTTCGACGAAGATGAAAAGGACGGGGGCTTTAAGCGGCTGCCGGATTTAATCCTCCTTGACGGCGGAATCGGGCAGGTAAATGCGGTTAAGCCGGTGCTGTCGGACTTGGGGCTTGATATTCCGCTTTTCGGCATGGTTAAAGACAGCAAGCACCGCACAAGAGCGATTGCAACAGGCGGCGGTGAGATTGCATTTCCGGCAAATAAATCCGCGTTCTTCCTTGTAACGCAGATACAGGACGAAGTCCATCGCTTTTCGATAACCTATCAGCGAAAAAAGCATAAAAAAGAAAGCCTTTCGATTGGCTTAACCGCGATAAAGGGGATCGGCGAAAAAAAGGCGGCGAAGCTCCTTAATTTCGCGAAGACCAAGATTGAACTTAAGGCGTTAACGACCGACCAAATAGCGAAAATTTTAGGCGTAAAATCGGAAACCGCAAAAGCGGTTTTAAACTATATTGCCCGAATTTGAGGAGAAAAAATGAACACAAGCAGTTACGAATCCCCGTTTTGCACAAGATATGCAAGCAAAGAAATGCAGTATATTTTTTCGGCGGATAAGAAATTTTCAACATGGCGGAAACTCTGGGTTGCGCTTGCGAGGGCAGAACATAACCTCGGTTTGCCGGTGACGAAAGAACAGGTTGCGGAACTTGAAGCGAATATAGATAACATCGACTATGCTGTTGCGGCGGCGCGTGAAAAAATCGTCCGCCACGACGTTATGGCACACGTTTTCGCCTATGGGCAGGTTTGTCCGAATGCGGCGGGGATAATCCACCTCGGCGCGACTTCATGTTATGTCGGCGACAACACCGATATAATCATAATGCGCGACGGTTTAAGCCTTATCCGCCGCAAGCTCATTAACGTTATCGCGAACCTTGAAAATTTCGCCGAAAAATATGCGGAGCTTCCCTGTCTTGCGTATACTCACCTGCAACCGGCGCAACTGACCACCGTCGGGAAACGCGCTTCGCTCTGGCTAAATGAACTTTATTCCGATTTTGAAGAACTCGAATTCCGTATAAATTCGCTTGCGCTTTTAGGCTCGAAAGGCACGACCGGCACGCAGGCTTCGTTTATGGAGCTGTTTGAAAATGACGACAAAAAGGTAACGGAACTCGAGCGGCAGATTGCGGCGGAGATGGGCTACAAAAAGGTTGTACCCGTTTCGGGGCAGACCTATTCAAGGAAAGTTGACTATAACGTTCTATCGACCCTTTCGGGAATTGCGCAGTCTGCAATGAAATTCGCGAATGATCTGCGTATTCTCCAAAATTTCAAGGAGATGGAAGAACCTTTCGAGACAAATCAGATAGGCTCGTCGGCGATGCCGTATAAGCGAAATCCGATGCGTTCGGAGAGGATTTGCGCCCTCTCGCGTTATGTCTGCGTTGACGTGTTAAATGCGGCGTTTACGGCGGGAACCCAGTGGTTTGAAAGAACGCTTGACGACTCCGCGAATAAGCGAATTGCGGTTGCGGAAGGCTTCCTCGGGGTTGACGCGATACTTAATATAATGCTTAATGTGACGGCGGGGCTTGTCGTTTATCCGAAGGTTATAAGAAAGCGGGTTATGGCGGAGCTTCCCTTTATGGCGTCCGAAAATATAATGATGGATGCGGTGAAGCGCGGCGGCGACAGACAGGCTCTGCACGAGCGAATCCGCGAACACGCTATGGCGGCGGGCAAACAGGTTAAGGAAGAGGGGCTTGATAACGACCTTATCGAGCGGATTGCTTCCGACCCGATGTTTGACATAACCGCATCACA
>JAISIH010000074.1 GCA_031262105.1 Ruminococcus sp. | reverse complement strand
AACTGCCTCGACAACGGTTACATACCTGTTATCGCGACCGTTGCCTGCGGGGAAGACGGCGTGGTTTATAACATCAACGCCGACACCGCCGCCGCGCAGATTGCCGCAAATCTCGGCGCGCAAAAACTCATCCTCATGACCGATATTAAGGGGCTTCTACGCGATAAGGATGATCCCGACACGCTTATTGATTACGTTCAGGTTTCGGAAGTTCCGTTCATGAAACGTCAGGGTATCATAAGCGGCGGAATGATCCCGAAAATAGACTGTTGCGTCGAAGCCGTCAGGCGCGGCGTTAAGGGAACCTGCATAATTGACGGGCGTGTCCCCCATTCAATTTTAATTGAGCTTATGTCCGACAAGGGCATAGGAACTGAATTTATTTGAGCCGGTGACCCGGCAGGACTTTGTTTTTTAATAAAATTTTATTTTAGGTGAACAGTATGAATGAAACTATAAACGAATTTAACAAATACGTAATGCAAACCTACGGGCGTTACGATATTGTTTTGGAAACCGGCGAAAATGACAACGCCGCCTCTGAAAACGATAAAACCTACATCGACTTCGGCAGCGGTATCGGCACAAACTCCCTCGGGTACTGCAATTCCGCTTGGGTTGATGCAGTAACTGCACAGGTTAAAAAGCTCCAGCACACCTCGAATTATTACTACACCGCCGTACAGGGCGAATTCGCAAAAAAACTTTGTAAAATTAGCGGTTATAAAAAAGTTTTCTTCGGGAATTCCGGCGCGGAAGCTAACGAATGTGCAATAAAAATTGCGCGGAAATACAGCTTCGACAAATACGGAATTGTTGACCATAACGCCGATGATTGCGGTAAATATCGTGCGGAAATTATCACGCTTACGCAGTCATTCCACGGGCGGACAATTACAACTCTTTCCGCAACCGGGCAGGAAGATTTCCACAATTATTTCTTCCCGTTTACCCCCGGTTTTGTACACTGCGAGCCGAATATCCGCGCCTTTGAAAATGCGCTTTCAAAGAAAACTTGCGCGGTTATGCTCGAATTTATTCAGGGCGAAGGCGGCGTTAATAATCTAAGCGAAGATTTTGTAAAAGCCGTATTTGATATTTGCAGAGAACGCGATATTTTAATTATTGCGGACGAGGTTCAAACAGGCGTCGGACGCACCGGGAAATTCCTTGCGGCAGCGCATTACGGCGTAAAACCCGACATTGTTTCGCTTGCGAAGGGTATCGCCGGGGGGCTTCCTATAGGGGCTTGCCTTGTCGGTGAGAGATGCGAAAACGTCCTCGGAAAGGGTGATCACGGCTCAACTTTCGGCGGAAATCCTGTTTGTGCCGCCGGCGGAAACGCTGTTCTTGACACGCTTAACGCTCCCGGATTTCTTGACGAAGTTACAAAAAAGGGCGATTACTTCCGCGAAAAGCTTCTTAAAATGCCTGCTGTTGAGAGCGTTTCGGGGATCGGCTTAATGATCGGGATAAAATTTAAGGGTGACATTAAGGCTGCCGACATATCGAAAAAATGCCACGAAAACGGACTTCTTGTGCTGACGGCAAAGGATAAACTCCGCTTCCTCCCGCCGCTTAATATCGGTTTTGATGAGATTGATATGGGGCTTGGGATACTGGCGGAAATACTGCAAAATTAGGAGAAAAAATAATGAAACACCTATTAAAAATGATGGATCTTTCCACGGAGGAAATTACCGACATACTAAACCTTGCAGACCAGCTTAAGTATGAACTCAAGCACGACATTGCACACCCGCACCTAAAGGGAAAAACCCTCGGCATGATATTCCAGAAGGCTTCAACGCGTACCCGCGTATCCTTTGAAGCGGGAATGTTTCAACTCGGCGGACACCCTCTCTTCCTGTCGTCAAAAGACCTGCAAATCGGTCGCGGAGAGCCTGTCGAAGACACCGCACGCGTTCTCTCGCGTTATCTTGACGGAATTATGATCCGCACATTCGACCAAAAAGAAGTCGAAGACCTCGCCTATTACGGCACAGTCCCGGTTATAAACGGGCTTACCGATATAACGCACCCCTGCCAAGTTTTAGCTGACCTTATGACAGTCCGCGAAATTAAGGGGCAGTTTGACGGCTTAAAAATGTGCTACATCGGCGACGGAAACAACATGGCGAACGCGCTTACCGTCGGCGGCTTAAAGGTCGGAATGAGTGTCTCGCTCGCCTGCCCTGCGGATTATTCCCCGCATGAATCGGTTCTCGAGTTTACGAAAAATTATCCCGCATTTACCCTCACGACTTCCCCCGAAGAAGCAATTGCCGATGCAGACATAGTATTCACCGACGTTTGGGCTTCAATGGGGAACGAAAACGAGATTATTGAACGCCGCAAAGCCTTCGTAGGTTATCAGGTTAACGAAGAGATTATGAAGCTTGCGAAACCCGATGCGATTGTCCAGCACTGTCTCCCCGCCCATCGCGGCGAAGAAATCACAGCGGAAACTTTCGAGAAACACGCGGCGGAAATTTTCGAGGAAGCTGAAAATCGCCTTCACGCGCAAAAAGCTGTTATGGTTCGCCTGATGGGGTAACAAAAAAATTTTGACGGAGGTAAATTATGCCTGATCCTCGTGACTTTCTATTCCATTTGTTTCGACCCTTCGCAATAATTGCCGACTTTATAGCGGGAATTTTCAAGAGCATTTTCGATATAAAACCAAAAACTCCCGAGCTTTTTGAAGAAAAAGAAGATAAATATTATTACAGATAAGGATTAGTTTTTTATGAAAGAGATTAAAAAGGTTGTTTTGGCATATTCCGGCGGGCTTGACACGTCGATAATTATTCCTTGGCTTAAGGAAAATTACAATAACTGCGAAGTTATCGCCGTTTCGGGCGACGTTGGACAGGAATCGGAGCTTGAGGGACTCGAAGAAAAGGCAATTAAAACCGGCGCATCAAAGCTTTATATCGAAGACCTCAAGAACGAATTCGTATACGACTTCATCTTCCCGACGCTCAAAGCCGGAGCAGTTTACGAGGGCAAATATCTCCTCGGCACGTCCTTTGCACGCCCCGTTATCGCGAAGCGTATCGCCGAAATCGCGATAAAAGAGGGTGCAGATGCAATCTGCCACGGCTGTACAGGCAAAGGCAACGACCAAGTTCGCTTTGAACTTACCATTAAGGCGTTCGCGCCGGAAATGGCTATAATTGCGCCTTGGCGGATTTGGGATATTAAGTCCCGCGACGAGGAAATTGACTACGCCGAAGCGCATAATATTCCGCTTAAAATTAACCGCGAGACTAACTATTCCAAAGACAAAAACCTCTGGCATCTCTCCCACGAGGGGCTTGACCTTGAAAATCCCGCGAACGAGCCGCAATATGACAAGGAAGGTTTCCTTGAAATGGGCGTGTCTCCTTTTAAGGCTCCAGACAAGGCTGTTTATGTTACCATTTCGTTCGAGAATGGTATTCCCACCGCTATTGACGGAGAAAAACTTGACGGAGTTTCGCTTATAAAGAAGCTAAACAAGCTCGGCGGCGAAAACGGCATCGGCTTAACCGATATTGTTGAAAACCGCCTTGTCGGCATGAAATCCCGCGGCGTTTACGAGACTCCGGGCGGAACTATCCTTTATGAAGCACACCGAATTTTAGAGACGATTACAATCGACAAGGCGACGGCGCGAATGAAGGATAAACTTGCGATTGACTTCGCGGATATTGTCTATAACGGGCAATGGTACACGCCCGTTCGTGAGGCTCTGTCGGCGTTTGTTGACAAAACACAGGAAAATGTAACCGGCGATGTAAAACTCAAGCTTTATAAGGGCAACATAATCGGTGCGGGCGTGACTTCACCCTTTACTCTCTATGATGAAGAGGTTGCTACATTCGACGCCGACGAAGTTTACGACCAGAAAGACTCCGCCGGATTCATCAACCTTTTCGGGCTTCCGATTAAGGTTAAGGCTCAGCTTGACGCTCGCCGCAAGGGGTAACTTTACGCTATTTATCGGCAGATTAGAGGAGGTACGTTATGGATGACAAGATGTGGGCGGGGCGTTTTACGAAGGAATTAGATAAAAATGTCAATGACTTCAATTCGTCAATTTCCTTCGACAAAAGGCTTTATGCCGAAGATATAACCGGCTCAATCGCTCACGCGGATATGCTCGGGAAGCAAGGGATAATTCCAAGCAAGGATGCCGAACAGATAATTCTTATCCTCGGCGACATAAAAAATGACATTGAGAGCGGCGAACTTAAATTTGACGGTACTGCCGAAGATATTCATATGTTTATTGAGGCAGAACTAACCGCAAGGGTCGGCTATATCGGGAAGCGGCTTCATACTGCGCGTTCGAGAAACGATCAGGTAGCCCTCGATATGCGGCTTTACCTCATGAATCAGATTAACAGCATCGGCGAAATTTTAGCCGAACTGCTGCTTGTCCTTTGTGATATTGCTGAGAAGCATACAGGCACCGTTATGCCGGGCTACACGCACCTGCAACGCGCCCAGCCGGTTACAATGGCACACCATCTCTGCGCATATGCCCAAATGTTTTTGCGCGACATGGACAGACTTTCGGACACTTCCCGCCGCACCAATATCTCCCCGATCGGGAGTTGTGCGCTTGCGGGGACTTCATACCCCATCGACCGCGAACTTGAAGCATCAAACTTAGGTTTCGACGGAATTACCGAAAACAGCATTGACGGCGTTTCAGACCGCGATTTTGTAATTGAACTCGGTTCGGCATTGTCAATCCTTATGATGCACCTTTCGCGTTTTTCGGAGGAGATTATCCTCTGGTGCAGTTGGGAATTCCGCTTCGCCGACCTTGATGATGCATATGCAACAGGCTCAAGCATAATGCCGCAGAAGAAAAACCCCGACATTCCCGAGCTTATCCGCGGCAAGACCGGGCGTGTGTACGGCGACCTTATCGCCCTTTTAACCATGATGAAGGGCTTGCCGCTCGCGTATAACAAGGATATGCAGGAAGACAAGGAAGCGATTTTTGATGCAATTGACACGGTAATCCTCTGCCTTAGAACCTTCAAGCCGATGATTGAGACGATGAAGATTAACACCGAAAATTGTCGGGCGGCGGCGGCGGCTGGTTTTATTAACGCGACCGATTGTGCGGATTATCTTACAAAAAAAGGTATCCCTTTCAGAATGGCGTATAAAATCACAGGGCAGATTGTTGAATATTGCATTAAAAATAACAAAACCCTCGACACCCTTACGCTCGACGAATACCAAAAATTCGACCCGGAATTTGAAGAAGACATTTTTGAGGCAATTAACCTCGACAACTGCATCAAGGCGCGGGATGTCTACGGCGGACCGACGCCGGAACGCGTTCAGGCGCAAATTGGCAATATACGTATTAATATAGCAAAATTATGCATAGCACTAAAGATTCAGTAGAAAAATACAAATATTTTTTATTAATTTTCTATTGATTTTTGCCGTAAACCATGCTATACTAATATTAGGTTATAATTCTGCCTTGTACGATTGAGTTCGATTTTTATAATCCAACAAATTGTAAAAGGGATTTGTACTCCGACTGCGGATTGCAGACCTCCCGCCGCATT
>JAISIH010000070.1 GCA_031262105.1 Ruminococcus sp. | reverse complement strand
ATTATTACCATAACAGAGATTAACAAATCTGTTTTTTGACAGCAGAAAAAATATTTAACCATGGTGTAACTATGAAATTCGAGGGATTCTCAACCGCTTCGGGCGAAGCTTCACCGATTGCTTATCTTGCGACAACTGCGGAGACTTTTCCGAGCGATGTTCTTAAACTTAAATCTGAACGTACACTTCTTTCGGACAGTTATAATTCGTCGGTATTTTATGTTTATTTTGCCGCTCTGATCGGTGCTCCCGTCGCTAATGACACCGATGATTATTATGTTTATCGAAATATGCTCTTTACGCTTCGCGATAACCTCCTGAAATCGCCGAAATGCCTTATCTATATTGAAAACGGTATGCGAAGCCCCACGCCGGAAGAGATGAATATTTTTTCGCAGGTGCCGCAAAACGACAGGAAAACGATGTTTGACGCGTTTTTGTCCCTCGTGAAGATTAACGGCGATCCGCTTCGCGAAAAAGCGGCTGTATCTGCGCTTGAAAATATTACGTCAAAGATTCCGGACGAAGAGCTTTACGCATTGTGTGTAAGGATAATTACATGGCTTTCAAGGTGTACGCGTTCTTCTCATTATATTAACGCCTGTTCTGAAATTCCGCTTCTGCTTTTTTACGGAAAAATAACGAAAGACGAGATTATTTTTCTTCACTTTATGTCGATGACAGGAATTGATGTTCTCTATATTTCCGAAAATAAACAAGCTGAAAAACTCCTTAAAACTTATAATTTAACAGAGAAAATGCAGGTATTATCGCTCCCGGTTTCGGGTGAAGTTCCGCCTTTTCCCGACAGGCTTTTAAAGGTTAAGGTTGCTACAGATGCTTATCGCGCTTCAAAACAATTAGACGAATATTTATACGGTTCCGATACTTTTTTCCGCGATTTTCAATTCCCGAAAATACAGGCTTTAACCCTTAAAACAACGCTTGATGAGATTGATGTGCTGTGGCATGAACAAGCGAAATACCGCTCCGGATTTAGGGTTGACGGCGACAGAGCGACTGTGCCGAATATTTTTGCGAAAATTAGCGGAGTGAAGGGCGGCGATGTTGACGACTACTTCGACAGTATTCGAATGAAGCTTTCGCCTATGTCGATTATCACGCGGAACACTGCCGCATATAAGCGTGATATTGACGCCTCCCAACTTCGGATTTATCAAAACTATATTAAGGGTGAACATATTGAAACGGCTAAACTGAAAAATTCTCAGCTTAATAAATTTCAATTTCTATCTGAAAATATACAGAATACAATCTTTGAAAAGATGCAGGAGGCGGCGGACAGCGGCTTTCTGAAACTCGGTTTCGCGGAGCTTCTTCCGCAGATTATCCATGTCGGAATAAATCTTGATAAAAATCTTCTTCATCTTTATCAAAAATATGACTTCACGAAAGATATTCCGAAGTTTATAATTATTGATGCGATTGAAGATACATTTTCAAAGGTTGAATGCATTCAACTTGTGCTCTATAATTTACTCGGTTTTGACATTATTATTTATACTCCGACAGGCTACAGAAACTTAGAAACATTCGTCGACGACAGTGCATTTGAAAGTTATATTCAAGGCGAATATAAATATAAAATTTCTATTCCGCGTTTTAAGATTCCGAATAAAATTCCTGAGCCGAAGACAGGACTTTTCGGGAGATTATTTAAATAAAATCAAATTTTTAAGGAGAAAAAAGATGGCGTTAAAATTCACTCCGACCACAGAACTTGAGGCTGCCGAGAAAGCGGCAGAGAACGACAGCACGGCTGTTATTGCCGTACCCGAACAGGATTTTTCGATGGTTAAAACCGCCGAAGAGATTAAGGCGGACCTTGTCAGAACCGAGCAGGTCAATAAGCTTGTAAGTCAGATTAACATCAATGATGTTAACTCGATTGTTACATTCGGCTCGGATGTTGCGACCGAAATCTCAAAAGCTTCCGACCAAGTCCTCAATTCCATGAATATTAAGCAGATTAACGATTCGGGAACGCTTCTTCAAAATCTTGCAGAGATTATGGAGCAGTTCGACGCGAAGGAACTTACCGACGACGGCAGAAAAGGTTTTCTTGCAAGCATCAAGAAAAAGCTTGAAGGTCTTCTTGCGAAATACCAGAATATGGGAACTGCGGTTGATAAAATTTACGTCCAGCTTACGGGTTACGAAACCGAAATCAAACAGGCTAACTCTAAGCTTGAGCAGATGTTCAGGGCGAATTTGGGCTACTACAAAGACCTCACCCTCTACATTTTAGCAGGGGAGCAGGCTTGCACCGAAATTGACGCTTATATCGACGAGTACGCGAAGAAACTCCAAACAAGCCCCGATTCCGGCGCGGTTGCAATGGACCTTCAAACCTTAGAGCAAACCCGCGCAATATTTGAACAGCGCGTTATGGACCTTAAAATCGCGGAAAATGTCGCTATGCAGACTATTCCGATGCTTAAGGCAATGCAGTTTTCCAATTTAAACCTTATCCGCAAGATAGACAGCGCGTTTATCATAACCCTTCCCGTGTTCAAGCAGGCTCTCGCGCAAGCGGTTATGCTCAAGCGCCAGCGTATCCAAGCGGAATCTATGGCGGCACTTGACGAGAAGACCAACGAACTTCTTATCAAAAACGCACAGAATACCGTTGCACAGACAAAATATACCACTCAACTTGCTTCGGGTTCGAGCATAAAAGTAGAAACGCTTGAACAAACATGGCAGACAATCGTCAACGGCATCGCCGAAACCCAACAAATTCAAGCTGATGCGAAGGCGAAACGCACCGAGGACTCAAGACGCCTCGCAGAGCTTAAGGAAGATTACCGCATAAAGATGAACCAATTGCATAACAACGCCGCTCGTCTCGAACAAAAATAACAATTATTAGGCGAATTTGCGCTAAAATCGCGCATTCCCATAGCTTTCCATATAAAACGGTTTAAGTTTCATATGGAAAGCTATTTTATTTCACGAATTTTACACAATTTATTCCCATAAATTTAATAGCATTTTTTGTTGATTTATGGTACAATAAAAATGATGTTTTGTCTCTCAATTTTAACAGCAGAAGAGCGGCATCGCCGGAATAATCAGTCAAAAAACTTTAATATATCGGGAGGTTCATGTAAGTGTCAACAATCTCAAAGATTCCTTTTGCCGGAACAAGCGAACAGGAAGCGGAACTCAAGGCTGTCATTGACGCTAAGAAGGATCAGGTCGGCTGTCTTATGCCAATCCTTCAGGAAGCGCAAAAAATCTACGGCTACCTGCCTATCGAGGTTCAGAAGAGGATAGCAGAGGGTACGGGTTTTCCGCTCGAAAAAGTTTACGGCATATCTACATTCTATTCACAGTTTTCCCTCAATCCCAAAGGCAAGTACAAAGTCTCCGTTTGTCTCGGTACGGCTTGTTACGTAAAGGGTTCGGGCGATATTTTCGACAAATTCTCCCAAGCTCTTTCAATCAAGAGCGGAGAATGTACACCCGACGGGAAATTCTCGCTCGAAGCTTGCAGATGTATCGGAGCTTGCGGTCTTGCGCCCGTACTTACCGTTAACGACGACGTTTACGGAAGACTCACAACCGACGACGT
>JAISIH010000017.1 GCA_031262105.1 Ruminococcus sp. | reverse complement strand
GCGCATTTGATTCCGAGATGTTTAATATGATGGGCGGCAAGGTTTATGTTAACTGCGGCGGCGACGGTCTCGATTCCCGGATTTATGTTTCGGGCGGAACGCTTATAATTGAGGGCTCTACACGCCTCGACAACACCCCGATTGATTTCGAGCGGAATTTTGAAATACAGGGCGGAACAATTTTCACGACGGGTTCTACCTTCGGAAACGGCAGGACGGTTTTCCCCACGGGCGGAACGCAAACCTTTATTGCCGCGGCGGTTTCCGCGAATACGAATGATATTATTACCGTAAAAGACAGCGCGGGGAATGAGGCGGCGAGCCTTGTTTCCGCGAAGGCAACTTCCGTTATCTTCGTTTCAACCTCTGCGCTAAAAGCCGGCGAAACTTATACCGTAACCGTTACCGACGGGCAGACGGGAGCAGAAGTTTCGACCGTCACAGTAATTGCAGGCGAAACGCCGCAGACTGCAAGCACTCGCCCGAATTACGGCGATGACGACTGGGACGACGATTACGACGACGATTACGACGACTGGGACGACTAAAAAAGATTAACTACCCCAAGCAGGATTAAGACAACGCCGCAAAGTTTTTCAAAATCGAATTTGCAGAGTCTTAATACATTTTTCCCGAGGCGGTTTCCGATTACAACCGCCGAGAAGCCGACAATGAGTGTTGCCGCGAGGGTTACGATAAAATACGAGCTCATAATCACAGCCCCTGCCGCACCCGTCGCGAGGGAATCCGCCGAAAGCACCACCGACAGAGACAGTGCTTCACGAAGCGAAATAATTTTATCGTGGTTTTTATCCGACTTTGTTTCGTCTAAAAATATGGCGGACGCGCTTTCAGGGTCTTTTTCACAGCATTTACGCAAATTCTTTTTAACAATATCGGCAATCCCCAATGCCGCAAGCAGCGAAGCGGAGATTATTTTTAACAGCCCGAGCGGGAAAAGCACGCCGACAGACGACGAAAAAAACGCGGATACGCCCAAAAAGGCTGTACCCGTAAGGCTTAAAATCGCTGCCGATTTTTTCGGAATGTGTATACCCGCCGCTCCCATTGTTATCGAGGCGGCGAAACCGTCAATTGTTACTGCAAATATTAAAAGAGCTATCCTAAGCATAAAATCCTTCCATACGCTTTTTTATCAATTTATGGAAGTTCTTTGGAATGGTTACAGAACATGAACCCGAGAGAACAGATTCTTGACATACTGATGTCGCATAACGGAGAAACCGTCACGGGGAGTGCCCTTGGTGACGCGCTCGGCATATCCAGAAGCGCGGTTTGGCGGCATATTAAGGTGCTGCGGAATGAGGGTTACCAGATTTATTCCCGCACAAACAGCGGCTATTCCCTCGAGGGAAAGCCGGACGTTCTCTCCGCCGCGATGATTATCCCGAAACTTTCGGGCGCGCTCGGGCGGGATATTGATATTTATAAGAGCATTGATTCGACGAATACTTTCGCGAAAAGCCTTGCTGTTTTAGGCGCAGCCCATGGTAAAACAATCATTTCCGACACACAGACAATCGGGCGCGGGCAAATCGGGCACGACTTTTTCTCCCCCGCCGGAAGCGGCATATACATGAGCGTAATTATCCGCCCGAATTTTTTAGCGGAAGACACCACCCTCATAACCACGGCGGCGGCTGTGGCGGTTACCGACGCAGTCTCCGAAGTTTGCGGACTTTCCACCGGAATCAAGTGGGTCAACGACATCTACGCACTTCGCACAACGCGAAAACTTTGCGGAATTCTTGCGGAAGCTTCCGTCGGAATGGAGACCTCTGCCCTCGAATACGCCGTAATCGGCATCGGAATCAACGTGAACAACACGTCCTTCCCCGCCGAGCTCAAGCGTACGGCGACCTCCCTCTATCTTGAAACAAACCGCTTCTTCGACCGCAATTTACTCATTGCGAAAATCTTAGATGCCCTTGATGTACGCATCTCGCAAATCCCGTCTGCGGCGTTCTTAGAGGAATACCGCCGCCTTTCAATCCTTATCGGAAAAAACGTAAAAGTAACCCACGGCAACCGCGTTTTCACGGCGAAAGTCTTAGAAATTGACCCTCGCGGGAGGCTTGTAGTAAAGCCCGAGAATGCCCCGATTTCGGTGCTCTCGTCCGGCTCGGTTGCGCTGATAAATTAATTCGCCAATTCGCCGGCAATTTGCCAACTCGCCCCCTACATATGCAACAAAAAAGCCGCCAAACAGCGGCTTTTAATTTCAGCTATAAAGGTTAATGAACTTCTGCATTGAATTCGTTATCTTCGCATATTTCGCCGTCGCGAACATAATATCCCTCCCCGGAATCGGAATAGACAGCGGAATTTTTATAAGCTCGCCCGACTCAAGCTCGTCCTTAACGAACTCTTCAATAACGCTCGCGACCCCAATCCCGACCTTCGCGAACTCAATGAGCATATCCATCGTTGTAACTTCAAGTATCTTTTGCGGGCTTATACCCTCGTCCTTAAAATACTTTTCAATGTGAATACGCGATGCGTTTGACGTGTCCATAAGCATTATATTCGCGTC
>JAISIH010000036.1 GCA_031262105.1 Ruminococcus sp. | reverse complement strand
TGATTTTAGGAAAACGCGGAAAGCCTTGATGCCTTTTTTGGCAGTTAGCTCAGGGTGTTCAAAGTCCAGTGAGACGCCCCAAATGCGGTTTGCGGCTTGAGCGAAACGAAGGACGTCGTGATTCATCACGTATTCCATCCACGCGGGCATGATTACCGCGAGACCGGCACCGTGAGCAACATCATATAAACCGGAGAGCTCGTGTTCAAGACCATGTGAGTTCCAGTCTGGGGAGCGTCCGACACCGCAGATGTCGGTGTGAGCTACGGTGCCTGCCCACATGATGTTTGCGCGCGCGTCGTAATCGTCGGGGTTTTTTATTACCTTGGGGGCTTCGTTTATCATCGTTAAGAGCGTCGCCTCGCAAAGACGATCGGTCATCTCAACGTTTTTGGTGTTGGTGAAGTAACGCTCGAAAACGTGCGCCATTATGTCAGTTACACCGCAGGCGGTCTGATAAGCGGGGAGGGTCTCGGTTAGGGCAGGGTTCATTATCGAGAATTTTGGGCGAACGAGATCGGTCGTGAGACCGCGCTTTATGCCGCCCTCTTCTTTGGTTATAACGGTGCTGGGGGAACCCTCGGAACCCGCCGCCGCGATTGTTAAAACAGTCGCAACGGGAAGAGCCTTTTGCGGCTCGGCTTTTCCGCACCAGAAATCCCAGAAATCGCCGTCATAGAGAGAACCGAGGGCAATTGCCTTTGCAGAGTCTATTGCAGAACCGCCGCCGACAGCTACGATAAAGTCGATATTTTCTTTTGCGACAAGTTCAATGCCTTCGTAAACGAGTGTGTCGCGGGGATTGGGCTTAACGCCGCCGAGAGCGAAAAAGGGTATACCCGCCGCTTTCAGGGACTCAGAAACGCGTTCTAAAAGCCCCGAACGAACAACAGAACCGCTCCCGAAATGGAGAAGTACCCTTGTGCCGCCGAATTTTTTAACATACGCTCCTGCTTCACTTTCTCTGCCCTCACCGAAGACAAAATAGGTAGGGCTGTAAAAGTCAAAACGATCCATGAGAGAAACCTCCGTAAAATTTTATATTGCCGCAAGAGCGGATAATGCCATTACTAATATTAAGCCGACACCGACGCCGATAAAGATAAGAAGCCCGAAAATCGGTTTTGCACCCGTCGTGTCAAGATATCGGCGGTAGGTGTAAAGCCCGGCGGCGACGAGGGAACTCTCGGGGAGAGCAATTATGTCGGTGCGGAGAATGTTCCAAGAGACTACGGCGTAAAGGAAGATTATTACAAGAAGACCGTAGTCAATCTTCTTGATGTTGTCGGAATCGAGGATTACCGCCGCTAAAACAACCGAACAGATGCATATAATGATTGAGAGAATCCCGAAAGCAGTTAATACGCATAGTATAAATGCCACAAAATATATACTGACAGTAACTATATCAACCGGCTTTTTGTCAAGAATTGCAGTTTCAGGCTTCCCGATTAAAAGAGATAACGAGGTACAGATGCAAAGCCCGACAAGCGCAAGGGGGAGTACATTATGCAGAGTATAAGCCGGAGAAATAAGTTCGCCGCTGCTTGAAACTACCGCACCAAGACAGAGGGCAAACAGGAGTGCTGTTTTGTGCCAAGCCTTGCAGAGCGGGGTTATCGCCGGGATTATTAAAAGCACTGCCCCGAGCGGAGTAAAAACCGCGCCGAATATGAAGCTTGTGACTATAATTATTAGCGGCGTGAAAAACTTAAATCTGTCGGGGAGCAAGGCAAAAAGCGAAGTCAGAAATCTGTCCGCATTACCCTTTTTAAGCCCCGCCTGTGCCGTCAAAAATGCGAAAACGAGTCCGACTTTCGCGATAATGTCATTAGCGGGGAAGCGCGTTATCGGCGCGAAGAGCGTTGTTATAACCGCTGCCGCAAGTGTTATAAATAGAATGAGATTTTTTCCGACAAAGCCTAAGATGTTGTCCCCGCCGTCCGCTTGAAGAAGCTTTCTAAAACCCTCGCCGCCGCTTATTTTTCCGCCGCGCCGAAGCTGCTTTTTTGCTGCAATCATAAGATGAGATTAACCAATGAGCCGGAGAGAACCGCGATAACGTAGAGAAGCCCGACTATCAGTATATTTTCCTTAATATCCTTATTTGTGCGAAAGAGGACAAGTATGCCAACCCCCGCGCCGGAGCAAAGCCCTGCAACGGCACTTCCGAAGGTGAGTCCGCCTTCTATGTAGAGTTCGGTAATAAGGACACTCGCCGCGCAGTTCGGGATAAGCCCCACAAGGGCGGCGGCGGCAGGCTGGAACGCGCCGAAGCTTTCAAGGAAGCGGAAGAAATTTTCCTCCCCCACAGCACCGACAATAAAGCCGAGAACAAGGTTTAAGGCAAGTATAAAAACAGTGATATTAAGGGTGTGTTTTACGGCAGAATATAAAACGCCGTGTTCGTGACAGCCGCAGTCGTGGCAGATTTCATCGAAATTCGCCGCCTCTTCGCGCTTGTCAAGAAGCCTTACAAGAAGATCTATGATAATGCCGAAAACGACGGCGATTATTAGCTTTGTGAGGATTAAAACCCAGATGTCGCCGAAATGCTCGGGGTTTGCAAGAAGAATCGGAATAGCCTCGTCAGATGTCGCAAGAAAAACGGCAATGAGTGTGCCTACAGAGATAAGCTTCCCGGCGAAGAGGTTAGCCGCCGCGACGGAGAATCCGCATTGCGGGAGAATTCCGAGGAGACCGCCTAAGGGAGGACCCGCGAAGGTTAACTTGCCTGTTTTCGAGAGGGCGGAGATAAGCTTTTCGCCCGCCTTTTTTTCAAGGTGTTCCATCAGCAAAAAGGCAAGGAACAAAAACGGTATAAGCTTTGCTGTTTCAAGAAGCGCGTCAAGAATAATCGGTATCGGCGCAAATTCATGTACATGAACGGGCATAATTCACCACTAAGATTTTTGAAAAAACTTTTCGGACGTATCGGGGTTAATCCGCTTTTGTTTCGGGGAAGAGGTTAATCCGTGTTTGTTTCGGGCGTTTCGGGCTTGTCGGAAAAATCGAGTGTAACGCCTGTTTCGGAGAAAATCGGGGATTTCTTTTCGATAATATCGACGGTTAGCGGCATGAAGTCGGGGAAGCCCGGGAGCTTTTGCAGACAATCATAAGCCTCGCAAACCCTCGACAGCCTCATGAAAATAACGCCGCCCGCGATTAAAAACGGTATAACCGCTAAAAAATGGAATGTTATAAGAAAATATGTTGCCGCAAGGAAATATAGAATAATCGTCGTAACAATTGCGGCGGGGCGTACAAAAGATGCGATTACGGACGGGATAATTATAAGCGGTAGGAGTAGCTGAACCATGTCAAGCTCCCCGAAAGGGTGCGGCATATTAGCCAGAGCGGCATTCGCCCCGACAAGCGCGTAAACGGCAATATACGCAAGAATTACAACGCAAAATACCCCCGAGAACTTAAACGCCGCGCCTCTCCTTGACTCAACAAGAGCCAAACATTCGCGCTTATATTCGTCCGAGCCGTCCCTGATTGCTTCAAAGGAAAGGTCGAGTTTTTTTATAAAACGCGGGTTGTTTTTTATGTCGCCGACCGTTTCCGTAACCGGGGAAACTGCTTCACGCAGTGCGTTCTTAATTTTTCCCATAATATCCTTTTTAATATGTGCGAAGCGATAGACTAAACGTCAATTCCTGTGGTAGTTAGAAGCGCCGGGGCTTACGACATTGTCTGTGATAAAATTCTGCCAAAGCTCGTGTGCGTTTTGGTAGTTTGTTTCAAACTGTGCGAAGTTCCCCATACCCTCTTTCGGGAGGCGGAAACACGCCATGAGATTCGGGTCGAGTGTGTAGTCTATATCTTCCGACAGCGCGGTTTCGCTGACGATATAACCCCATCTGTTCGTGCCGTCCGGAAACCACGAGGAAGGGTCATCGAAGACTTTTTCCGTAAGGTCGAGGGCGGTTAACGTTTCCTCGTCCGTTAAAATTATAATCGTATCGGGGTTTTGAAATTCCACAAATAGTTTCGCCGACATTGCCTGAACATATTCGGGGTCGGCAGACTCGTCAACACGCGCCGGAACGTACGCAACCTCAATATATATCTTCCCGTCGCCGTTAAAATCCGGGCAGTACGGCACAAGCGCATCTGCAACGTCCTCGTACCTGACCGTCATTTCGTAGTCGGGGGCGATATACATTATCTTCACGTCGGGGTTAACCTTAAAGATAAGTTCAAGGATAAAATAAACGAGGGCAATCGCAATCAGTATCGAAACAATCACCGGGAATTTATAGTGATACCAAAAGTTCCCGATCCGCTTAGAAAGCGGCATGGCAGGCTTTTCCGTCTTTTCCTCCCGCATTTCATCGTCAGGAGCAATTCCTGCTTTTATTTTTAGGAGTTCGCGCCGCTCGTCTTCAAGCTTTTTTGCGTACTCTTCGCGCTGCCGGCGTTCTGCTTCGGCGATTTTTTCTTCGCGTTCGGCTTCTTTTATAAGCTCGGCTTTTTTGCGTTCGTCGGCTGCCTTGCGAAACTGCGCAAGCGCATCGCCGCCCTTTACCTTGCCGTCGTCAGCCGAAACGCCGCCTATTTTATTGTCGTTGTCATTATCATTCATTTAGCTTATACCTTTTATAACGGTCTCATAGTGGGGAATAAAAGCACATCGCGGATTGAAGCGGAATTCGTAAGGAGCATTACAAGCCTGTCAACTCCGAATCCCAAGCCGCCTGTCGGGGGCATACCGTATTCGAGGGCGGTTATGAAGTCGTCGTCAACCGAAGCTGTGCCGTCTTTTCCTGCCGCAATCGCCGCCGCGTTCTTTGCCGCAACCTGTGCTTCAAAGCGGGCGCGTTGGTCGAGGGGGTCGTTGAGTTCCGAAAAGGCGTTGCCCATTTCGCGCCGGTAGATGAAGAACTCGAAACGCTCGGTAAATGCGGGGTTGGAAGGTTTGCGCTTCGCAAGGGGGGAATTTTCAACGGGGTAGTCGTAAATAATTGTGGGCTGGATTAGCTTATCTTCGACGAAAGTTTCAAAAAACGCAATTAAAACGTGTCCTTTTGTCGCGGTTTCCCCTTCGGGAACGTGGACGTCTTTCGCCTTCGCCTCATCTCGCGCAGCCTTATCGTCCGCCCAACTGTAATAATCAGCCCCGCTGTAAGTCTTGACAGCTTCCGCCATCGTCATACGTTTCCAAGGGGAAGTCATATTAATTTTTTCGTCCTGATATTCGATAATTTCCGAATTGCAAATTGTCTTCGTAAGATGAACGAAAAGTTCTTCGATAAGATCCATCATGCCGAAATAGTCGGTGTATGCCTGATACATCTCGAGGGTGGTAAATTCGGGGTTGTGGGAGGTGTCCATGCCCTCGTTGCGGAAAATACGCCCGATTTCGTATACCTTGTCAAATCCGCCGACAATAAGCCTCTTAAGATAAAGCTCCGTCTCAATCCTAAGGAACATATCAAGCCCGAGGGTGTTGTGGTAAGTCTTAAAAGGGCGGGCCGCCGCGCCGATTTCGAGGGAATGGAGTACCGGCGTGTCAACCTCAAGATAACCGCGTGCGTCAAGGAATTTTCTCGTCTCGGAGAGGATTTTGCTTCGCTTTGTGAATGCTTCTTTTACATCGGGGTTAACGATAAGGTCGAGATAACGCTGACGATAGCGCATATCGGTGTCCTTTAAGCCGTGCCACTTTTCGGGGAGGGGCAAAAGCGACTTCGAGAGGAGCTTCACGCTCTTCGCGTGGACGGATATTTCGCCCTTTTGCGTGCGGAAGACAAAGCCCTCTATTCCCAAAATGTCGCCTATGTCGAATTTCTTAAATTCAGCGTAAGAATCTTCGCCCACATCGTCACGCTTAACATAAATCTGCATACGGTCGGTGTTGTCGCGAATGTCGCAGAAGCTTGCCTTCCCCATCGTCCGCTTAAACATCATTCGTCCGGCGATAGAAACGGTTTTGCCCTCAAGTTCATCAAAATTATTGCGGATATCAATGTTCTTTGTGTCAACGTCAAATTTGGTTATCTCATAGGGGTCATTCCCCGCCGCCTTAAGCTCTGAAAGCTTTTCGAGGCGGATTTTTTTGAGTATGTTTATATCCTGAATTTCAGTTTCGGCATTTGCCGCTATATTCTCTGCCATTTTAACAATCACCGTTTCTAATTTTTGCTTATTTCTAAAACCTTAAAGTTTCTTATCCCGCCCGGGGTTTCTACCTCAAAAGTATCCCCGGCTTTTTTGCCGATACAGCCTCGCCCGACGGGGGAGTCTTCGGAGATTTTGTCGTTTTCGGGGTCTGATTCTGTCGAGCCGACAATCTGGATTTTGAAGGCTTCGTTCTCGTCCGTGTCTTCGAGTCTGACATAAACGCCGACGCTTACTTCGCTGTCGGAAATGTCCGTCTCGTCGATTATAACGGCGTTGTCGAGTTTGCTCTTTGTCTCGTTGATTTCAGCCTCAACGATAGCCTGTTCGTTCTTCGCCTCGTCATATTCGGCGTTCTCGGAAAGGTCCCCATAGGAGCGTGCCTCTTTAAGTTTTGACGCAACCTCAACCCGCTTAACCTGTACAAGCCAGTCATAACGCTTTTGAAGCTCCTCAAAGCCTTGTTTTGAAACCCTTATTTTCTGTTCCATTTTTAACGTACCTCACAATTTTATTCAAGTATCGGGAGTCCTTCTTCCCCGTCGGTTTTAATAATAATATCCTCTTCGCATTCTTCCCAAACGTTATCGCTCGAATTTGTTTCTGTCAACGCCGCCGTAATATCGGCAAGAACAGCACTCGCGGTAGGGAGTTTCCCCGCGCCCTGTCCGTAAAACATAAGCCTTCCCGCCCCGGAAGCGTCAACCATAACGGCGTTGAAAACATCGTCAACATGAGCGAGTTGGTGATTATTACAGACAATGTACGGTGCGACGGTAATAAAGATTTTATCGGAATCCGATTCCTTTGACGCGACAGCGACAAGCTTTATCTTCGCCCCAAGACTTTCGGCGTAAGCCATGTCCTCGCTTGTTACCCGGTCGATACCGACAGTCTTAACCCATTCGGGTTTGATATGCTTGCCGAAGGCAATCGACGCAAGTATTGAGATTTTTCGTGCCGAATCCGCGCCGGAAATGTCGGCGGTCGGGTCTTTTTCGGCGTAGCCTAAATCCTGCGCAAGTTTTAACGCTTCGTTAAACGGTAACCCTTCTTCTCGCATCTTTGTCAGGATGAAATTGGTTGTACCGTTTAGTATGCCCTGTATTTTATAGATATAATTTGACGAAAGGCTGTCGGTAAGCGTTCGGATTATCGGGATTGCGCCGCCGGTTGAAGCTTCAAAAAGGTAGGAGCAATTATTCGCTTTCGCCAGTGCAAGCAGTTCTGCGCCATGCCTTGCGACAAGCTCTTTGTTGGAGGTAACAACGCTTATGCCCTTTGAAAGAAGCCTTTTTGTAAAATCAAGCGCGGGGTTAAGCCCTCCCATAACCTCTGCCGCGACGGCTATTTCGGGGTCGTTTTCGATAACACTAAAATCGTGAATAACCTTGTCCTTATAGGGGCTTTCGGGGAAATCGCGAATGTCCAAGATATATTTTATATCGGGCGTGAAGCCAATCCGCTTCGCTATTTTTTCCTTGTGGTGATAAAACGACTCGACAGTTCCCGAACCGACAGTTCCGAAACCTAATATCGCAAGTTTTCGCATAGTAAAAGTATCCTTTTGAAAGTTATTTTCCGACAGCAAGCCGCTCTGTATAAACGTCGGGGTCAATGTGGTTTTGGAAGGGGAGGGGAGCGGTTATCACAAGCCGCATCTTCCCGTCCGCATCAATCTCAAGCTTAAGGGATTTTATATATTTATCGTAAAATTTCTGCTTTTCGATGTCGGTCGCGGTAATGTGGCAATTCCAGTATATATCCTCGAGGAGTTTTTTCGCGTTAAGGTCGATGTATTCCTCCGTGCAGACCTTAAGCTCGCCGATTAGGGCGGCGGTTTTAAGCTCGCCGATATTTCCGGAATAGAAATCGTCGATTGAGCAGTACGGCACGGAATATTCCTGCATATGCTCCTTTATCGCACGCGAGCATTTTTCTTCCTCAATCATAACGAGGAAATGCGCTTCTTGCAGGCTCTGAATTAAAACCCAATAGTCCGAATCGCTCGAAACAAGGATAAACGAGTCTGTTTTTTCGGCGTAATATTCGCGCGAAACGCCTGTGATAATCGCCGCATCAACGATTGATTTATGGTTTAAGACGCGGACTATTTCGTTATATTCGACGGGAACATCGAGGAAGTCTTCTAAAATGTGCCATGCATCAATTGTATTCGGGTCGTCATAAAGCAGTATCTTCTCAATTCTTGAAATTTCATCGTGGTTCAGGTTTTTAAGCACCGCATAAAGCTTATATAAATCGGCATTTTCACAGTCAACAACAACAACACATTTTTTCGCGGACTCGATAAAATCATAGATAGAAGTTTTAACATCTGCAACGGCGTCGGAAACTTGGCTTGTCTGATGGAACTGAAGCCCGTTTTGACGATATATAATCTGCAAGAATTTTGCATCATTCGCAAGGAGATTTCCGCAGTCTTCCGCGTGCCAGTTAATATACATTTTATAGGGGTATTGCTCTTTATTACAGGCGAATTTGTGGTATTGGCTCTTGAAGGTTTCGGGCTTGTCGCCGGCGGGCATTATAAAGAGGTTGCGGATTAGACGCCATTCTACAAAATCCGGGAAATAACCCTTTACATCATCAATTTTCGTGCTTATAAGCAGATTGAATTCTTTAATATATTCCGCCGCACGATAGTTATATTTTACAATGTCAACGCCCATTTTTTCGAGTCCCTCGACGTCTTCTTGGGAAATAAAATCGAGGTCCTTTAAGTTTTTGAGTTCATATGTGAGCATCGAATCGAGGGTTTTATAACGCAGAATGAACATATTTCGCAGTTTACAAAGGCTTCGTATAATCCGCGTTGCAGGCGTTTCGTCAAATTCCGCGAGGAAAGGGAGCGGCACGCCGTCAATCCGAAAATCCTGTTCGAGAAAGAATTTTTTAACCCCGATAAGGTATCCGACCTTACCGACAATGTCTTTTGTAAGCACTCTGTTCAATATTTACGCCTCCTTTTTAATAAATAATATACCACATTTAATTATAACAAAAAGAGATGTGCTTGTCAAGCATTTTAACGAAAAAAGCCTGTACAACATTTCGTACAGGCTTTTCCAAGGTTTTTATTTCTTCGCAAAGAGCGATTTTTTATTCTGCATATCGCCGAAATTTGTCGTAAAGAGCCTGTCTGACATGAACATCCTGACCGCCGCATAGAGCGTTCCGGCGAGGAAGAGAGCCTGATAAGCCGCCCCGACCCAGAATATAAGGAGGTTGCCGGACATGAGGTTCGGAATCGCCATATATGCGTTCGTGAAGGGGATAGCGTACATGATTATCCTAAACATAACCGGCATTGAGTTTACGTCCGCCATGAGGGTTACGAAAAACGGCAGGAGCGAAGCAATTGTCACGGGAAGCATTAGGGAAGCCTGTGACTTCGCGTCCGTCGCCATTGCCCCGAGGAGCAGAGCGGCGGCAAGCCCTATCGCAAGCGAGAGTATAAGCTGTAAGCCGAAAAGGAGATATTCCGGAACAGAAAGGGTTATGCCGAGGTCAAGCAGAGCCTGCGGAACAGAAGCAACAGCATCCGTAACCGCACTAAAATCTGCACTCGAAACCTGCCCCTCAATCGAGCTGAGATCGGTGCTGCCCATTATTCCGCTCGCAACCCCGCCGGCAATTCCGCCGATGTAGAATATCATACCGATACCCATCGTAATTGCGTTTAATATCGCCGCAACGACCGCCGCCGTCATCTTCGACATAAGCACCGAAAGCCGCGACACAGGCGTTGAAAGAAGCGTTTCGAGGGTCTTGTCAATCTTCTCTGTCGAAATCGCCGTCATAATCATCTGCGAAGCCATCGTCAGCAGGAAGAACACGGCAATCGGCGCAATCATCATCTGAAACATCATAACCATCGAGAGAGAAGCAGGGCTAATCTTCGCAATCTTCCCGTCAAGGGTTGTGTAATCGACGGTAGAAGCCCCCGCATCAAGCTTTGCCAAAACTTCTTCCGAAACGCCGTATGTTTTAAGGAGTATCTCGTCCTTTGAAGCCGCGTTAATTGTGTTAACGGCGTCGGCGGCACTAAGCGAATCAATGTTGGTCATCATTCCGCCGACGTTCATTTCGGATATAACCGTAATCGAGCCGCGTTCGCCGTTATTAACTATGTTATCGCCGAAGCCTGCCGGAATAATTATAAGCGACTTTATATCGAGCCTTTCAAGCTCAGCGGGGTAATCTGCGGGGGTAATATTTTCCGGGAGTTTGACCATATTAAGCGTACTGCCGTCTGCCTCCATACGCGCTAAAATATCGGCGGTAAAAGCACTGTCGTCAAGGTTCGCGATTGATAATTTCGAGCCGGAAATCGACTCGCCGAGCCCGTTCATCGCCCCGCCGACAATCTGCCCGAGCATGATAAAAAGAAACATTGTCACAATCATCGAGACGATAGCCTGACGGGTTAAAAGCCCGGTAATCTCTTTCTTAAAAAGGTTAGAGAACTTCATTTTCACTCACCGCCTTTACAAAAACTTCTTCGAGGTTGTCGGATTTAAAACGCGCCTTAAGTTCCGGAATCGTGCCCTGCGCGGTAATCTTCCCGGCGGTTATAAGCCCGACCCTGTCCGCAAGATACTCAATCTCAAGCATATTATGGCTTGACAGCAAAAACGACGTTTTGTTGTTAACCGAAAGTTCTTTTATCATCTTCCTTATTTCAAGCGCGTTAATGACGTCGAGCCCGCTCGTTGCTTCGTCCATAATCGCAAGCTTCGGGTTTGTCATAACCGCCCTTGCAATAAGCAGTTTTCTTATCATTCCGCGTGAATAGCCGCCGATTTTATCGCGAAGCTTCTCTCCAAGCCCCGATATAGCCTCGCCGCGCCGCACAAATTCCTCAAGTTCTGCCCGGTCCTTCGCGAACAGACTCCCCATAAATTCAAGGTAGCCTATACCGGTAAGGGTTTTATATGCACCCGCTTCGTCCGGCAGATATGTAATCCGCTTCCTGAATTCGTCGGGGTTTTTCGTCAGGGCAAAAGAATCCATAAATGCATCGCCGGCAGTCGGCGAAATAAGCGTCGCAAGCATACGTATAGTAGTCGTCTTCCCCGCGCCGTTCGGACCGATAAGGGCATAAATCTCCCCTTCGCCGACGTCAAAAGAAACATTATCAGCGGCGAAAACGTCCTTCTTCGGATACTTCTTAGAAAGCCCTTTAACTTCTAATACACTCAAAGTTTTTTGCCTCCATACAAAATGTATTTATTTTCATAAATAATATTATAATATATGTAACCGCAAGTGTCAATAACTTTTACCGATTTATTTATTAAGTTTTTATTAATTTCATTTTTTTCACTTGACATAACTAAAATTTTATAGTAAAATAATATAGTCGTGGAAGCGTATCGAAGTGGTCATAACGGGACTGACTCGAAATCAGTTTGCCTTAACCGGCACGTGGGTTCGAATCCCACCGCTTCCGTCCGGTGCATATTAA
>JAISIH010000024.1 GCA_031262105.1 Ruminococcus sp. | reverse complement strand
GATACTTCATAAGGAACAGTCGCCCTATATGAAACTGTGTCCTTGTTAAAATCCGGCGTAAGGGAATATGGACCCGCCAAAAGAGAGGAAAGCGTTGCATCGGTCGATATGGGGATAACGTCAACGCCCGTGCCTGAAATAAATCCTGTAGTACCGCCCGAATTGTAGCTTATTCCGTCAACGCCGCCCTGTATATCCCAAAAGGCAGTTGCGCCGGTCGGCAAAGCCGAAAGCCCCACACTGCTGCCGTCTTTTCTTGCGCCTGTAGCGGTGCTGTCATAGCTTACAACAATACCGGGGGAGGTTACAGTTGCAGCCACTGGAACAGCTGTTCCTACACCGAAGACATAGCCGCCGGAAATATTTACGGCTGCACTCCCCAAAGTAGTTATCGCAGCCCCCGCCGTTGAGACAATACTGCCGCCGGTCATATTAAATGTGCCGTCGTATAGTGAAATCGCCGGACCGGCTGAGGAAGTATAAGCCGCTTGCCATATCATGGTCTTTCCGGGATTCATGCTTAGGTTTAGCTGACTGTCAGCGTTCGTTTTCGAGCCTGTTATGATAACTTGGTTGTCTTCGTTTAAAACATCTACTTTCGCATCTCTTATATCACCAGTCAACATGGTGTCTGAAATAGTAATGGTCGATATATCTTTTTTTATAACGGTAAGCTCAAATGCTTTTGTGGCGGTTTCAACGCCTTTTGTAATTGTCGCGGTAAATATTACCGATACATTTTCGGCATCGCTCCAAGGGCGGAAGACACTTCCGATGTTTGAAATAACATCCGTGTTGCTTGATGACCACGTAATTGTTGTGCCGAATGGACCCATACCAAGAGCAGAAATATTAAGGTAGGTTGTAACATTGTCTTGGGCGGAGTTTGAGCCTTTAATGCTATTCCACGTTAAAGCGGCTAATGCCGCGGCGACGGCTTCGGCTTCGGTGGGGTCTGCTTTTAGGACAGTAACAGTAAATGTTCTCGTGTCGCTTGCATCGCCTTTTGTAATTGTCGCGGTAAGGGTTACGGATTTGTCGCCCTGTGAAAATGTCGGGCGGTGAACTGTTCCGTTTGTTTCAATAAATTCAGTGTTGCTTGATTGCCATGAAATTGATGTGCCGCTTGTTCCCGTTCCCGATAGGGTTAAATTGCCTGTAACAGCGGTTTCGCTTTCGTTCGATATTTGGTCCCATGCCAAGTCGAATGTATCTAACGCGACGTCGGATTGATCGTCTGCAAAAACCGTCCCCGGCAACGCCATAAACGCCATTAAAAAAGTCACAATAAAAGCGAAGAATCCTTTATGTAAATAATACCTTTGCTTCATAAAATTTTCTCCTTTGGATATATATAACTGCACGTATTATCATGTTACACTTATACTCTTATATTGTAACATATCCGTAATAAAAAAGCAATACTAAAAGCAAAAAAACCATGTGAATATTCACACGGTTTTTTGATGGGGGGTTATTTTTTTTCGGGGAGGGGCGGGAGTTCTGTGTAACCGGCTGCACTTGCCTGTGACCGATATTCACCGGCAATTTTAACGAGAACATTATGACCCGCGATACTATCGGGGTTGTCCCTGTCATACAAATCAATTTCGGTCAGCATTCTATAATACTGTGAAATATATAGTGATAAAATTTCGTTTGCTGTTGCCATAATTAAACCTCCGAAAATTATTTTTTCTCCGGCAGTGGATCCAAATTTGTTACACCGATAGCTTCACAGCATTGAAGTGCATTTCGCGCTACTTCACGAACTGCGTTGTATCCGGCGGCGTCTTCGGGGTGTTGTTGGTCGTATATTTTTAATTCTAAAAGGTAAAGCTGATATGTCATTACGCTATGAAGTATCAACCCCGTATCACCATTCATAATAATAACCTCCTAATTAAAAAGTCTTTGCGGGGGGTTTGGGGGGAGCTTTCCTCAGAAAGCTTCCCCCAACGTTCCCCAACGTACTCCTTAGTAATCCATTCCCATACCGCCACCTGCGGGCATAGCGGGAGCGGGTTCTTTTATGTCGGTGACGAGGGATTCGGTTGTGAGGACCATTGCTGCGACGGACGCCGCGTTTTCTAATGCGGAGCGGGTAACCTTTGTGGGGTCAACGATTCCGGCACTTAGCATATCTGCGTAGTTTTCGGTAAGGGCATCGAAGCCGTAGCCGGTTTTGCCTGCGGCTACTATCTTGTCGAGGATTACGGAACCCTCTAACCCTGCGTTTGCGGCGATTTGGCGAACGGGTTCTTCGAGGGCTTTTAATACAATTGCCGCGCCGGTTTTTTCGTCGCCGGAAAGGCCGTCAACAACCGTTTTAACTGCGGGGATAGCGTTCACGAAAGCGGTTCCGCCGCCTGCTACGATACCTTCGGCGACTGCCGCCTTGGTTGCGGAGAGGGCATCTTCCATGCGGAGCTTCTTTTCTTTCATTTCGATTTCGGTCGCCGCGCCAACCTTGATTACGGCAACGCCGCCGGAGAGCTTCGCAAGACGTTCTTGGAGCTTTTCACGGTCAAAATCGGAGGTTGTGTCTTCGATCTGGTTCTTAATCTGTACGATTCTGTCTTTGATTGCGCCTTTGTCGCCCGCGCCGTCTACGATTGTGGTGTTTTCTTTTGTAATTTTAACTTGTTTAGCACGCCCGAGCTGTGAAATGTCGGCTTCCTTGAGTTCTAAGCCAACCTCTTCGGAGATAACTGTACCGCCGGTTAAAATAGCGATGTCTTGGAGCATCTCTTTTCTCCTGTCGCCGAAACCGGGAGCCTTAACCGCCGCGCAAACGAATGTACCGCGAAGCTTGTTGAGGATAAGGGTTGAGAGAGCCTCGCCCTCGACATCTTCACTGATTATAACCATCTTCTTGCCGCTCTGAACGATTGTTTCAAGAAGGGGGAGAATTTCCTGTATGTTAGAGATTTTCTTGTCGGTGATGAGAATAAACGGGTCGTCGAGGACCGCTTCCATCTTCTCGGTGTCTGTACACATATAGGGCGTAATATAGCCGCGGTCGAACTGCATTCCCTCAACGAGGTCTGTGTAAGTCTCGGCAGTTTTGCTTTCTTCAATAGTTATAACGCCGTCTGCGGAAACTTTTTCCATAGCCTCAGCGATAAGCTTCCCGACAACCTCGTCGCCGGAAGAAACCGTCGCAACGTGTGCGATGTCGGACGTGCCGTTAATCGGGGTCGAATTCCCCTTGATGTTTTCGACTGCCGCCGCCGCCGCCTTTGCCATGCCCTTTTTGAGGATCATGGGGTTTGCCCCTGCGGCAAGGTTTTTCATGCCCTCGCGGACGAGAGCTTGCGCAAGGAGGGTTGCGGTTGTAGTTCCGTCGCCAGCCGCGTCGTTGGTTTTTGTCGCAACCTCCTTTATAAGCTGTGCACCCATGTTCTCGAAAGCGTCTTCAAGCTCGATTTCCTTAGCGATTGTAACGCCGTCGTTTGTGATAAGCGGCGAGCCGTATTTCTTGTCAAGGACAACGTTTCTGCCCTTCGGACCGAGCGTTATTTTAACCGTATCGGCAAGCTTGTTAATGCCGTTTTGTAAGCTCTCGCGTGCAACTGCACCGTATATAATCTGTTTAGCCATGATAATTTCCCCCTTATTCTACTACTGCTAAGATGTCAGATTGGCGGAGGATAGTGTATTCCTCGCCGTCGATCTTAACTTCTGTGCCGGAATATTTCGAGATTAAAACTTTTTGCCCCTTTGTAACTTCCATCTTGACTTCTTTTCCGTCAACGATTCCGCCGGGCCCAACCTCAACGATTTCGGCAACCTGCGGCTTTTCTTTCGCGCCGGACGCGAGATAAATCCCGCTCTTTGTAGTCTCGGAAGTTTCAAGCATCTTTATGACAACACGGTCTGCAAGCGGCTTGATGTTCATATATCATCTCTCCTATTTATTTAATTAATTAGCACTCTTTGCGTTTAAGTGCTAACTCTATTGTACCACAAATATAAATTAAGTCAATAGCAAAATATAAAAATCGTCATTTTGCACAAATTTTAACGCTTTCTTTTCCGATAATTTAATGATTCCGATAAAATAAAGGTTAAAACGGCTAAGGTTAACACCGCGAAGGGGAACATCTTCATCGGCAGAAGCCCGATAAGCGGCGGCAGTAACGTTGAGCCGGTGTAGGCAAATGCCATCTGTAAACCTATTGCCGATTGAGAAGCGGCGACACCGAAACTCTCGGGGGTGCGGTACATCATTGCGGGGTAGAATGGTCCTGCACCTGCGCCGACCATTGCAACCCCGACCCCGGTTAAGACTTCCCCGAACGGCAGGATTACGATAATTATCCCCAAAATCGCGGCTATGCAGCCGTATCGCGAGAGGTTTTTCATGCCGACCTTTTCGGAGAGAACCCCGGAGATGAAACGCCCGCCGGTTATCCCCATGAAAAACAGGCTTGAGAAGAACGCGCCGACCTCCGCCGCCTTTCCGTCAACCTCGATAATATAGCTCGGGATCCAGAGTATCATCGCCGCTTCGTAGCCGCAATAGCAGAGGAAGGCGATTACGCTCGTCTTTATAAGCGGAAGTTTTAACGTCTGCGAATTCGTAAGCTTCGCCGTGCCGTCGTCGTGGAGAGCCTCGGGCTTAACCGGAACTTTCGCCCACATCGGGATTGAGAAGATTAGAATTATCGCTAAGGCAAGCTGTGCAAAACCGATTGTAAAATAAGTTTGCTGCCAAGAGCCGCCGTTTGTGAGGTATAAGCTTAATGCAATCGGGCTGACCATGCACCCCACGCCCCAAAAGCAATGGAGGAAGTTCATGTGCGACGCCTTGAAGTGCAGGGCAACATAGTTATTGAGTCCCGCGTCAACGCACCCCGCCCCTAAACCGAGTATGAACCCGACAATACACATATATACATAGGGCTGTGAAAAACCGACCAGATTAAGCGGGAAAATAAGGAGGCTGACGGAGGTTATAAAAACGCTTATGACGAGGACTTTGCCGGTGCCGAGTTTATGGATAATCCTTGAAGCGGCAAGGCTTGAAATAATCGTAGCGGCGGAAGTTACCATCGAGTAGATGCCGCCCATCTCCTGCGGGAGGCTGACTTCATCGCGTATTATAGGCCAAGCCGCGCCGAAAAGCCCGTCGGGAAGCCCCAAACTCACGAAGGCAATATAGATAAGGACCAAAAGGATTACAACCATAAGAAAATTCTCCGCGAAAAAATAATACAGATACTATTGTACAATATAAATTGTGAATAAATCAACAACCTTACGTAAAAATAAGAAAGCGCGAAAAAAATTCTATTGACTTTTTTGCAGCAACGTGGTATGATAGTAATGTACAATCAAACGAGCTTTTTTTATAAAACAGGAGAAAATTATGTCAAAATTAACCTTTCTAAACCCCGGTGAGGTTGATAATCCTTTTTTCCGGGCGGAACTCGAATCGGTATTAAAAGACCCTGCCGCAAGAAGCTACCTTGACGGTCTCTTCAACATGATAAGAAACATTGTCGGGCATACAACGGCAATGGACGACTTCATTCTGTCTGAACTTAAAAAGGACAACCCCGATTTCCCGAAAATAAAGAAAACGCTTATCGAGAACGAGACCAGACTTATGGGCTATCTCGGGAGCATAACCGACGCGCATCATCTTCTTTCCGCGCTCGATAACCCCGACAGAGAGGGCGACATTAACGTTTCGGAGACGCTTACGGATATTTCCGAAAAGTTTTCGAGGCTGTTCGGCAGGAACATTGAAGTCCGCAGTACCATAGAAAAAGACGTTTTTGCGACGATCGACAAGGTATCTTTTGAGATTGCCGTATCGGATTATGTCGAACATCTTCTAAACGCCGATAACCCCCCCGCAAGGTTAGATATCGGGCTTAAGCTTTTGTCGGAGACAAGAGCCGAGCTTGCGGTGAAATCTTACCCGGGCGGGAAGTACAGCATACCGCCCCGCACCGAGACCGAAGCCGCCGTCCACACATCGGACTTCACCGGGATTTTCCTCGAGAACTTCCTGCACGCCCTCGAAGGAACGCTTCGCTTTGAAAACCAGCCGGACGGCGAAAATGTCGTAATCCTCGAGTTTGCGGTTAAGCCCCCCGACAAGCTCCGCTTAAACAGCAGAGAAGTGGTTTTCGAGTTCGACAACATACGCTTCTCCCCCGCCGCGGCAAAGCTTACGAAGTATTTTAAGAAACTAACGTTCAGGTAAACCGTATTGGATGAGAAATTAAACGAGCCGCGTACGGCAGAAACAGCGGGCGGCAAGACTGCGGGGGTTGCGGACATCGGCAAGACTGCGGAAGTTTGGCAGACACTGCCTGTGCCGGAAAGCCCCGAGCCGCACCCCGAATCCGATTTTGTCAAAGTCGAGAAAGCGCGGTATAAAGTCACCGCCGCGTCGGTCAGAGGGCGAAAGCACAAACACGAAGGCACAAACCGCGACGACTTTTACGCAATCCGGACCGACGAAAATTATATTGCGGTTTGCCTCTGCGACGGCGCGGGGTCGAAGCGGTTCTCGCGTATCGGCGCAAAGCTTGCGGCAGAAAGCGCAGTCTCACGGAACTTCGCGAAGCTTTTTACCCCTGAATTTATCGAGAATTTATCAAAAGAAGCAGAATCTGTCGAGTTTTTAACGGAAGTCAGCGGGCTTGCCTCAAAGGTTCGCGCCCTCACAGCCCTTGCCTACAAGGCGGTCGAAGACGGCGCGATTAAGCGGAACAACGAACAGCCCGACGTCTTCCCCCGCGACATTACCGACTACGAATCGACATTTTTATACGCGCTTATAATCCCGCTGAAAACCGAAACGCTCCTTTTTACCCTCACAATCGGGGACGGCAATATCGCGGCTTTCTCGTCTGACGGAGTGAAGCTTTTAGGTGTAACGGTTTCGGGGGAATATTCCGGCGAGACTGAGTTTTTGGAGTCCGACGGGGTATTAACCGAAAAATCGCTCCGCGCAAGAACACGGGTTATCCGCGAAAAAATTGATGCAATAATCCTTGCGACAGACGGCGTTGCGGACGATTACTTCCCCGCTGATACAGAGTTTATAAGGCTTCTTTCCGATATTTCGCCCTTTGAAGATAACGCGGAGGGCTTAAGAGACTTTCTTGATAATTATTACATTCGCGGCAGTTTCGACGACAGGACAGTTGCGCTTATACTTTTCCCTGATTAAATGCTTTGCATTTAATCGCCGGCGTCTTCGCCGGCAGCTCGCCGAAGGCGAGCCGGAATCGTCATGACTAATCCTAAAACGGCTACGCCGTTTTACGAAGCAAAGCTTCGTGCAGATAAAAAACATTTTCAATGTTTTTTATCTGGGATTAGTATTATAAGGCTTACGGAGGCATAGCTTGGATACCGTACGTATTGCGATTACAAAGGGCGGAAAACGCCTCCCATACGTTGTTTGCGACAACCCGCCGCGCGGCGGAATGAAATATACATACTTCGCTCCCGACCGCTCCTACGTCATTCAGTTTTATAACAACAAAGCCGACGCCGATTATAACACCCGCTCGCGCATTGAGGCGATTATCGGGCGTTATAACCCCACCCTCTCCGAGCGGCACGGCGGCGCAATCGGGACGGACGAAGCCCTTGCAGAATACTATGCGAAAAGATTTTGCTGGCCCTCCGATGTTGTGGTTTCGCCCGAATTCGGGATAGTCTGCCCGACATATCCGAAGAATTTCTTCTTCGACAGTGCCGCTTCCGACGTCCTAAACCTCTTCGGCAAGGACAAAAAATCGAACTGGTTCACGTCATCGAACAGGAAATTTTTGCACAAGACAGAACTTGGGGACTTCCGCACCGCTCTTGCCTGTTCGATACTCCTTGCAAGAAGCGTACGCAGACTTCACCAAGCCGGGCTTGCACATTCCGACCTTTCTAATAATAACGTCTTAATTGACCCGTGTTCCGGCGACAGCTGTATTATCGACATTGACTCGCTCGTGGTTCCGGGGCTTTATCCGCCGGAAGTCGCGGGGACAAGGGGCTATATCGCGCCGGAGGTTGTCGCGACGATGGACCTTGACCGGCGCGATCCAAGACGGGTTTACCCCTCCGCAAAGACGGATCTCCACGCCCTCGCAGTTTTAATCTACGAATACATTTTCCACCGTCACCCCCTTATCGGTCCGAAGATTAACAGCGGCGAGTCGGCGGAGGAAGACGACAGAAACTCCCTCGGGAAGAATGCCCTCTTTATCGAACACCCCACCGACCGCTCTAACCGCCCGAAAGTCTTAACCGACAGCGTGCAGACCGCCGGCAGTATCCTCGAAAAGCTTTTCTTACGCGCATTCACGGACGGGCTTAAAACACCGTCGCTTCGCCCCTCAGCACTCGAGTGGGAACGCGGGCTTGTGAGAAGTTTCGAGATGCTCCAAAAATGCGGCAACCGATCTTGCGAACACAGATGGTTTATCGCCGAAAAAAACAGCATCTGCCCCTTTTGCGGTCATGACAACAGCGGCGAGGCGATTAGATTTCATTTTTATAACGCCGTCCTCACAAACCCGGGCGAATACAGAGAGATTTTTCAGATAGTATCGGGCGACAATTCCCCCCTCTTTTCATGGCATTTCACCCCCGGGATAATCCCCGACGAAAAGACCGACCGAACGCTCCTTGCGTATGTTGTGAGGCGCGGCAAAGACTGGTATATTGTGAACTCGAAGCTTCACGGGCTTGTCGATTCCGACGCGAAAATTCTCCCCCCCGGCAGAGCTTTCCGCCTGACGGACGGGGCAATGCTCTATTCGGAAAAAGGCGTGCTTATCGAGACAGAGATTAAATAAATATTAGAAAATTATGTAACTATGGTACCTGTAGAAATATTAACCGAAGTCCTTGCGGAAATTTATCCCGACGCAAAGTGTATGCTTGATTACCGCGAACCATACCAGCTTTTAATCGCCGGGCGGCTCTCCGCCCAGTGTACAGACAGACGCGTTAATATGGTTACGGCGGAGCTTTTCTCGCGTTATCCCGACATAAAAAGCCTCGCGGAGGCTGACATAACCGAGGTTGAGTCGATAATTCGCCCCTGCGGGCTATATAGGGTTAAAGCAAGGGACATTACCGCGATTTGCAAAACCCTAAACGCCGGCAAAGGCGGTATGCTCCCGACAACGATTGCGGAGCTTGTAAGGCTCCCCGGGATTGGGCGGAAGACCGCTAATCTCATAATCGGCGACGTCTTCGGGCGGCCCTCCTACGTCACCGACACGCACTGCATAAGGATTGTTAACCGTCTCGGCTTAACCGAAAACACCCGCCCTGAACGTGTCGAAACCGACCTGCGAAAGCTTATTCCGCCTGAGGATTCGACCGCGCTTTGCCACAGGCTTGTGCTTTTCGGGCGTGATTACTGCACAGCCCGTTCGCCGAAATGCAACCGCTGCCCGATTATAAAAAGAATGGCGAAAATCGACCCCGAATTTCGCTGTAAAACAGAGAGAATTAAGAATGGCTAAGGGACTTTTCCGCCCCTGCATTGATATTCACGGCGGCGTTGTAAAACAGATTGTCGGCGGCGAGTTAACAGACAGTTCTGCCGTTGAAAATTTCGTTTCGGAGAAAAACGCGGCGTATTATGCGGGGCTTTATAAAAAGCATAACCTCCCGGGCGGGCATATTATTATCCTCAACAAGCGCGGTACGCCCGAATATGACGCGGGGGTTAAGGCGGCGAAAGAAGCCCTTGCTGTCTTCCCCGGCGGTATGTCTATCGGCGGCGGAATTGATGTTTCTAACGCATTGGAGTTTCCGGAAGCCAGTGCCGATATTGTGACAAGCTATATATTTAACGGTGGTAAGATAAGTCTCGAAAAACTCGAAAAAATTTCAACCCTTGTTACGCCCGAACGTTTGATTTTAGACTTATCCGTTCGTGAAATTGGCGATGAATATCGTATAACTACTGAAAGATGGCGAAGAATATCAAATATATCCATTAATTCTGATAATATTGCCGGGCTTATACCGTACTGCAAAGAATTTCTAATCCACGCCGTTGACAAAGAGGGTAAAAAACATGGAATTGATAAAAATCTTGCAAATCTTTTGTATCAGTTTATGTGTAAATGGAACTTCCCCGTAACATATGCGGGCGGCATCAGATGCTTAAATGATGCAGAATACCTGTCGAACGCAGGATTAGATTTTACGGTTGGTTCGGCACTCGATATATTCGGAGGAAAACTTAAGTTTGAGGAACTTGCGGAAAAATATTCATAAAAGAGCAGGGCGATTCTTTCGGATTTTCGCCGCGCTTTTAATATGCCTGAATATCTTTTCGCTGACGGAAGTTTCTGCCGCGCCGCGCCTCGTAAGCGTTATAATCGACACTTCGCGCGGGCGGGTCAACATCAGCCCCTATATATATGGTATAAACGACAATTCCGGCGGCCCCGACATAGCCGTCAAGGCGGTGAAACAGCACGGCGCGTTTATTGATACCTATAACTGGGAACTTGACGCGGCGAACACCGGTGCGAACAACGGCAACGCAAATATATTCATGTCGGCGGAGGGCGGCGCAGACACAGACTACAGCGTAACCGCGCTTTATCCGTCTGCGTTTATGGACAATGCCGCCTCCCTCGGGATTCCGGGGCGGTTCCTTTCAATTCCGATGTCGGGCTATGCCGCCGCCGATACCGACGGCACAGTCTACAGCTACGATTCGGGCAGGTTTGTCCCGCTCCTTGACCGAAAAAACCAAGGCAGCGAATATCTCTTAACCCCCGAAAAGAGTGACGGCTTCGTCTATAACGACGAATATATTGCTTATATGATAAACCGCTTCGGCGACAAAGCCGCAGACATAACCGCCCCCGACGGCACCCATATCGGCGGCGTAACCGGCTATTTTTTGGGGAGCGAGCCGGAAGCACTCTCGGGCGAATTCCCCGCGTTAGAGCTTAGAAAGCTTACTGCACAGGCACTTGCGGCGGACATTTCCGAAGGCGCAAGGATGGTGCGGCAGATCGACCCGAAAGCGGATATATTCGCCCCGGGCATACGGGGCCTCGAGAGCTTCATTAACCTTTCAAACAGCACCGATTGGGAGCCTCATTCCGACCAGTACAGCTGGTTTATCGACTTCTTCTTAGACCGTATGAGGGAGGCTTCAAGGCTTTCCGGCGAACGGCTCCTTGACGTCCTCGATTTACAGTATTTTACAGAAGCAGAGACCGACACCGGCGCATCCGTCATAGGGAGCGAGTCTGCTTCCGCAAACGCCGCCCGAATTGACGCGCCGCGCCTTTTCTGGGACAGCTCCTACACAGAGTCGAGCCGCACCGCCGTAACTTACAAGGCGTATACCCCCCTCCTCCCGACGCTTCAAGCCTCAATCCGTATGTTTTATCCCGGGACAAAGCTTGGTTTTTCCGAATACGGCTTCGGCGGCGGCGGGAACTCGAGCGGAGGGATCGCCGTCGCAGATACCCTCGGCATCTTCTCCGAAAACGGCGTATATTTCGCGGGCTTGTCAAAATCGCAGGACGCCTATGATTTTGAGTCCGCCGGGCTTGAAATTTACACCGATTATGACGGCGCAGGAAGCGCGTACGGACCAGTCGCGGTAACAGCCGAAAACAGCGGCAATTCCGCCGTCTACGCCTCGACCGGGGCTGTCAACGACTCGACCCTCACCGTCTGTTATATAAACAAGACGGACGCCCCCGAAACCGCGCATTTTCTGCTTTTCGCGAACAGCGATTACGACACCGTGCGGATTTTCGGCTTCGATTCCGAAAGCCCCGAGATAACCGACCGCTACGATGAAGATGCGGTTGTCTCAAGCAACATCTTTGAATATGAAGTGCCGCCCCTTTCGGTTTATATGTTTGAATTCACCGGCATACCCCACCCCGGCGCGGTTACAACTGCTCCCATATCGGAGGAACAAAACACAACCACAACCCCCGCCGTGACCGACCCTTATGGCGTAACAATTACCGCCGAAGAGACGACCGAAACTTCCGCCGCGACAATTGCCCCGGCATCTACCGAACCCGTAACAACGATCTCCGCGCCGGTGTCCCCGGAAGAACCCGGCAGCGAAATTCCGCTTATAATCCGCATTATCGGAATTGTGCTTATATTCGGCGTTATCGGAGTTTTCGCTTATGTTATTTTCACAATCTTCCGTTCATAAAGTTTTAACGCTTTGTATATAAACTGTTGTATATAGTAACCAAAAAATATTAATATTTTTGTGGAGCTTTTACAAAACATTCAAAAACCTATTTACAAATCAAAAATAAAATATTAAAATATTAATTGACGTCTTATAATCCAAAATAAGGTTTTAATTAGAAACAAGAAATTCGGAGGTAGGGAGCTTTGACTCTGCAGATAAAAGTAATTGCGCTTGCCCTCGTGTGCCTGCTTCTGCCCGGAATTATTATCAGCATAACTTCAAATAATATAGCGAAGGAAGCGGCGTTTGACGACGGTATTAATTACCTCAATTCCTCCGCCGTCTCCCATGCGACCGCTGTTACTACATATATAGAAGAGATTGAAGGCTTCGCCGCCGATATCGTCGCGGATTCGCAGATTAAGGATTTCACAGCCGCCGCCGTTTCCGGGGGGGCTTCTGCCGATCTGACTTCATACACCGAAAACCGGCTTAAAAATCTCTCCCTCTATATCCCCGAACTCGTCGAAGTCATGATTATCGGCGAGAACGGAATGGTCTTGTCCTCGACGCTTCCATATAATGTCGGGAACAGCAAGGAAAATTACAGCGACCTTTCCGGCAACCCGGGCATATCCGGCTTCGACCCTTATGAGAACGCGAACGGTGTTATCCGCCCGTCCTTCACGCTTGTTACGAACATTTATTCCGAAAATAATACAATTATCGGAGTGCTTTACGAGATTTTTTACACAACCAAACTCGAAGGCATCATCTCGAATACCGACACAGACGTTTCTACAACCCTTGCCCTCTCCGACTCCGAAAACGACCTTATCGTCTACGACTTTTCGGCTGTCTTTAATATGGTTGACAAAAACGTCGAGTTCGCCCCTTATGTGAGTGCGATTTCCCAAAAGATGGATTATCTTTTCTCGACCGATAACCCGGGCGAAGTTGTCGCTCCCTTTATCGCGGAAGGTTCCGGAAAGAGCCGTATTTTCGCAATGTCGGAAGTGCCGAAGGCAGGCTGGGTCTTCCTTTCAAGCACCGACCACAAAGCCTTCACAAACCGCATTAACTTAAACGTCTCAAATGTTCCGCTTCAAATCTTCCTGCTTATTTTCGGCACCGCCGGGCTTATCTTTATCGGCGTATATTTCTTAAACCCGCTCGGAATAATAATGAATATCCTTGCCAGAAAAACTTCCGGCGGCGATGTCGCAAGCAGAATAGCTTTCTCCGACCACAAGGACGAATTCGACACCCTCCGCGACAGCCTCAACGACCTTTTCGACCGCATCGCCGAGGGCGAACTCAAGTACGAAACAATGGTTGAGATGACGAACAACATCGTCTTCACAATCGACCTCAAAAATTCCTCCGTCGAAATGTCGAAAAATTTCAACAAGAAATTCTCTTTCCGCCCCAAAGACAACACGATCGAAGAGAGCTTTATCTATAAAATCCGCGTCCACAAGGACGACAAGGAAAAATATCTCGGCGACATGGACGCAATCCTCAAAGAAGCGAACTTTATCGACGTCGAATATCGTATCAAAAACCTCTACGGCGATTTCTCTTGGGTTATGATTAAGGCTACGAAATTTTTCGACCGTAACGAAAATCCCTCGAAAATTATCGGCGTTATCGTCGATATCGACAAAGACAAGAAGTCAAAAATGTCGCTTCTCCAGCGTGCTTCTTACGATGCCCTCACTCAAATCTACAACCGCGAAACTTTCCTAAAAACCCTCTCCGAGACTATCGAGAACACCTACCACCGCAAAGATCTCGCCGCCGTTCTCTTCATAGACCTCGACGACTTCAAACACTTCAACGACGACTACAGCCACGCCTGCGGTGACGAGGTGCTTAAGTTTACCGCCGACACCCTCAAGGAAATTACTTTCGAGCGAGGCTTCGCCGGCCGCTTCGGCGGCGACGAGTTCGTAAGCTGCCTCACAAAGCTTACCCTCTACTCCGACGCCGGCTCCGTAGCCCAAGAAGTAATCGACATCCTCTCCCGCGGCTTTATCTCCGACTCAACAGGGCAAAAACTCGCCGTTCACTGTAGCGTCGGTATAAGCTTCCTCCACGAGTCCGGCAAAAACACCGAAGAAGTAATCGCCGCCGCCGACGCCGCCATGTACAACATCAAAAAACACGGCAAATCCGCCTTCGCCTACGCCCAAAAAGACGACACCCCCCCGCCCGCTGAGGTCACACCTAAGCCTATCGACCGGGAGTAACGTTGGGAGATGCGTTGGGGGGAGCTTTCTGAGGAAAGCTCCCCCCAAACCCCCCGCAAAGACTTTTTATGTCAAATCATTTTATTTAGTCTTTCATACATACCTTAATTCTTTTTTTATTGGAGTTAAAAATAATGAAAAAACACTTCTTAAAACTTGCCGCAGTAATCTTTTCAATTGCTCTTTGCCTTACCGCTTGCAAGGGCGACAGCACCGTTGGAGAGAATCGCGACGAAGCTGCCTTAACCGGGCTTGCCGAAGACACTCAAACGGCGGACATAAACGTAAACCTCACCGACGACGTCGAGATAAAAAATTTCATCATGCCCGAAGTCGGCGAGAATATCGCAGTCATGACCGTGAAAGACTACGGTACAATTAAGATTAAGCTGTTCCCCAATGAAGCCGCAAAAGGCGTCGAGAACTTCGTCGGGCTTTCAAATATCGACTATTATGATGAGCTAATCTTCCATCGTGTCATAAAAGACTTCATGAACCAAGGCGGCGACCCGCGCGGCGACGGCACCGGCGGAACGAGTATGTGGGGCGACGACTTCGAGGGCGGAATCCCCGAGGGGCTTTTCCACTTTTCCGGCGCGATTGCCTACGCAAACAGCCAAGGAACTTCCACAAACGGCAGCCAATTTTACATCGTGAACACCCCCGACGGCTACGTCAACGGCGGTGCATATCAGGATGCCGCCGGAAACGTTGTAACCATTACCGACATTTATCAAACCGGCTTAACCCTCCCGAAAAATGTCGCCGAAATGTATGCCCAAAAGGGCGGAGTGCCTTTCCTTGACGGCTCTTATACCGTCTTCGGGCAGGTTTTCGAGGGGTTAGACGTTGTCCGCGCAATCGGCAACGCCCAGACCGACGCAAACGACAAACCCCTCACGCAGATTTTAATTGAGGATGTTTCTATCGTGCCTTATGAGGGGTAAAATGCCTTTTTTAGGCATTGACAAAAGGCGTCGTTTTGCGGTATAATAACATTAAGGAGTTGGTTTTTATGACGAGAGAAAATCTGAAAAACGAAATTGATCTAATTCCCGACAGCGATTTAGACGCGTTCGTTTCGGTATTTAACGCGTTTCAAACCCGCTTCAAGACAGAGTCTGAAAACCGGCAATGCAAAAAAATCCCCGAAGTAATCACATCAATTTCCGATCTCATGGGAACACTTCCGCCGGACATTGATCTTGACGAAATGAGAATGAAGAGGATTTTAGGGGAATGATTTTACTCGATACGAACGTCGTTTTAGATTTGCTACAAAAACGCGACCCCTTTTATCCTGATGTTGAAAAAATAATGCTCCGCGGACAGAATAAAGAGATAAAATGTTATATATCGGCAAATTCGCTGACCGACATTTTTTACCTTTACGCAAAACATACGAATATACAGGAAGCGCGTCGGGCGATTAAATATCTGCTTGCAAATTTTGATATTGCTGCGATTGACGAGGAATCCTGCAAAAGCGCGATGAAACTGCCGATTGCGGATTTTGAAGATGCGCTGATTGTGCAATGTGCGTTAAAATACAAAGTTGATTATATAATAACCCGCGACAAAGAGTTACATAATAACACGATTGTAAAAGCAATCCCGCCGCATGAATACCTGTCGATAGCATAGTTAAAGCCCGCCGAAAGCGGGTTTTTTTATTCCCCCGAAATAGTACAAGCACATTTTAACATAAAATGTATATATTGATAGAAGCGGAATTTATATACATTTGGGGGTTAGTATGTTTGAACTATTGAGGATTGTTCTCGGAAACTTTTTGTTCTTCGCGCTTCACATTGAAAATAATGTAAAATTCCCGAAGCCATATGACCCGGAGGAGGAGACGGAAGCCTTCGCGAAGCTCGCCGACCCGACCCTTTCCCACGCCGACTACATAAAGGTTCGGAACGACATTATTATGCATAATATGCGGCTTGTGGGGCTTATCGCGAAGCGGTATTACACCTCGGACGTCGACGCGGAGACGCTCCACGAGTGCGGCTATTTCGCGCTTCTCAAGGCGGCGAGTACCTACAACGCCGGGAAGAACACCCGCTTCGCAACCTACGCGACAAAATGCATCGCCAACGAAATGCTGATGCAGATTCGCGTTAAGACGAAAATGCAGCGCGAAACCTCGACCGAAGAGCCTATCGAGGAGGACAAAGACGGCAACAAGCAGACCCTCGAAGATAAGCTCTCAACAAAAAACGACATCGTTGAAGACATCGACTTAAGCATAAAATCGCGCCAGCTAATCGTCTTCATGGAGGAGGAACTCACGACGCGCGAGCGCGAGATAATCTATATGCGCTACGGTTTGGGCGGGCGGAACGAGGAAACCCAGCGCGAAATCGCGGAACGCCTCGGGATTTCGCGGTCGTATGTATCAAGGATTGAAAAAAAGTGCCTGCAAAAACTCCAGAAGCGTTTCGACAACGCGAAATGGCTCGACGGCTTAAAATAAAATATACAGACGGTATAGTTAAAGGCGAACGGCTTTTATGTTAATATACCGTCTGTATTAATATTAAACGGCTTTTAATTTTTACGTAATACGGGCGAAACTGTTAATAAGGAACCCAGCCCGAACAACCGCTTCCGCAGGAGCTGCAACCCGAACCACAGCCTGAACCGCAACCGCCGCATGAAGAACAGCCGCAATCACCGCATGAAGAACAACCGCCTGTCGCGGAGCCGCGGCAAATCTTAAGGGTTGTGCCGACAAGGAGGTTAAGCGGGGCAACGCCGGGGTTTTCGGCAATCATGCACTCAACGGTTGTGCCGAATTTTGCGGCAAGCGCGTAGAATGTGTCGCCGCCGACAACTCTGTAGTAGATCGGGTCTGTACAGCCGTTGCAGTATTCCGAAGCGCAGCCGTTATTACAGCCGCAGCCGGAATTACAGCCGGAATTACAGCCGGAATTGCAACCCGAATTGCAAGATGAACAAGCCATTAAAAATCGACCCCTTTCGCAATAATACTACATTTTATGACGTAAATGGAGTATTGTTACAAAACAGAGGCGAGAGGCGGGAAGACAGAGTACAGAATACAGAGGACAGAGGACAGAGTAGCGCGGGATTATTTTTCTGTCAAATCCTTTTCAGCCTTTGTAGGCTCGAGATAGGCGGCACGAAGCTCGCTTGCAGGACGGAAATTCGTCGCTAAAAAGCAAAGATTCGCCGCAGAAAATTCTACTTTACGTATAATTTCAAAATCAGGATAATCGCCCGCTATACTCTCTGTAAACTTATCAGCATCAACAATCATATCGGACGTAATCCGCTTGCCTTTGTCGAAAATCGCCGCATAACAGAGGTTTCCGCGAGCGGGCTTTATCGCAATAGCCTTTTTTTTGCCGTACGCCATTGCTTCGAGAGAGGACACGCCGCAACAAGGAATACCCGTCGGGAACGCTATCCCCATGGCAGTTGCGATGCCGATTCTTATCCCGGTGTAGGAGCCGGGACCGATGTCAACGGCTATTCCGTCGAGTTCCTCGGGCGTTAAGTTTGCCGCCGCTAAGCACTCTTTTATCGTCGGGAGAAGTTCGACCGAATGGGAGCGGTTCGCTTCAAAGGTTTTTTCCGAAAGTATCGTATCGCCGTCTGTTACAGCGGCGGAGAGCGTTTTCCCGGAGGTTGTTATCCCTAAAATTTTCAATTTATCGTAATCCTCCGTGAAGTTTCGTCAATGTTTTCGATTCTGAAAATATGCGTCGGGGCAACCCCGAAATCTTCGATATTTTCAAACCATTCGATTAAAATTATACCGTCTGTATAATCAAAAAAGCCGATTGATTCAAGGTCAGCTTCGGAAGTTATTCTATACATATCGAAGTGGTAAATTTTTGCGGTTTCGGATTGGTATTCGTTGACGATTGTGAATGTTGGGCTTGAGACTTCTGTCACGCCGAAAAAGGCGCAGATGCCGCGGATAAAGGCGGTTTTTCCTGCACCGAGACCGCCGTAAAAAGCGACAATATCGCCGCTTTTCAGGTTTTCTGCAAACTCCGCGCCCAACTTTTCTGTTATTTTAACATTGTCAGAAAGATACTCCCCTACCGCCGCTCCCCCCATTGTCCCCGTCGCCCCCGCATTGTCAGAATCACCCAACCTGTGCATTTATCACCCTGAAATTTTCGCAATAAAAATTGATATCGTCGTCTTCGAGGGAGCATACGCGATAACCGTGTTCCCCTGCCTTAACGATGCCGAACGCGGAGAGCGGCGTTATCAGCCCCTTGCAGCCGATTTCGAACTCGCGGACGTTGTCGAAGATAAGCTCGCAGATGAGGAATTTCGGCTCGTTTACATAAAATGTCATATGTAGGTTCGGGATGTTCTCGCCCGCGCTGTTTCGGGCGTGGTAAAATCTGAATTCGCCGAACGAGTCGAAGTTATACCAGTAAAAATTCGGTATATGTTCTAAAATTTGTTCGATTCCGTAGATGTTTTTGAACTCCCGCTCGAGGTCGCAGAGGTCTTTTTTGCGGGCGGGCTTCCGCATACCGTAGGAGCAACGCTCGAAACCGAGCCGTTCGTACCACGGTTTCAGGCTGTCTTCGCAAAAAAGCTGAACGGTGACGGAGTATTTGCCCGATTGGCAAAAATAAACAAGCCGCGAAACGATGCCCTCGCCGATGCCGTGCCGCCGGTAGTCGCCGCGAACGCAGATTCCGCTCATCACGGCGACCGTCTTCCCGTCCGACGCAACCCGCCCGAGACCGACGAGAGTCCGCCCGTCGTAGGCGAAAACGGAATAGAAGCTGTTCCCCGACGCCTTCGCGATCTCCTCGTCCGTATAGCCGGGAAGCCCGTACCAGCCGAGCTTTGTGTAGAGATCGACAATATCATCCTGTTTCCGTGTTTCGGTAAAATACTCAATTTCCATCTGTATAGCTCTTTAATTTTTTGTAGAGTGCAGCGACAGGAAGCCCCATCACAGAGTCGTAATTGCCGTCAATTCGCGTCAGAAAAAGCCTAACCAAGTCGTCCTGAATGCCGTATCCGCCGGCTTTGTCGAGGGGACTGCCGGATTTAATGTACGCGTCAAGAAGCCGCTCGGGAATATTCGCGAAGGTGACGTCCGTCCGCTCGGTGAAGCTTAGCGTCCTGCCCCTGTCGCTGATGCAAACCCCGGTGTAGACCGAATGGGTGCTGTCCGAGAGCAGTTTTAACATTCGCGCCGCGTCTGCCGCATCCGTCGGCTTCCCCAAAAGCTCGCCGCCCTTTATGACGACGGTGTCGCTCCCGATTACTGTAGCTGTCGGATATTTTTTCGCAACGTCCAAGCACTTTTTAACCGCAAGAAATTCCGCCGCTTCTGTGGTTTTAACCCCCTCAGGGACAGATTCGTCTACTTCGGCAGGGATAACTTCAAAATCGCTCGTGATAAGCCTTAGCAGCTCTTTTCGGCGCGGGGAGTTTGAGGCTAAAATTAACATATTCGGTAAAGCTTAGTGTTGCCTTTCTTGCCGATTTCGTTTATCAAACCGGCGGAAATAAGTGCCGTAAGCCCGCACCACGCGTCTCTTCTGTTCAGCTTCGTATGGCTGAAGAAGTCCGCTTGCGTAAACGTTTCCGGGAGACTATCTGTGAAAATATGCCAATCCGACAGTTCGTTTAGCCTAATTTCTTCAAGGATACCCTCAGGCGTTTTACTTATTTTAACAGCCGTTCTGCCCTTGCCGGAGCGTATTTCCGTCACCGTCAATAAAACCAAGATGAATTTTAGGTTAACATTTTGTAGATGTTCGCGGATTTTATACGCTTCGTTAAGGAAACTATAGATGTTTTGCTTTTTCGGTGAACTGTAACGTCTGCCGGTTTCGGCGTTTATAATGGTGGTTTTGACGATAACGGGGTAAACCACAGTTACTTCTGTTGCCGCGAGGAACGCTTCAAGCTTTTTGTTAAGCTTCTCGAACGCGCCGGTCTGGATTTCGATTATGCCATGCTCCCCGACAATGTCGGCGACGTACCGCCCAACCTTGATTTCATGAGAGTCGGTGTGTTCCTCGAAACGCTTTTTAAGGTAGGCGTGAACGGACTTTTCGTTTAATGTGCCGATACTCATTTCAGCGCGATTCCCAAGATGTCGAGGCTTTCGGCGTCAACCGGCGACGGGCAGCCGCTCATGAGTTCGGAGGCGTTTTGCACCTTCGGGAAAGCGGTTACGTCCCGGAGGCTGTCCGCGCCGCAAACAATCATCGCGAGGCGGTCAAGCCCGATTCCCATGCCGCCGTGCGGGGGCGAGCCGTACCTGTAGGCGTCAACGAGGAAGCCGAACTTCGCGGCGATTTCCTCGGGTGTTAGCCCCAAGAGTTTGAACATCTTCTGTTGCAGTTCAAAATCGGTTATGCGCATAGAGCCGGAAGACAGCTCCGTCCCGTTCACAACAAGGTCGAAAGCCTTCGCGAAAACCTTTTCAGGCGCGGTTTCAAGGAACTCCAAGCACTCATCTTTCGGCATTGTGAAAGGGTGGTGCATGGCGTCCCAACCGCCGGTTTCTTCGTTAAATTCAAAAAATGGAAAATCAACAACCCAAAGGAAGTTAAACCCATCGGGAATAATGCCAAGCTTCGCGGCGGTAACGCTTCGGAGCGAACCCAAGAGAGGTAGGATTTTCCCGGGTTTCCCCGCCGCAAAGAGGATAACGTCGCCCTTTTCGGCGTTCACAGCTGCCAAAATCTCGTCAAGTTTCCCCTCGGGGAGAAATTTCGCGAAGGAGCAGTTCGGGGCATCTTCCGCCCATCTTATATAAGGTAAGCCGCCCGCGCCGATACCCTTTGCGTAAAGGGTGAGTTTGTCCATCTCCTTGCGGGTATATACAGCGGCGGCGTTTTTTACATTTATTGCCTTAATCGCCCCGCCGTCGGTAATCGCACTGTTAAAAACTACAAATTCGGTGTTTTTGCAAACATCGGTAAGGTCGGCAATTTTGTTGCCGAAACGGGTGTCGGGCTTGTCTGAGCCGTAATTCTCCATCGCTTCCGTAAAGGTCATTCGCGGGAGCGGCGTGGGAATATTTACCGCCAAAACCTCATCAAAAAGCCTTGCGATAAAGCCCTCGGCAACCTCCAAAATGTCGTCAACGTCCACAAAACTCATCTCAAGGTCGATCTGCATGAATTCGGGCTGGCGGTCTGCGCGAAGATCCTCGTCGCGGAAACATTTTGCTATTTGGATATATCTGTCAAACCCCGAAATCATGCAGAGCTGCTTATAAATCTGCGGCGATTGGGGCAGGGCGTAAAATTCGCCGGGGTGAATTCGCGACGGAACGAGATAATCCCTCGCGCCCTCGGGGGTCGATTTCATGAGGCAGGGCGTGTCAAGCTCCAAAAACCCGTTCTCGTAGAAATAATCTCTGGCAATTTTTGTAATCTTACCGCGCGTTATCATGTTTTTTTGCAGAACACTGCGGCGAAGGTCGAGATAGCGGTATTTTAAGCGAAGTTCCTCATTCGCGTTGCTGTCGTCAACAATCTCAAAAGGCGGCGTCTCCGCCTTGGACAGTATTTTCAGCTCGTGAACGGCGATTTCAACAGCCCCGGTGGGAATATCGGGGTTCGCCTTTTCGCGGGCGCGAATGGTTCCGCTCGCCATGAGGACGAATTCGGAGCGGCAGCCCTCCGCCTTGTCGAAGACGTCGCGCGGGGTGCTTTCGTCGAAAGCAAGCTGGACGATGCCTGTACGGTCGCGAAGGTCGATAAAGATAAGGTTGCCGAGCCGCCGCGATTTTCTCACAAAGCCGCCGATGGTAACGGTGTCGCCGATATTTTTTACTTCCCCGCAATAACAGGAACGCTTCATTTTACCCATTGTATCAGCCATTTAAAATCAGTTCCTTTAAAATTCTTGATAACTTCTTCGCCGGTCTTCATGTTTTTTAGCTTAATCTGTCCGGAGGCTAATTCGGATTCGCCGATAATACCGGCGAATTTCGCCCCTATTTTGTCGGCGTATTTCATCTGTGCCTTTACGCTTTTTTCGGTTACATTCGTTTGCACAGTACAATGGTTTACTCGCAGAATTGAAGCTGTTAGCATTGCCATCTCATGCTCTTTTTTGCCGCCTGTGTCACCGATATAATATTCGGTGCCGCCGCTTTGGGAAACCGATATGCCTTGTTCTGTCATCGCAAGGAGCAATCTTTCAATTCCCATAGCAAAGCCGAGAGCAGGTGTGTGCTTGCCGCCGATCTCTTCGACCAAACCATCATAACGCCCGCCGCCGAGGACTGTGCCTTGCGTGCCTACGCCGTTTGCAATAAATTCAAAAACCGTTTTTGTATAATAATCCAGCCCGCGGACTATACGCGGATTGACCGTATAGTCTACACCAAGCAGACCGAGAATAGACTTTAAATCGTCAAAGTGATTTTTACATTCATCACAAATGTAATCTAAAATTATCGGTGCATCTTCCGCTATCTTCTTACAGACAGGGCTTTTGCAGTCTAAAATACGCATGGGATTGATTTTCAAGCGTGTTTTACAGGTGTCGCAAAGTTCATCAAACTGCCCGAAATATTCGCGTAAAGCTTCGGCGTAATTATCTCGGCATTTTGAACAACCAATGGAATTTATTTCAAGATTTATATCGCGAAGCCCTAAATTTTTGAAAATCTGTGAAGCAAATGAAATAAGTTCCGCATCGGCATAAGGCGATTCGCTTCCGAAAACCTCCGCGCCGAACTGATGAAACTCGCGCAGACGCCCTTTCTGGACGTTTTCGTAGCGGTATGCTGTTATATTATACCATATTTTTTGCGGCAGAGGGAAGTTTCCGGAAAGAAGCCCGTTTTGGATGGCAGCCCTGACTGCTCCGGCTGTGCCTTCTGGGCGAAGGGTTATGCTTCTGCCGCCGCGGTCGTTGAAGGTATACATCTCTTTTCCGACAATATCGGAGGATTCGCCGTCGGAACGCGCAAAAAGCTCGGTATATTCAAACACCGGGAAGCGCATCTCATTAAAACCGTATCGCGCGGCAAGTTCGGCAAGCGTTTTTTCCACGTATTGCCATTTATAAACATCAAAGGGCAGTATATCCTCCGTACCCTTAGGTCGTTGTATCATAAAAACTCCGAATACAGATTACAGAATACAGAATACAGATTACAGAAATTTGGGTTGTGTGTGGTCGCCGCGGTTAAAAATTGTCTGAGAGAAGCTCTACAATGTCGGCGGGGGTGCCTTTTGTGCCTTGGCGCCAGTCGAGGTCGCCGCGCTGTAGGGCGAGGATTAACGCCTCGGCGGTTGCGATATTTGTTGCGACAGGGATATTGTGGGAGTCGCAAAGCCTTAAGATGTCCGATTCGTCCGGGTCGTTTTTCTGCCTTGAAATCGGGTTTCTGAAAAAGAGCAGCAGGTCGATTTCGCCGCAGCTAATCATTGCGCCGATCTGTTGCGCCCCGCCCGAAGCCCCCGGGAGAAAGGGCTGGACTGTCAGACCGGTTTTTTGTACTATAAGGTTTCCTGTTCCGGCAGTCGCGCATAGGGTGTGCTTCTCTAAAATGCCGCTGTATGCAAGGCAAAACTGCACCAACAGCTCCTTTTTCGCATCATGCGCGATAAGCGCGATATTCATGACTTTTCCCTCATAACTTCCGCTTTATTTATACATTATTAATTATATCACAAAATGAATAAAAAATAAAGTATAAAATGTTATTAAATTGTGCATTTAATATAAATTTATATAATTTCTCGTAAAATAAGGTAAGCGACGGTGGCGAGAGACTTCGCTTCGACGTAGTTTGCGTCAACGATATAGTTCCCGTTTTCGAGGTCCTCTTTAATCCTTGTAACCTCCGGCAGACCGCGCTTAACCTCCGCCATGTCCGGGAAAACGAAACAGGCGTTCTGCATAATTCGGCGGATTTTCGTGCGAAGTCCGACAGGGATAGGCTTTGCGTCATATCGGCGCAGGAAGCGATAACTCGCGAGTTTCTCCGGGTTGACGGGCTTTTCGCGAAGGCGTTTTGTAATCTGTTCGGCACAAGACCGCCCGAAAACGAGGGCTTCGATAAGGCTGTTTGAGGCAAGGCGATTCTGCCCGTGAACGCCGGTGTGGGCACATTCGCCGCAGGCGTAAAGGCGGTTGACGGACGTCTGCCCGGTTACGTCAACGTTTATGCCCCCCATAAGATAGTGGTGGCAGGGATATATTGGAATTTTGTCGGTCGTCATGTCGATGCCCTTTGAGAGCAGGAATTTGTTTATCGCGGGGAAATGCTCGCGGATAAAATCGGCGGGCTTGTGGCTTATGTCGAGATAAAATTCATCGGAAGAAAGCTTTTTCGCCTCCGATATAATCGCGTGTGAGACAACGTCTCGCGGGGCAAGCTCCATCCGCTCCGGGTCGTAATCCGCCATAAAACGCCGCCCGTCGCGATTTATAAGGTATGCTCCCTCGCCCCTGACAGACTCGGAAATAAGGAAACATTCGCGCAGTCCGGGCTTTGCCGCGCCGCCATTGTCAACGCCGCCCCGGTCATAAAATGCCGTTGGGTGGAACTGGATATAGGAGAGGTTTTTTATCTTCGCGCCGAGTTCGTAGGCAATGCAGATGCCGTCGCCGGTTGCGATTGAGGCGTTTGTGGTGCGTTCAAAAACACGCCCGATTCCGCCTGTGGCAAGGATAAAATAGGCGCAATCGAAAGTCTCGTGGTGTCCGCCCTGTAAATTTGCGGGAATAATGCCGCCCGAAGCCGCGCCGCCGCCTGCTGTATCGCCGACAAACAGCACATCCGCCGAGAAGCCGGTGTGCGTACACTTTAGGTTACAGAGTTCAGCCTCAGGCATAACGGTAATATTTCGCCGCGCCAAAACCTGTTCGCGAAGGCGGCTTGTTACCTCGTTGCCGGAGCTGTCCTTATAATGGAAAATCCGGCGCCGGCAATGCCCGCCCTCTAAGGTGCGGTGGTAGTTGCCCTCGGTGTCCTTGTCGAAATCGACGCCGAAGCCGATAACCCGCTCAATGTCGCGGGGGGCGTCTGAGACAAGCTTCCAGAGCGTTTCGGGGTTGTTTTTAAAACCGCCGGCGCGTAGGCTGTCGTGATAATGGAGGTTGAAGCTGTCGTCGTCGGGGGGGTTATAAACCGCCGCAATTCCGCCTTGCGCAAGGGTTGAATTGCAGACATCAAGTTTTTGTTTTGACAGAAGAAGCACGGTTACGTCTTCGGGCAGGCAGAGTGCCGAATAAAGCCCGGCAACGCCCGCTCCCGCAATGATTACATGGTATTTCGTGTTCAATAATCTTACCTAAATTTCGGTATTTGCATAAAGTTCCTTATAGTTAACGAGTTCGTAAAGCATCTTCGGAAGCTCTTCCGCCATGTTTTCGTCGGTGAACTGGCAGGTTCCGACCGCCTTATGCCCGCCGCCGCCGTATTTTAACATAAGTCTGCCGACGTTAACATCGGAGGTGCGGTTTAATATCGAATAGCCGACAGCCGCAGAACAGCCCGCGCCGCCTTTGCCCGAAACGATCCAAGCGGAGATATTCTGCTCCGGATATAGGCTGTAGATAAGGAAGCGGTTGCCGGAATAAATCGGGTCAACCCCGCGCAGGTCGGTTATTATAACGTCTCTTTCGATAACCGTGTGGGCGGCAACCATCTCTTTGAAATTTTCCGTCTGTTCATAGTATGTATCAATCCGCTCCTTGACGTCGGGCATCGCGAGGATTTCGTCGGTTGACATTGTGCGTACACAGTCGATGAGTTTTTCCATTAATTGATAATTTGAAATGGTGAACTTCCGCCATCTTCCAAGCCCTGTTCTCGGGTCCATCAGGAAGCCGATTAAAATCCAGCCCTCGGGAGAGAGAACTTCGTCGCGGGTTAAGCCGCCGGAGTCAACCTTATCGACCGCAACCATTATGTCGTCATAATATTCGCCGAAGCGGTCTCTGCCGCCGTAATATTCGTAAACAATCCTTGCGCAGGACGGCGCGATGCGGGATTCGCCCACATATTGCCCCTTAAGCTGGTTTCTTTCAAATTCGCTCGAGTGGTGGTCAAACCAGAGCCCGCAGCCCTTAACATACGGTACATTCGCGAGGCAATCGGTCGGCAAAACCTCGACAAGCCCGTCCTGAAGGTCTTTCGGGTGGGCAAATTTCCACGAATCAATCACTCCCGCATCTTTAAGAAGCGCAGCACAGGCAAGACCGTCAAAATCGGAACGGGTAATCAGTCTCATAGTATAATCTCCTTTAATCGGGGACGTTAAATAGTTATCTTTTCTTTGTTGTTTGGTCGTCAATCAGCTTCATCAGTTCGTCAACGGTACTGCTCTGTTTTTTGCGCCTAACCGGGGCAATCCGCTCTTTCGGGACAACCGCGCCTTCGGGGATTGTTGCGGCGGGTTCTGCGAAACCGCTCTCCTCGGGGGTTGCCGGTGTTCTTGCGGAATAATATTCGCGGACGGTGTCTTCAAAGCCTGTTCTGTTCGGGGTTTGCGGCGCGTTCTGTTGCAGGCGCGTAACCTCTTCGGGGATAACGCTTGCGGGTTTCGGGCGGAGGATGCTTCGCGCGGCGTTGTCTGCCCGCTCGTTGTCGCGGACGAGGTCGTCTATGCGGGTTTTTTTAAGCTCGGCGTTCTGCTCCTCGGGGGGGATAAAGAGAACGGGCGTGTTGTTTTTTTCGTCGGGATAACCGATTCGGCTTGCGAAGCGGGGCTTGTCTCCGTAAGGGTTGCTTGTTTTACTTTGCGGTTCGGGCGGCGGGGTGTTTTTTGTATACGCGCCGATTGCAATCTGTCGTGTGGCGTCGCTTGTGGTGTTATCGGTGCGGATAGTTTCCGCAATTCCTGCCCTGCCGCGTTCGTCAACCATGAGCTTTCGCTCGGTTCGCGGCTTTTCGGGGGCATTCATCTTCTCAAGCTCTGCCGTGAAGCCGGAAAGGCGCATTGAGCCTTGCTCCAATGGGCGTTCCGACATAATCTCGGTGAGTTCCTCGGTGCGTTCGCGTTCGGGCTTTTCGTCCTCTTCTTCATCGCTTCGCTCTCTGGCAAATCTCGCAATCTGGTAAATTATGATAAGCGTAAGCGGAATTATTACCGCGATAATTATCCCCGGGACGGAGGTTGCAACCCCCAAAAGCTGCCCCATGATAGGGTCTTTATACTTCGCGACGGCTACAATCTTGTCTGCGTCGATGTTAAACGCCTTCGACTCGTCAACCGTATCGTATTTCACAAGGAATGTCGGCGCAGTCTCGCCGGGGATTACGTCAATTACGCGGATAATCGTAATCCGCTCGTCGAACTTCGCGATAACGGCGTCCTGCGGCTTAATGTCCGCAGGGTCGGTCTCAAGCGCGATAACCATATCCCCGGGCATAATCTCCGTCTCCATATAGACTTCGTTTGTCCTTAAAAAATATATCCCGAAAACCGAACTCGGCGTTCCGTCCGTCTTAAAAAAGAAGTTGAAGATCAAGACGCCGCCGATTAAAACGGCAAGAACAATTATAATTAACACGCGGACGAGAATTCCGGCACTTTTTTTTCGTTTCATTTTTATACCTTAAAATTTTATCGACAATTAGATAAGTCTATTATAGCACAAAACGAAAACGTTTGCAAGTAATTTTTGCGAAAATATTTGACATTTGAAAAAATTTGTGTTATTATTTTTATATCCGATACAAACGAGGTTTTAGTTTGAAACTGCTTCGCATAATTCTCCTGATTTTAACCGGGGCTATGACCCTCTTTTTCGGCGTTGTAATAAACGTACTGGGGGCGGTCGGCTTCTTTCAGAATGAAAATCCGATCTATACCGAGGGTGCTTATGGGCTTCTTGTTGCAGCTCCGCTTCTTGCTATCGCCTATATTTTGACAATCTTTAAGCTAAGCTTCATCCCCGCCGTGATTGACATTATCGGGAGCGTCGGTTATATCCACACGCTTTCTTATCTGAACAGCCTTTCGGAGGGCTTTATGCCCTATTGGGTCACGGAAAAAATCGCCGGGAACCACTATCCGTCCATATTCGTCAGCATATTTATCCTTATTTTATGTTGCCTTAATTTCTTCCTGCCCGAAAAGGTTAACAGGCGAAGCGTTCACAAAAGGATTAAACTTCGGACTTTGCGCGAAGATGAAAAGATACTCTGATTTTAGGGGTGTTAAAAAATGGCAGTCACAATGAAAGAGGTCGCGGAACGCGCCGGTGTCTCTGTTGCAACCGTCTCACGCGTGCTTAACGGGACAACTTATGTTGCGCCGGAAGCGGCAGAGCGGATTAATAACGCAATTAAGGAGCTTGGCTATTCGCCGAATTTTCTCGGGCGGGGGCTTCGCAAGTCGGAGACGAAGATTCTTCTTGCAATTATTCCCACAGCCGGACACAGCTTTTATAACGACGTGCTTATGGGTATGCAGGACGCGGCGGCTTCCCACGGCTACGACCTGCTAATCGGCGTTTCCGGCGACAGCACAGCTGCCGAACGGCGTCTCCTCTCCATGCTTGAAAACAAGATCGTCGATGCGGCGGTACTCCTCGGAACAAAGATGACCCCGGCAGAACTTAACACCTACGCCGCGAATTTTAACCTTGCCCTCGCCTGCGAACGGATCCCCGGCGCGGACGTCTTAACCGTGACGGTTGACGACGAGGAAGCCGCATACGCCGCCGTTTCGCTTATTATAAAGAAGGGGCATCGGAAAATCGGGCTTGTCACCGCCGCCGGCACCGCTGTTTCGGCGGTTGACCGGAAAAACGGTTACGAAAAGGCACTTTCCGACGCCGAAATTACATACCGCGAAGAATATGTCTTCATGGGTTCATACGCCTACGAGTCGGGAACTGCCGCCTATAGGTACTTTGCGCGGCTTATCGACCCCCCGACCGCAATATTTTGCATATCGGACTTACTCGCCGCCGCAATATTAAAAAGTTACACGATTGATAACGCTCGCGGAGGGCAATATTTCAAGGTTATGGGATTTGACGACATACAGCTTTCGGGAATGATTACGCCGGGAATAACCACGGTTTCGCAACCTTCCTACGACATCGGACACACCGTTATCGAGAAGTTAATCTCCCGCCGCTCGGAAAATTCTGTTAACACAAAGCACATAAAATTACCGTTTAGAATTATAGAAAGAGAGTCTCTTTAAGGTAAAATATTACAGGCTATAGAAAGTGATTTTTTATGAAACTTGGCATGGTTGGACTTCCTAATGTTGGCAAAAGCACCCTTTTTAACGCGTTAACAAACGCCGGAGCAGCCTCCGCAAACTACCCGTTCTGCACAATTGAGCCGAATGTGGGAATTGTTTCCGTACCCGACTCGCGCCTCGATTACCTTCGCGAAATGTATCACCCCGCGAAGTTTACGCCCGCTTCCCTCGAATTCGTTGACATTGCCGGGCTTGTGAAAGGCGCGTCGAAAGGCGAGGGGCTTGGAAATAAATTCCTTGCCGATATCCGCGAAACCGACGCAATAGTCCACGTTGTGAGATGTTTCGACAACACGGATATTATTCACGTCGACGGGAATATTAATCCCGGACGGGACATTGAAACGATAAACCTTGAACTCATTTTTGCCGATATAGAAATGCTCGAGCGGCGTATCGACCGCGTTAAAAAGCTCCTCAAGGGTGACAAAAAAGCCGCCGGCGAGCTTGAAACTTTAGAAGCCTTAAAATCCCATCTCGAAGAGGGAAAAACTGCCCGCAGTTTCGGTAGTCTCGATGCGGATTTTTACAAGACAACCCCGCTCCTCTCCGCAAAGCCGGTAATCTACGCCGCGAATATGTCCGACGATGAAATCGGAAAATTCTCGGACAACGATTACTACAACGCGGTTAAGCTAATAGCGGAAGCCGAAAACGCAGTAATACTCCCAATCTGCGCCGAAATCGAAGCCGAAATCAGCGGCATGGACCCGGAAGACAAGATGCTTTTCCTCGACGAGCTTAATATGGAAAATACAGGTCTCGAACGCATTATAAAAATCGGTTACGAAACCCTCGGGCAGATTTCTTACCTCACCGCCGGCGAAGACGAATGTCGCGCTTGGACTATCACAAACGGCACAAAAGCACCCCAAGCCGCCGGCAAAATCCACACAGACTTTGAACGCGGCTTTATCCGCGCCGAAGTCGTCGCGTTCGAGGATCTAAAGAATTGCGGCAGCATAGCCTCCGCCCGCGAAAAAGGGCTCCTCCGCCTCGAAGGCAAAGACTACGTCGTAAAAGACGGCGATGTCGTTCACTTCCGTTTCAATGTTTAGCAATAAAATATTAACAGTTCCCGACAACCCCGTCCTTGTCGCCACAAGGAGTTTTTACCAAATGAAAAAATCAGCTGCAATTATTTCAGCTTTAGTTCTATCAATAGCCCTCGTCGGCTGTAACGCCGCCCAGAGCAAGCCCGAAGGCACCACCGGCAACGTAACAACCACAGGTTCAACCTACCCCACTGCCGTCTCCGAAAACGGCACCTACGTCACAACCCCAGTCCAAACCGAAAACGGTACCTACGCAGGTACCCCCGCCACCGACGTTACCACAATCCCCGGTCAACCCGACATAGTCTCCGAACCCGCCGCCGCCGGGGGCTAAGGGGTACGTTGGGGGTATTATTGGGACGCGTTGGGGGGAAACCTTCTCTAAAGAGAAGGCTTTCCCCCCAAACCCCCCTTCCCAGAGAATTTCGTCAAATCATTTTACCGAGTTCACAGAAAACAACAATCCGTATAGAAATTTGCTTTCTATACGGATTTTAGCTATTTCGATTTAACATCTTTCACTCAACGCTTTAAAGCGCTATCAACGTCTCTAACGAACAAACACACTCATATTTCGCCGCTTTAAAGCGCTGTTGTTTTACTTGCCCACGCAGAAATTGTCGAAAACCGACCTTGTTACTGCCGCTTCTGCCGATTCCCCTGTCAGCTCCAAAAGCTTTTCTAAGGCGGCGTTAATGAGGATTGTCAGCGCGTCAAGCGGGATTTCACCAGCGGCGGCGGTTTTCGCTTCGCGCAAAAATCCCAAAGCGGCGGCGGCGGCGGCGTTCTGTCTGTCATTAAGGATAATTTCCGCGCCTGCCACGGCTTTTATCTCCGGCAATTCGGTCAAAAACTCCGTAAGCTTCTCAAAACCCGCCCCCGTCTTCGCCGAAAGGCTAACGGTTTTTTTATACTTCGATAAAATGCCCGAGAAGTCAGCCGCCCCCGCAATGTCCGACTTGTTCAAAACGGCAATCGCCCTGTCCCCCGCAGTCAGCCGGATTATTTCTTCGTCCGCCTCATCAAGCGGCATAGAGCTGTCGAAAACTGCTAAAATTATCTCCGCTTCGGCGATTTTTTCTTTCGCAAGGTCCGTTCCTGTCTGCTCGATAACGTCTTTTGTCTCGTGGATTCCGGCGGTGTCAAATATACGGAAAGTATAATCTCCGATTCTTATTTCATTTTCGATAATATCGCGCGTTGTCCCGGGAATATCAGTCACGATACTGCGGCTCGTCCCCGACAGGACGTTCATTATCGAGCTTTTCCCGACATTCGGCTTCCCCGCGATAACGAGCGGGATTCCCGCTTTGATAAGCTGCCCGAAAGCGAAACCTTCCGTCAACGCGGATAAGTTCTGCTCCGCATTGCTTATTACATTTTGTATATTATTAAACGATTCGCCAGCAAGTAAATCAATATCCTCGTCGTCGGGATAATCCGCCCAGACGGCAAGCGCGGCAAGAAGCCCCACAAGCTTTTCCGAAACAATTTTAATCCGCTTATAGACGGCACCGTCGCGGACTTTCAGAGCGGAACGAAGCTCGGCTTTGCCCTTCGCGGAAATAATATCCATAACGGCTTCGGCTTGCGTGAGGGTAGTCTTGCCGTTAAGGAAAGCCCGCTCGGTGAACTCCCCGGCGTGGGCGGGGCGGACGCCTAAAGAATAGACGGCGCGGAGTATCTCCCCGGCGGAAAAAACCCCGCCATGGCAGGAGATTTCGACGACGTCTTCCCCGGTGTATGAGCGGGGGGCTTTATAAACAGTTAGTATACATTCATCTAAAACTGCGTCTTTGTATAATATTTTCCCGTAAGCACAAGAATAGCCCGCCCAAGAAGACGGCGGGTCGATGCGGGATATGCCCGAAAAGAGCGTATCGGCGGCGGCAAGCGCGTTATCGCCGGAAATGCGGATAACGGCAATCCCGCCGTAACCTATCGGCGTGGATATTGCGGCAATGGTATCGAGAGTTTGCATGGTATATTATTCCTGTAATGTTGTTTTGAGGCGTGAGCGGCATTTTTTAATAAATAATTTTTTTTTCTGAAAATGTTTGGTTTAATTATTTTTTTGTAAATTATTAAAATCTTTCTGAAAATGTCAGGAGCTTTATTTTTGGATTTTTAGAGAATGATTAAAACTTTTCTGAAAATATCGGGGTTAATTTATTTTTTTGTAAATTATTAAAATCTTTTTAAAAATGTA
>JAISIH010000008.1 GCA_031262105.1 Ruminococcus sp. | reverse complement strand
TCAAGAATAGGCAGAAAGCCCGTAACCGTACCCGACGGCGTTGAGATTAAAATCGACGGTTCGTCTGTAACGGTGAAGGGTCCGAAAGGTACACTTTCGCAGACTTTCAGCAAGAATTTGGGCATAGCGATTGACGGTAACGTTTTAACCGTTACGCGCCCGAATGACGAAAAAGAAAACCGCGCACTGCACGGTCTCACAAGATCGCTTATATCGAATATGGTAACAGGCGTCACAACCGGCTACACAAAATCGCTTGATATTGAGGGTATCGGTTATCGTGCCGTTAAACAGGGGGCAAACGTTGTTCTCACTCTCGGTTTCTCACATCAGGTTACGATTTCGGAAAACGCCGATATAAAAATCGACGTTCCCGCACAGAATAAACTGGTGATAAGCGGTATCGACAAACAAAAAGTCGGGCAATTTGCGGCGGAAGTCCGCGAAATCAAACCGCCCGAACCCTATAAAGGAAAAGGCATCCGCTACACAGGCGAACGCATTATCCGCAAAGAGGGTAAAGCCGGAAAAGGCAAGAAGTAAAGCGGCGTAGATTTACATCGTTAATTCGGACAGCTTCAAAAAATGCCGCGGGAGCGCAGTGCGCTCCCCTACAAAAAAACAACTCTATTATGTATGGGACAGCAGTGTTTACACGTGCTACTATACAAATTAAGGAGAAATAAAAAATGGTTAAACTTATTGACCGCAAATCGGCGCGGGCAAAGCGCAGACTCCGCGTTCGCTCTAAAATCCGCGGTACAGATATTCGTCCGCGTCTCGCAGTTTTCAGAAGTGCAAAGCACATCTATGCGCAGATAATCGACGACCTTTCGGGGAAAACGCTTGCTTCTGCTTCCTCGCTTGAAAAAGGATTCGGCGCAGGCGGAAATGTCGAGGCGGCTAAAAAAGTCGGCGAAACAGTGGCAAAACGCGCTCTTGAGAAGAGCATTACAAACGTAGTATTCGACCGCGCAGGCTTCCTTTTCCACGGAAGAGTTGCAGCAGTTGCCGAAGGCGCACGCGCCGCAGGACTTCAGTTTTAAGGAAAAGGGGGAAAAAGAAATTGATAAGAGATATGCTTGATGCATCCGATTATGAGCTTGAAGAAAAAGTGGTTGCAATTAACCGCGTTTCTAAGACCGTTAAAGGCGGACGTATCTTCAAATTTGCCGCACTCGTAGTTGTCGGCAACGGCGACGGCGTTATCGGCTTTGGGATCGGTAAATCGGGAGAAGTTCCCGACGCTATCCGCAAAGGAATTGAAGACGCTAAGAAAAACCTTGTTAAAATCAGCCTCCGCGGTACAACGATACCCCACGAAATCGTGGGCGAATTCGGTGCGGGAAGGGTTCTTCTCAAACCCGCCGCTCCCGGTACAGGCGTTATCGCAGGCGGTGCTGTCCGCTCGGTTGTTGAGCTTGCAGGCATCCGCGACATCAGAACAAAATGTATTCGCAGTAATAACCCCTGTAATGTGGTAAGAGCTACGATTAACGGTTTAACAAGACTGCGTTCCGCTAAACAGGTTGCGCAACTTCGTCAAAAATCCGTTAAAGAAATACTGAACTGAGGTGACTGTTTTGAAAATTAAACTTATAAAGAGCATCTCCGGCAGACTGAAAAAACAGATCGCTACAGCGCATTCCCTCGGGCTTCGCAAAATCGGCGATGTTACCGAACAGCCGGATAATGCCGCTACACAAGGCAAAATTAAGGTTATTTCACACCTTATACAAGTTACAGAGTAAGCCTTTGTAGGGGAGCGCATTGCGCTCCCGCACAAAAAAACGAAAGCAGAACAAAACTTATCTTCACGCGGACGAAAATTTCGCATTTTCGGTATTCCGCGGGCGCGCAATGCGCGCCCCTACAATGCAAAAATACAAGGAGGCTATTATGCAGCTTCACGAATTAAGTGCGCCCGTCGGTTCGACACGCGAAGTAAAGCGTATCGGCAGAGGTCACGGCTCCGGTTGGGGCAAGACGTCCGGCAAGGGGCATAAAGGACAAAATGCGCGCAGCGGCGGCGGAGTTCGCCCGGGTTTTGAGGGCGGACAGATGCCTCTTATGAGACGTATCCCCAAACGCGGTTTTAATAATATATTTAACTGCAAGTGCGCGGTAATTAACCTTTCCGACCTTGAGAAATTTACAGAGGGTACGGATGTTGACATCGAGCTTCTCAAAGCTACAAGAATGATCAGAAGCAATGAATGTTGCGTTAAAGTACTCGGAAACGGCGAGCTTACAAAAAAGATAAACTGCAAGCTTGACGCTTATTCCGCTTCCGCAAAGGAAAAAATCGAAAAGGCGGGCGGGAAAGCAGAGGTGGTTTGAGTTGTTTAATGCAATTCGCAACGCTTTCGCGATGCCGGAACTAAGACGTAAAATTATTTTCACACTTACAATGGTGCTGGTTTTCAGAATGGGCTGTTATGTGCCTGTTCCCTTCCTTGATCCGGCAGCTCTTTCAGGGCTTATCGAGGGCAGCGGTTCCATAATGAATATTATGGATACGTTCTCAGGCGGCGCGCTTTCGCAGGGTTCATTCTTTGCGCTGTCCTATCAGCCTTATATCAACGCATCAATCGTTATGCAGCTTCTGACTTACGCGCTTCCCTTCCTTGAAAGTCTTCAAAAAGAGGGCGAAACAGGTCAGAAAAAAATCCAGAAAATTACGAATTTCGTATCTCTGGGTATAGCGCTTGCAATGAGCTATGCTTATTATGTAACGGTTAGGGGCCTCGGCGCAATCCAGTTCACAACCGGTTTTGCAGGTGTTTTTACCGCAATCGCCATCATACTGACCTTCACGGCGGGTGCGCAAATCATCTCTTGGATGGGCAACCAGATTACGGAAAAAGGCATCGGGCAGGGTATCTCAATCCTCCTCTTCGCCGGTATCGTTTCAAGAGGACCGTCAACCATAATCAATATGTTCAAAGCAGCAGCTGCACAGCCGACACTTTTTATCGCCGTCTTCTTCGTATTCGTGTTCTTTATCGGAATGATGGGCTTCATCGTCTTTATGAACGAGTCCGAACGCCGTATTCCGGTTCACTATGCAAAACGCACCGTCGGGCGCAGACAAGTCGGCGGGCAAAACAGCTATCTCCCGATAAAAATCGCAATGAGCGGCGTTATGCCGATTATCTTCGCGATGTCGGTTATGGCTCTCCCTCAAACGCTTGAGATGTTCAAGCCCCCTGCCGCTGTGCCGGAAGGGTTTTGGCAGAATTTCTATGCGGACTTCATCAACTTCTTCAAATACACCAGTCCGTGGTATGCCATTGTTTATTTCATTCTCATTATAGCGTTTAACTTCTTCTACGTTTCGATGCAATACGACCCCGTGAAGATTTCAAATCAGCTTAGAAACAGCAACGGCGGTATTCCGGGTATTCGTCCCGGCAAGCCGACTGCGGATTATGTCCGCAAGGTAATGAACAAAATCACCGTTGTAGGCGCGTTTTTCCTCGGCGTAATCGCTATCATTCCGATTATTTCAAACCTGTTTATTTCGGGACTGAATGTCGCAATGGGCGGTACAACCGTACTGATCCTTGTCAGCGTTATTATCGAAACAGCGCGCACACTCCAGTCACAGATGATGATGCGTCACCACCGCGGCTTCCTTGAATAACCCCCGGCGTGTGTACGTCAGTATACAGGCGGGAATCATAATATGAAGATGCTTAGGTTAGCTTTTTGGAGGTAAATGTATGAACTTAATACTTTTAGGCGCACCGGGCGCGGGCAAAGGCACACAGGCAGAGGTTATCGAGAGAGAGATAGGCATTCCGCAGATTTCTACCGGTAACATTCTCAAAGCGGCAGTTAAAAACGCTACGCCGATCGGGCTGAAAGCTAAGTCCTTTATGGACAGCGGCGCGCTCGTTCCGGACGATGTAGTAATCGGTATTCTCAAGGAGAGAATTGCGGAAGACGACTGCAAAAACGGTTTTATCCTTGACGGCTTCCCCCGCACAATCCCCCAAGCGGAAGCACTTGAAGCGATGGGCGTATTGATTGATAAAGTAATTTCAATCGAAGTTGCAGACGAAAAAATCGAAGCAAGACT
>JAISIH010000080.1 GCA_031262105.1 Ruminococcus sp. | reverse complement strand
CTTATCGGCATATTCGGATTTAACTTTGTATCGAGCATCTTCGGCGTAGGCTCTGCGCTTTCGAGAATTGTTTATATACTCGTCGGAATCGCGGCGATATGGTGTATAACAATGCTCTTCAGACGTGACGGCAGCAACTTCGTAGGACGCCGCCGCGACAGCAGGGCAACGACTTAACGCTTTTCACATGAAAAAAACTGCCCTCTTTCGGGGCAGTTTTTCAGGTTGACAAATTAATTTTCGGGTGGTATAATGAGAGGGGGTGAGAATTATGTTTATGAGAACAAAAGAATACTCAGAAATACAGTATTATCTTATATGTGTTTTGGACTTTGCCGAACACCATAAGATTGAAAAGGCAAAAGCTTGTGATTATCTTGTTCGTTACGGCGGGATTGAATATTTAGAGAAGTTTTATGAAATAGAACATACGCTTAGTATGGATGATACAATCGAAACTTTAACTGTTGTTTGTCAAAGAAACGGAGGGGGGATAAAGTGGAACTCTACCATGGCTCAAATATAGTTGTAAGCGAAATTGACCTTAATAAATGCAGACCGAATAAAGATTTCGGCAGGGGATTTTACCTTACCGAGATTAAGGAACAAGCGAATCTGATGGCTTTAAGAACCGCAAACAGATTTGGCGGAACGGCGCACACTTCGGTTTTTAACCTTGACGAACGGATTTTTGATGATGAAAGCCTGAATCGTTTGATTTTTACTTCTGCTGACAATGATTGGGCGACGTTTGTTATGAATAATCGTCTTTATGGCAGTAACATAAATGATAAGCTCAATAATAAAGATAACAAATACGATTTTGTATACGGTTCGGTCGCTGATGATGATTTAATGTTTTTATTCCGTGAATATAAACGAGGTCAAATTGACAGTGAGAAGCTCGTTTACGGATTAAGATACAGAAAACTTTCTACCCAGTATTCCTTTCACACCGAACGCGCAATCAGTTACTTAACATTTTCGGAGGGACTAAAATGATAAATCCTAAGCAGGAATACCTTATGGAAGGCGTAACCGCCGATATTATTTACTTCTTGACAAAAGAAGAAAAAATGTCTGTAAAGGATGCTATGCGAACGGTCTTTAATTCTGTTTTGTATGAAAAATTATACGACCCCGAATCCGGACTCTACAGCGAAAGCTCCGCATATAACTATGACCTGTTAAAAGATGAGCTTAAATACGGAAAATTCGTCCAAAACGAAATCTAAAAAGCCCGTTATCGTTTGCTCCCGGGGCGCGGAATGACATCCATTGTCACACTCATATCCGCGCTTTTAACTGTTTCGCCGAAGCCGTTTACGAGCTCTTGCATCTGTTTTGCGAACGGGCATATGCCATAGGCTACGCTTATATCTGTAAAAACGAAGAGTGCCGAAGTTCCGCCGTCTGAATCATTGCTGAAAACCATCTTCCCGATAGCGTGTTTTATCGAGGAATAATCAGGAAGCGGCTTATACGGACCGAGGATAAATTCAAGCGTGTCACCGTCGCGACGGCAGAGCCACTTAACCTTTACGGCGAAGGTCGATAATTTTTCGGGGAAATTCGCCTTAACCCGCTCTATGAAAACTTCTTTCGATATTCTTGCCTTAAAGCACCACATTTGCGAGGAAAGCTTTTCGGCAAGCTCCATCGTACCTTTATGAGTAACCTTAAGAGTTGCCTTAACCCCGGCGTTTATGATTGCATTCCGAATAAGATTATAGATTATAAGTAAAACAATAATTCCTAAAATTGAAAGAATAGCACCCATGCTCTATACTTCCTCCGATATGTAAAAGTTAAAATTAATCCGCCTCAAATCCCGCAATCGTGAAAATGCCGGAACGGTATGTCGAAAAACTTGCTACGCCGTTATCGAATGTAACCGGGCTTCGGTACCACTGATTCGCCGCCGCATCAAAGCCGAGTGCGTAATAATCGTAGTAATCGTCGTTGATTAATTCCCACTCGCGCCAGCTTATAGTTTCCCGGTGAATTGTCACGGGTTCTTCTTTTATTGTTTCTTCCTCTTCTTCGGGATCTGTCTTAAGTATTTCAATCTGCTCTTCGGGGGCAGGCTTAAGTATTTCTATCTGTCCTTCGGGTTTTGGGGGCTCGGGGTCCTCTAAGGCAATTTCAGTCGGGAGGACGATTTCTTCTTGCGGCGATTCGGCAGTTTCCGTGTCTGTTTGCTCTCCGAAGTTTACCCAGCCGTTATTTTCATCTAACTCAATCTGGTCTATAACATCCCCGCCCAATTTGTCTTCGATATAATCCGAAAGCTCTTCGCCGCCTTCGGGGTTTTCGGTAATTTTTGAATAAATCGCACGGGTATTCTCATATATTGTTACGCTTAAGCCTGAGGAAAAAACAAGAGTTAAGCTATAGTCTCCTGCAGTTGACCTGAGCTTTTTTATCGTGGCTTCTGTTGCGTAGGCTTCATCGTCGTTTACATATACGACAATTTCCGCCGAATTATACATCTCTGCAAGTGCAGCCGCTAATTCAATCGCTTTTACGGTTTTTGCGGAATTAATACTGTGGTCGTCGTTCACTTCGGCGTTTGTGTAGACTGTAGGGGTCGTTATTTCAGGTACAGACGGCGCGGAGGGGGTATTATCAGACGAACCGCCGCCATATCCCGGCTGAGGTTGAGGTTCGGGCTCGGGCTCCGGTTTGGAAGGTGTCGCCGCTTTTCCCATGTCGCTTATTATAGCTTCTTCTGCCCACTGTGCTTCTTCGTCGGTAAGGATCGGAACATCTTCGGAGAAGACACCGCCTGTAATTCTGTTTACGGCGATAACGCTGTAAGTCCCCTGTGCGCCGTCAAGCGGAACTACGGGGTTATTAAAATCCGCATTTGCCGGAAGTTCACATTTTATAAATTTCGCCGTTACGTCCGTGTCGGTATATGAAAGCAATTTCAAACCTTCGTTAGTGCTCCAAAACTCGCAATCCGATATGATGAAATATGCTCCGCCTGAAAGATGTACCGCGCTGTTTATACTGGCAAAAGCGACATCAATAGCCGAATTCTTAATGTATGCCATACCGAGGTTTTCGCCTGCTATTACACCGCTACTGCCCGATAATTTACAGTTATCAAAAACCGCGCTGCCGCCGGAAACGATTACTGCACGCGAATTGCTCTGAATTCTTACGCTGTTGAAACTGCACCCGTAAGCCTCACCCGTCACTCCCGCGTTGTCAGCTGCGGAAGGACTTATTCTAAGGTCTCTTATGACTAAGCCTTCTGCGCCGCTTTAACATTAACGCCGAAAGGCAAGCTTAAAAACAGGAGTAAAACCGCGGTAAAAATCG